>JANTGE010000124.1 GCA_024763085.1 Acidimicrobiia bacterium
GGTGGCGCTCGTATTTCGTACGTCGCATTTCGTATGCCGAGTTGAGCTGTGTTGCTGTTGCAGCCTTGGGTCGCGATACGCAGTACGCAGAGGATCAGCCGATAGGGGCCGGATCCTCTCGAGTCTCCAGACGCCGGTCGTGTCACAGCCGTTTCGTGCTGGGGACGCGCCGGCGGTGCACGCACCGTCCGCATTTCGTATCCCGTATGGTCGGGTCGGGCTGCGTTGCCGGCACCTCACCTGGGCGCGATACGAAGTACGCAATACGCAGTACGCACATCCCCGCGGGGAGTGGGCTCGCAGAGCGACGAGCCGAGATCGACGGGATGTCCTCCCAGCCGTCGACCGCCTCGAGTGCCCGGCCACGCCCTACCCACCGATCTTCGCAATACGGACTCCCCTGGAGGGGGAAGCAAAGAAGCCGCGTCGCTCGCCCCACGGACTCGACACGATCTTGACGGCGGTACCCAGTACCTGTGCCAGTTCACATGGTGGTTGCAACGGTGAGGCGATTGTAGGTGTCGTGGGCGCTGTTCCAGTTGATGGGTCGTCTTGGCATGGTGTTGAGGAGGTGGGCGATTCGGTCGAGTGCGTGTTGGGGCCGGTAGAGGTTGGAGCGTCGGGGGAGCCAGCGGCGTAGGAGTCCGCAGGTGTTCTCGACGAGGGGTTTCTCCCAGGGTGAGTGGGCGTGGCAGAAGTAGACGCCGATACCGAGGGTGGTTTCGATCCGGGCCCAGCGGGCGAGTTCTCTACCTTGGTCCCAGGTGAGTGTTTTCCGGAGTGTGACGGGGACCGGTTCGAGGAGGGGCACAGACCACGTCGGCGACGTGATCGGCCCGTTGGCTTTTTAACGCTCCGATCAGGACCCGTTTGGAGACCGTCTCGGTCAACACGACGACCGCTGAGCGGTTCCCGGCACCGATCAGCAGGTCACCTTCCCAGTGGCCTGGCCCGTCGACGGGTGGCCGCTTGTCGATCAGTTTGAATGCTCCGAGGGGACGCCGATCGATACCGGTCCGGGTACGGCGCCGTCGCCGTTTCGACGGTCTGGCACGGAACAGCCGCTGCCACTGGTGGTTACCCAGCGCCGAACCAGACCGATACAACTCCCGGTAGATCGTCTCGGCGCTGACCCGCATACCCTCGGCACGCACCTGCACAGCGACCGGCGCCGGCGACCAGCCGGAGTCCAACAGCACCTTGACCCGATCCGCCAGCCCGCTATCAGCCGCCAGACGGGACCGTTTCGGACGGCGGGCACGACACCAAGCCTGCCCGTTCGCCGACACCGCCCGATACCACACCCGACCCCCGTTCCGGGCCACCTCCCGGCTCACCGTCGACACCGACCGGCCCAGACGAGCCGCGATACGCCGAAACGACTCACCACGCTCAATCCCAGCCCGGATCTCCTCACGCTCAACCAGACACAACCGCACACCTGCCATCATGGAACCTCCACCGGTTCGTTGCTTCGTTAACCCCCGCATCATCGCGGGTGTTGCAACAACCGGTGGAACTCGCACTGGTACTAAGTACCGGTCAGGAACGAGGAGAGGCCGATGGGGGTGTCTCCCAGACAGTCACCAGTCCCCAGTCACCAATGATCGGGGCGGCCATCTTGTGGTGGGTGCGCACATCCCTACCCCCATCGGGTTCGTCCCAAAGCCTCCTCACCCACTTCCCCCTGGAGGGGGAAGCAAAGGACGCGCACCCCAACATCCGCGCACAGCAACGGTGCGTCTCCTTCCCCCTGCCGAGGGGGAAGTGGACTCGACGAGGAACGAGGAGAGGCCGATGGGGGTGTCTCCCAGACAGTCACCAGTCCCCAGTCACCAATGATCGGGGCGGCCATCTTATGGTGGGTGCGCACATCCCTACCCCCATCGGGTTCGTCCCAAAGCCTCCTCACCCACTTCCCCCTGGAGGGGGAAGCAAACAAGCCGCGTCGCTCGCCCCGGGGACTCGTAACGACCTTGCCGGCGGTACCCAGTACTTGGTACCTAGTACTGGGCTCAGCCCTCGAACGCGAACAGCCGCGAATCCTCCAGCGCGGCCGCCCGCCATGGGGCGACCTCCTGGTAGCGCTGGTCGGAGATGAGGGCGAAGAATCCCTTCAGGGCCGGGTACCTGACGATGAGAACGTAGTCCCACCGTTCGTCCTCGGGGCCGATGACGGTGCCCTGGCCCGGTCCTGCGAATACGACCTCACCGGAGAACGCATCGGCGAGCCCGGCGACACGCCGCGTGTACTCCTGGTACGCCTCGGCGCCGGACATGCCGTCGGCGACGGAGCCTGCGGCGGTCTGGCCGACGAACCGCAACAGGTTGACCATGACGACCGGCGCTTCTGGGTCGTGACCGGCGAGAGCGGCGGTCTGCTGGTCGGTGGGTGCGAGCGTGGCCATGAAGGCACCTTTCGGAGGACGGACCGCCATTCTGCCCCCTCCCGGGTTTTGCGTTCGGTGCTCAGGCGGGCCGGACCTCGACCGGCACCCCGCTGAGGGCCGCGTTTCCCGACAGCGGATCGACCGTCCCGGGCGTTACCGTGTTCACGTTGACCCCTGGCCTGCGGGCGGCGACCTGCATGCCAACGCCTTCGAGGTCGTGGCCCCAGCCGTGCGGCAGGCTGACGACACCGGGCATGATGCCGTCGGTGATGACCACCGGAACGGTGATTTCGCCGGCGTCGGACGTGACCACGGCTTCGCCACCATCGACGAGACCGAGACGTTCGGCGTCGCCGGGGTGGACGAGCAGCGTGCACCGTTCCTTGCCTCGGACGAGGACCTCGAGGTTGTGCATCCACGAGTTGTTGCTGCGCAGGTCCCGCCGTCCGATGAGCCGAACCCCGCCGTCGTGGTCGGCGAGCAACGCCTCCAGCCTCGGAATGTCCGCCATGATCGATGCAGGTGCCAGGTCGATGCGCCCGTTCGGGGTGCAGAGCGTATCCGGCAGGCGGGGCTCGAGCGCTCCGAGGTCGACACCGTGAGGGTTCCTGCGCAACATGGCAAGACTGAGCCCGTCGGGTTCGGTCCCGTACCCGTCGCCGTACGGACCGGTTCGCAGCAGCATGTCGAGCACCCGTTCCGGTCCTCGGCCCCCGTCGGTTGCGGCCATGATCTCGGCCGGATCGCGACCGTGAACCGGCGACCGGTCGTTGGAGACTGCGGCGTTGACGACGGTGGCGAGCACCATGTCATCGAGGGGACCGATGTCGGCGTCGACGGGCATCCCAGCGGCGATCGCGGTGAGGCGCAGCAGAATCTCCCACTCGTCGAGCATGCCTTCTTCAGGCGGCAGTACCGGCGGTGAGTAGTTGGCGACATTGTGGACCGACAGGCCGGTGAACGCGAAGTCGTAGTGGGCCCGGTTGAGCGGTGACGGTGCCGGAAGGATCACGTCGGCGTGGCGGGTGGTCTCGTTGCGGTACAGGTCGATGCTCACCATGAACTCGAGCGAGCCGAGTGCCCGGTCGAGCCTGCCCGCGTCGGGCGCGGACAGCACCGGGTTGCCGGCGATCGTGACGAGCACCCTGATCTGGCCTTCACCATCGGTTTCGATCTCGTCGGCGAGCGTCGCGACGGGGAGTTCACCGCGCACTTCAGGAAAACCGTGAACTCGGCTGGCCCAGCGACCGGTGCGGAACCCTCGTCGTGGACGGGGCTGCTCGGTTGCCGGCCTGGAGAACATGGCGCCGCCGGGTTCGTCCAGGTTCCCGGTGAGAATGTTGACGACGTCGACGAGCCAGGCCGCCAGCGTGCCGTACTCGGTGGTCTGGGTACCGAACCGTCCGTAGACGGCTGCCGTGTCGGCACCGGCCAACTCGATGACCATCCGACGGGTCGTCTCCGGGTCGATGCCGGTCGCATCGGCGACCCGTTCGGGGCTGAAAGCTGCGCAGGCGGCGGCGACCTCGTCGAGGCCGTCGAGATGGTCGAGCAGTCGACGGGGACGAACGAGGTCCTGCTCCCACAGAACCTGGACGATGGCGAACAGCCATAGGGCGTCGGTGCCGGGCCGGATGAAGAGATGCTCGTCGGCCGCGGCGGCGGTTTTGGTTTGCCGCGGGTCAACGACGACGACTTTGCCGCCCCGCCGGCGGATCGTGTCGAGCCTTCCGGGCCAGTCGGGAGCGGTGGCGAGACTGCCGTTGGAGACCAGCGGGTTGGCGCCCAGGATGAGCAGATAGTCGGTGCGGTCGAGGTCGGGAACCGGGATCAGATCGGGATGGCCGAACAGCAGACCGGAGGAGACATGCTTCGGCATCTGGTCGATCGTCGACGCGGTGTAGACGTTCTTCGATCCGAGGGTCTTGATGAACGCCCGGTTGTAGATGACGCCGCTCATGTTGTGCACGTTCGGGTTGCCGAGGTAGACGCCGACCGAGTAGTGGCCGTGTTCGTCGAGGATCGACCGGAGCCGATTGGCGATGACATCGAATGCCTCGTCCCAGGTCGCCTCCACGAACCTTCCGTTCCGCTTGATCAGCGGCGTCCGCAGCCGGTCCGGGTCGTTGTGGAGGTGCTGCAACGTGGAGCCTTTGGGACAGAGGAACCCGTGGCTGAACACGTCATCCCGGTCGCCGCGGATACGCCTGACCTGACCGTCGTCGATCTCGACCGCAAGCCCGCAGGTGGCCTCACATAGCGGGCAGGTGCGGTAGACGATCGTGGTCAAACGGGCCTCCGGGTCGGTGCGGCGAGCCTACCCGCCCATCCTGTCTTGTGTGAGTCCAGGCGCCTGTAACTCACGCCAGAAGCACCGTCGTGATGTAACCGTGCCAGACTCGAAGGTGCGATGCCTGCCGAAATCGCACTGTGGCTGATCCTCGCCGCGGCGTTCTTCGCCGCCGTGTTCCTCGCCGCGGCCGAAGCGGCAATGCTGCGCATCAGCAAGGTGAGGGCGGCATCCCTCGCCAAGGATCACGGACGGCGCGGTCGCAGGCTCGCCGGGCTTGTCTCCGACCTGCCACGTGCCCTCAACACGATCCTGCTGAGTGCGTTGCTGGCACAGATCACCGCAGCGACGGTGACCGGCATGATCGCCGAACGCCACTTCCGGTCGTTGGGGATCACGCTCTCTTCGATCGTGCTCACCATGCTGCTGTTCGTCTATGCAGAAGCCATCCCGAAGACGTATGCGTTGCGACACACCGACCGTGTGGCCCTCGCCGTCGCCGAACCGATCAGCCTGCTCGTCTGGCTGCTCCGACCGGTTGTGTCCGTGCTGGTTCGGTTCGCCGATCTACAAGCCCCCGGGAAGGGTATCGCCACGGCACCGACTGTCACCGAAGACGAACTGCGCCTCCTGGCTCGCCGGGCAGCTGCCGAAGGGGAGATCGAGCCGGCAGATCGTGACCTCATCGAACGGGCGTTCCGCCTCGGCGACCGACGGGTCGACGACATCATGGTGCCCCGTACCGACATCG
>JANTGE010000125.1 GCA_024763085.1 Acidimicrobiia bacterium
CGCGTTGGCGATCCACGGGATCGGATGCTCTGGGGCGATCGACGGCAGATCGACGAGCTGAATGCCTACGTCTTCGACCGGCAACATGCCGGGCACCGGAAACTGGGTAGCGAACGGATACGGCTCAGAGACCGCATGCGACCTGGTCAGGCGGGCGTGGAGGGCCGACTTCCCACTGTTGGGCGGACCGAGCATCGCCACCTGTGCGGCGCCTTCAGGACGGATGACCGTCGGCGGGCCGGTGCGAGCGCCGGTGCGTCGCGGCCCGGCAAGCTGCACGGTGAGTTCTTTGATCCGAGCCTTGATGTCGGCCTGCAGATGCTCGGTGCCTTTGTGCTTCGGGATGGCGCGCAGCATCGTCTGCAGATGCTCGAGCCGCTCTTGCGGATCGCGGGCACGTCGGAACGCCGCCTCGGCTGCTTTGTATTCGGGTGTCAGGTTCGCCGGCATCGGCCTCGCAGGGACGTCGTACACTCACAGCCTATGTCACACGAAGACGAGTTGGCGGCTCTTGCCCGGGCCGTCGAGGCACAGATACCGTTCAACCGGGTCGTCGGACTGCAGCTCGGCGACTTGGGTCCGACGGAGACAACGATCACCTTCGAGATGCGAGACGAACTGGTCGGCAACTTCGCCAGGGGCAGCCTCCACGGCGGGGTGATCTCGGCGGCGCTCGACGTCGTCGGTGGCATGGCGGCCATCACGGCCGCCGTCGCCGGGGGCGACGTGTCGACGCTGGCGGAACGGTTCGGCAAGCTGGGCACGATCGACCTGCGGGTCGACTATCTGCGGCCCGGCGTCGGCGAAAAGTTCACCGCGACCGGGTACACGCTGCGGGCGGGCAACAAGGTGGCCGTGACTCGCATGGAACTCCACAACGACGAGGGCGACCTCATCGCCGTCGGGACCGGCACCTACCTCATCGGCTGAAACCTCTCTGCGAACCCGGGGCTCGAGGGGACCACTATGGATCCCTGCAACCCAGGGCTCGAGGGGACCACCATGGACCCGTGCAACCCAGGGTTCAGAGGGATGCGGCGATCGACGCCACGGTGCGGCCCGATCCCATCGCTGACGACATGCCGCCGCCGGAGATCCACGCCCCGGTGAGCAGCAGATTCGAAATCGGTGTCTTCGGGCTGTGACGGTGCAGCATGTTGGTGACCGTCTGCTCCCGTCCGTAGATGCTGCCGCCGGGCTGGAGACTGTACCGATAGTTGGTGAGCGGCGTCGCGACCTCCATGACCTCGATCGCGTCGCGCAGCCCCGGCAGAAGCTTTTCGGCCCTGACGAGCAGCCGCTCCCCCGCCTCGGCCTTGATCCGCCGGTAGTCGGGGTTGCGTCGGTACCCATCGAGGCATCCACCGGTCCCCCACACGTTGGCGTAGTCCCACGGAGCCAACGTCAACAACTGGAGGACACTCCCACCTTCGGGCGCACATCCCGGGTCGCTGCGGGTGTAGTCGGCGATGACCATGCCTGCACGGTCGAAGTCGCCGGCCAGCATCGCCTCGTAGTCGGCGTCCAGGTCGTAGTCCTCCGACAGGAAGAACTCGTGGTGGGTCCACCCCATCTCGGCGACGTCACGGTTCAGCCCCAGATAGACGACGAGGTTGGATACGGCAGGTCGGTCGGCGTCGACCCGCTGCAGATACTCGTCAGGGAAGTGTTCGCGGCCGACCATCTCGACCACGACGCCGGGGCCGGCGTTTGAGACCACCAGGTCGGCGGAGATCCGAAGCCCCCGGTCGGTTTCGACGCCGACGGCGCGCCCATCGGCAACCTCGATCTTGGTGACCGTCTGCCGGTAGCGAACCTCGCCACCATGGTCGAGGATCGTCCGTTCGATCGCCCGGCTGATCGCCTGGCTTCCCCCGATCGGGTAGTAGCCACCGTTCACGTGATATGACGTCCACGCCATCGCGTACAGCCCGGCCGACAGCTGCGACGGCGGCAACCCGAGGTAACCCCACAGCACCGAGAAGACCGCCTGCAGCTGTCGATCCGATACATGGGCGGCCATGAAGTCGGCCCAAGAACTCATGAATGCCGTAGCCATCGCCGGGTAACGCTGCGGCATCTCCATCTGTGGCACCTTCACACCGGCGGCCCGGTCACGGCTGTACGTGCCGACGTCCCGAGCAACGTCCCGCATCGCGCCGATGAGACTGTCGATGCCTCCCTGCTCGGCCGGAAACATGGCGACGAGCTGGTTGCGGTATTCGTTCAGGTCTGCCGGCACCGCCATCTCGAAGTCGGGCACTCGCAGCGCATACAGCGGGTCGAGACGGTTCAACGGAACCGTGTCGAGAACGCCGAGGTCGTCGAGAATCGGATGCAGCCACCCACCCGGGCCGGCTCCGTCGAGGGCATGCAACGCCACGTCGAAGCGGTAGCCGCGGCGCTTGAACTCATGGGCATAGCCACCGGGTACCGAGTGGTGTTCGAGGACGACGACCCGCCGTCCTGCTTTGGCGAGATAGGCGGCGGCGCTCAGCCCTGCGAGACCGGCACCGATGACGACGGCATCTGCGTGTTCTTGCATGAGGAGGAGTATCGCAGCGGCGGTAGGCTTCCGCCGATGGAACTCGTATTCGTGCGTCACGGCCAGCCGCAGTGGGCCGTCGACGGCATGTCGCAGAACAATCCGCATCTCACCGATCTCGGCCGACGCCAGGCTGAACTCGCTGCCCGTCGACTGGTCGCCGGGACCCGACCGGTCCGGGAGATCATCGTGTCGCCGGCAACCCGATCGATCGAGACGGCGGCGCCACTTGCAGCGATGACCGGTATCGAACCGGTGGTCGTGCCGGATCTCGTAGAGATCAAGATGCCCGACTGGTCGGGTACCCCGGAAGCCACGGTGCAGCAGATCTTCCAGGAGGCCCAGCACCGCTCACCTGAGGCGTGGTGGGACGGCATCCCGGGAGGAGAAAGCTTCCGCTCGTTCCACGAACGGGTGACCGCTGCGTTGCAAGGACTCCTCGACGAACGGGGCATCCGCCCCGACCAGGAGCGAGCCCATTTGTGGCAGTTCACCGGCGAGCCGGGACGCATCGTGATCGTCGCCCATGCGGGCACGAACGCCGTCTCTATCGGTCATCTTCTAGGGGCCGAGCCGACTCCGTGGGAATGGGAGCGCTTCATTCTCTACCACGCGTCGTTCGGCAGACTTCGAGCCATCCCGCTGGCCGGGGAGCACGTGTTTTCCCTCCGCACGTTCAACGACCGAGAGCACCTGCCGGCTGAGATGCGTACCCGGTAGGACTCAGCTTCCCGGCTGCCAGCTTTCGATGAACCGAACCTGCTCGTCGGTCTCCGGCGACCGGACGTGGCGAGCTGCATCGTGGCTGCGGAGTCGGGCGATCACGTCGACCGCCTCATCGGGCCCAACGAGTCGGTGTCGGACCAGCCAGCAGCCGACCACCGTGCCGGTCCGGCCGATGCCGCCCCAGCAGTGCACATAGACGGTGTGGCCGTCGTCGAGGACGCCGTCGATCGTGTCGAGCGTGTCGGCCATGTACTCGGGGGATGGCACGTCGAGGTCACGGATCGGATGCCGGTAGATGCGGGTTCCGTCGCTCAGATGACGGTCGTAGCGTTCCAGGGTGGCGTCGACCGACGTCGGATCGAGATCCTCGGTGAGGTTGACGAACGCGGTGACACCGGCGCCGACAAGCGTCGCGACCGGATCGTTGCCGGGACCCGGGTAGGCGCCGGCGAGCAGGCGGCCGGGCACTACCCAGTACGAGCGGGCACGGGGTCCCGGTGTCGTGCCGTCGGCGATCGTCCACATGACCGGCACCCTACCTGTCTGCCAACCCTGGGCTCGCTGCACGGCATACCTGCCTACCAACCCTGGGTTCGGGGCGCGGGCCCGGTCAGATCTCGCCTGCCACCGACCGGGATCGGATCAATCGAAGTCGGTGCGGTGGCCGACCTAGTTCGGCGGCCCGAACGATGTTGTTCGCCATCAGGCCGAAGATCGGCGCGTGGAACGGCAGCAGCGCCCACCAGTAGAGGCGGCCCAGCAGCCCCCGAGGAACGAACGTCGCAGTCTGGGTGAGCACACATCCCCCGTCGGTCTCCTCGATCTCCCAGCCAAGCCAGGCGGTGCCCGGAACCTTCATCTCGGCCCGAAGCAGGAGACGGTGTCGTTCCGGGTCGATGAGCGCCACCCGGAAGAAGTCAAGCGATTCGCCAGGCCGTAGATCGATCGGGTGTCGGCGACCACGCCGCAGTCCAACACCGCCAAGCAGCTTGTCGATCCACCCGCGAACGCTCCACGCCCAGTTCATCGCGTAGTACCCGGTGTCGCCACCGATGCGCTCCACCATCTCGAAGACCTGATCCGCGGAAGCCGTCGAGTCGATCTGCTGCACGTTCTCGATCCTTCGCGCCTGGGCCCACGCCGGGTCGGTCGGCATCGGCGCCGCCGGGTCGTTGACCGCGTCCGACCATCGCGTCTCGACCTCCAGATGCTCGATACGGTAGAGGGCCCTCCGAACAGCCTCCCGGTAGGGAATCAGCTGCGCCGGGTCGAACCCTGGAGGGGTTTCGAGAGTCACTACCACGTCGTGAAGCAGCGACGCAATCAGTGGGCGAACGATCTCGATCGGGAGCGGGGTGACCAGTCCCACAAACCCTGGAGACAAGCGCTTGGAGAAGATCGGCAGCGGTACAACCAGTCGGCGGCGGAGCCCGGCCACCTCGGCATATCCCTGGATCATGTCCTCGTACGTGAGAACATCAGGGCCGCCGATTTCGTACACATGTGACGCCGACGACGTGTCTTCGGCCGAGGCAATGAGCACCTCGAGCACGTTGCGGACCGAAATGGGCTGACATCGGGTTCGCACCCACCTCGGCCGCATGATGACGGGAAGCACCTCGGACAGGTGTCGGATCATCTCGAACGAGACCGACCCGGACCCGATGATCACCGCTGCCCGCAGCTCTGTCACCGGGGTGGAGCCGGATGCGAGGATCCTGCCGACCTCGTGCCTGCTGGCAAGGTGATGCGAAAGCTCCTCGTCGTCACTGCCGAGCCCCCCGAGATAGATGATCCGCCGCAAGCCGGCCCTCTCTGCAGCGTCGCGGAAGTTCCCGGCCGCTTCCCGGTCCCTGTCGGAGAACCCGACAGTCTCGCCCATCGAGTGGATGAGGTAGTAGGCCACCTCGCAACCCTCCATGGCCCGGTCGAGACTGGGCGAGTCCAAGGCGTCGCCCTGCACCACCTCGGCCTGATCCCACCATGGGTCGAGGGTCAGCCTTTCGGGGTCTCTGGCCATGCACCGAACGTCGTAGCCGGCGTCGAGTAGGCGAGGTGCGAGCC
>JANTGE010000126.1 GCA_024763085.1 Acidimicrobiia bacterium
CATGCGAGCGACGAAGCCGCAGCGGAAGGCCGACGCGCTCGTCGCCGTGTGCCAGGACCACGCATCTGGCGACGCTGACGGTGTTGCAGCGTCGGTCACCGTGTTCGTGGATGCTGCCGCAGCCGCGACCACCGACGGTGAAGCCGGCGCGGAGATCGTCTCCGGCCCTCGGGTCGGGCCGCTCACAATCGAGAAGATTCTCTGTGGCGGCGCCGTCGAGGTGACCGCCGTCACCGACGACGGCACACCGCTGGCTATCGGCCGCCGATCGAAAGTCGTGCCTCCGCGTCTCCGCAGGTTCGTCCTGTGGCGCGACGGTGGCTGCACGATCGACGGCTGTACCAGCCGATATCGGCTCGAAGCTCACCATGTGGTGCCCTACTCGGAGGGAGGCAGCACCGACGCCTCAAACCTCACCACGCTCTGCTGGTTCCACCACCACGTGGTCGTTCACGGGATGGGCTACCGCATCGATCCTGCCGCACCGCCCCAACGGCGTCGTTTCCTGGCTACGGCCAGAGGCGATCCGCCGTAGTGAACCACGGGTGAGCCACTGGGAACCGGGGATTGGGGTTCTGAACCTCGTCGACTCCACGGCACCTCAGCCGAGTAGCGAAGGTAGTCGGCTCATCCTGCCAGAGTGGTGGCACCGTAGGACAAGGGACCATGCTCGACGTGTTACGAAACCGGATGATCGCCGGCACCACCGGCCTGTTCGCTCATGCGCCCAACCCGCTCGCCGACACGATGCGATATCACGGCGACCCGGGCCTGTTCGGCCCGGGGTCCGTAACGTGGCGAGTCCTTGGTGATCCCGCAGCCTTTGTCGGCGGCATCCGATCTCTGTTGGTCCAGGCAGCCCATCCTGAGGTGGCAGCAGGCGTCGCCGACCACTCGATCTACGAGCAGGATCCGCTGGGCAGATTGTCGAGAACCTCGGCATATGTCACCGCCACCGGGTATGGCGCGATGCCCGAAGTCGAGACTGCCGTCGACACCGTTGCCAGGGCCCACCGACCGGTTCGCGGGCGCTCGTCGAGAGGCCGGCCTTACTCGGCCGGCAAGACGGACCTGGCGGCCTGGGTACACCACGCTCTCGTCGACTCGTTTCTGGTCGCCTACCAGGTGTTCGGCCCCGAACCCCTCGCCGGGGAAGACGCCGACCGGTACGTGGTCGAGCAGGCGCGTCTCGGGGCATTGATGCGGGTCGACGACCTGCCGACGACGGCAGCCGAACTGGCCGACTCCATCGCCCACCATCCGGACGTGGGGTGGTCGCCTGCCGGAGATGCCGCGCTGGCGTTTCTACGGTCTCCGCCGCTTCCTGCGGCCACGCTTCCCGCCTACCACGTGTTCTTGCGGGCAGCCGCCGCCACGCTGCCGCCGAACATACGTGCCGCAACCGGGCTGCGGACGGTTCCAGGGACCATCGCCGCGGGACGGGCCGGCATCCGTCTCTTCCGCTGGGGGCTGGGATCTTCGCCGGCCTGGCATGCGGCGCTCGTCCGTTCCGGCGCTCCCGTCCCTGAAGGACTGTTCCGTCAACCTCCCTCGTTCGAGCGATGAGCCGCATCACCGTGATCGTCGACATTGCCGTACCACCCGACGTGGTGTGGGAGGACGTCTCCGATCTCTCCTCACATGTCGAATGGATGGCCGACGCCGAGTCGATCGAATTCATCGGATCCACGACGTCCGGAGTTGGCACTCGCATGCGCGTCGAGACCAAGGTCGGACCGCTTCGAACCACCGACCTGATGACGGTCACGTCGTGGCAGCCAGGCCGGACAATCGGTGTGGAACACACCGGGCTGGTGACCGGCGCCGGTGAGTTCTCGCTCGGTCCGCATGGGGACGGAACCCGGTTCGTGTGGTCCGAGGACCTCACGTTTCCTTGGTGGCTCGGCGGTCCGATCACCGCGTGGCTCGCCAAACCGGTGCTGGTGTGGGTGTGGCGTCGCAACCTGGAGCGTCTCAAACGCCGCCTCGAGAGAAGGAGAGGGAACTCCGCCTCACGGCGCGGCTAGCGCGACCGCGGCGAACGGTACCCCGAACCGTTCACACCAGATGAGCACGCTGCGGTGCTTCGAGGGGTCGAAACCTTCAGGAAGTTCGTAGTTCTGCCCGCCGATGTTTCCTTTCAGCTTGCCGAGGTCGAGGGGGGCGTCGAGCGCCGCCGGGTCGTAGTCGTCGGCGGCCAGGACCCACACGTACAGGTCAGGTCCGTTCTGGATGTCCGTGTCGTCTTCAAACCGCAGGACGTAGCGCCCATCCTGCTCGTAGACCGTCGCAGCACCGGATGCCGCATGGTCGATCCCGTAGAACCCGCCGGTCAAGACTGCCACCGGAACCGATGGTTCGGACGCCTCGGGCGCCTCCGACGTTCCCACGGTGGGAGGTGGGCCGGCAGCGGTTTCCAGCACGGTTGTTGTCGTGGTCGAGGGAGCGGGAATGTCGGCAAACGCTTCGCCGAGCGACTCGTCGACCGTGTTGTCGAAGAAGAGTGTGTCCGGACGGAAGGCAAGGAAGGCCGTGACAGCCACCAGGCCGACGGCCGCGATGAGAATCAATCGTTTCATGTACGTGCCAACCGCGAACGGATCACCGACGTTCCACCTGCGAAGGGTGTTTCGGAATTGTTCAGATCCGCCGGCGGTTCCGTCGTGGAGACTGGGTACCCTGTGGCCGTGCCGTACAGCGCGAGTCGAGCACGCTGCAGCGGCTCACCGCAGGGAGAGCCCGGGTGACGGAACCGGTAGACGTGGCGGACTTAAAATCCGCTGCCTTCGGGCGTGTGGGTTCGAGTCCCACCCCGGGCACAGACAGGAGAACACATGCCGGACCGACCTGACGCCTATCGGCGGGCCGCGGTCACCTATGACCTGGTGATCGAACCGTTCCTGCGCAAGACCCGCCTCGTCGGACTCGAAATGATGCCACCCACTCCGGGGATGCGGGTGCTCGATGTGGGCTGCGGCACCGGTGCCCAGCTGGAACGATATCGAGACGCCGGCTGTACGGTCGCGTGCGTGGACAAGTCGCCAGGGATGCTCGCCCAGGTGGGCCGCCGCCTCGGCAACGTCGACGCTCGGCTGACCGACGGGACCGTCCTGCCGTTCGAAGACAACGCTTTCGACCTGGCGACTATCTCGTTCGTGCTGCATGAGGTGTCACCTGGGCTACGTCCGCAGATCGTCGGTGAGATGGCCCGGGTCGTTCGGTCGGATGGCCGTCTGCTCGTCACCGACTTTGTCCCTGGGCCGTGGTCGATGAAGGGCCGGCTGTACCGGCCCTTCATCATGTCGGTCGAGTTCGCCGCCGGGTTCGACCACTTCCGGCATCACCGAGACTTCCTTCGCTCCGGGGGAGTTCCTGGCCTGGCGTCACAGGTCGGCCTCGACATCGAGGATGAGCGGTTCGTCGGCGGAGGGACGATTGGGTTGTATCTGCTCGCTACTCCATGAGTCGCGGATTGAGCGTGTAGGTGCCCATCACCGACGCTTTGCCGAGGATGTGGCCTTCGATGGCGGCGAGCACGTCGGTGCCGGTAAACCGTCCAGACACATCGCAGCGGTCGACGTCGAGCGCGTAGACGGTGAAGACGTACTGGTGGACGAGGGAGTCGTTCCACGGTGGGCACGGCCCGTCGTAGCCGTAGTAGTCGCCGCCCATGTCCGGGTCACCGGCAAACCAGTTCGTGTAGTCGTTGATGCCGCGCCGCCCTACGGGACCTTCCGGGTCCTTCCCTTTGGGAGTCACGCCGTCCGAGTCGAGACCGGCAGCAATCTCTCCAAGTGCAGGATCGACGTCGACGAGGACCCAGTGGTAGAAGTCGGTCCGAGCCAGATCGGGCGGAACTTCACGGCCTTCCACGTTGACGTCGTCGGGCTTGGTCGGCACGACCGGGTCATGGCAGATGATCGCCAGGGATTTTGTGCCGCCAGGCAGGTCGCTCCACGCGAGGTGTGGGTTCTTGTTCCCGCCGAACGTGGCGTGGGTCTCCGGATGGGGGATGCAGAAAGCGAAGTCGCCGGGGATCGGCGAGGCATCGGCGAAACTCGTGCTGGTGACACGCATGATTACCACCTCCGTGATCGGAGGCTACTACTGCCGGCCCCGGGGTCTCCTACGGCGCGGTGACCATGCGGCGCGAACGGATGACCTTGATGGTCTCCACCACGATGAAGATGGGGGCGGCGACGATGAACATGCGCAGCCAGTCGCCGACTCCGAGCGGGACGGTATGGAGCGCCCGCTGGAGGAACGGAACGTACACCGCAGCTACCTGGAGCCCTACCGTCGTCGTCCACGCGGCGAGCACCCACGGGTTGGTCCAGAAGCCGATCGTTCTCAGTGGTTGGCGGAGAGAGCGGAAGTTGAAGACGTTCATTTTCTCCAACAGGATGATGCCGGTGAAGGCGACCGTCTGGGCGATCGCCACCCCTTCCGGCCGCCCCAGGTAGTCGTGGAACAGCCACAGCGTGCCGGCGCCGATGTAGCCGCCGAGGCCGAGGAGCAGCAGCGCGCCCCACTTGTCGAGAATCGGCTCCTTGGCGCCCCGGGGCGGCCGTTCCATGAGATCCTTTGAGCCCGGCTCGAGGCCGAGCGCTACCGCGGTCATGCCATCGGTGACGAGGTTCATCCACAGAATCTGTACGGGAAGCAGGATGAGGGGACCGCCGAGGATGATGTTGACGAACACGGCGACCACCTCGCCGGTATTCGACGACAGGAGGTAGCGGACGAACTTCTGGATGTTGTCGTATTGGCGGCGTCCTTCTTCGATGGCACCGATGATCGAAGCGAAATTGTCGTCGGTGAGCACCATGTCGGCAGCTGCTTTGGCCACATCGGTGCCGCGGAGCCCCATTGCCACCCCGATGTCGGCCTTCTTCAATGCCGGGGCGTCGTTGACGCCGTCTCCGGTCATCGCCACGATCTCGCCCTGTGACTGCAGGTGGGTGACGATGCGCAGTTTGTGCTCCGGAGTGGTTCTCGCAAACAGGATGTTGTCGGCCAGGGTTCGGTCGAGCTCTTCGTCGGACATGGCTTCGACGTCGGCTCCGGTCACCGCCCGGTCGGCGGCCATACCGATGCGGTGGGCGATCGCCATGGCTGTCTCCGGGGCGTCGCCGGTGATCATGATCGGCCTGACCCCGGCGCTTCGTGCCGTGCGGATCGCCTGCGGCACTTCGGGACGAGGCGGATCGATGATCCCGACGACTCCGAGCAGGGTCAGGTCTCGCTCTACGTCGTCTTCGTCGAGTTCGACGTGTTCGGGAAGGACCCTGCGGGCCAGGGCGAGGGTTCGGAGTCCTTCGCCGGCAAG
>JANTGE010000127.1 GCA_024763085.1 Acidimicrobiia bacterium
TAGCCAGATCAGCCTCGAATCGAGAAGGGCCCCGGGTGCAGCCCGGGGCCCTTCCGCTGTCGTGAACCCACTACGATGCGGCCGACATGAGGACCCTGGGACCCGGCTTCTGGATCAAACTGCTGCTGCTCGGTCTTCTCGACGCCCTCGCGGTGTACGTCATCCCGTTCATCTGGGGGAGTTGGACCGCCATCGGCCTCATCATCGCCATGGTGGTGTTCGTCAACTGGACGTTTCTCTCCGGGTCCAGCCTGGCGAGAGGTCTCCGATGGCTGTCGCCAGGACTGATCTTCTTCGTCGGTCTCACGGTCGTCCCTGTGGTGTACAACGCCTACATTGCGTTCACCAACTATTCGATCCAGCACTTTCTGCCCAAAGACCAGGTGGTGCAGAGCCTCGCCACGTACACGTTCAAACCGGAGAACCCCGAGACGCTGGCACTGTTCGTGTACGAGAACGACGCCGGAGACCTGCGGTTTCTGCTGCAAGCCGAAGACGGCGAGACGTTGTTCGCGGTACCGTTCATCGGGGACGAACCCCCTGATCCGCCGGTGGAAGAGTTGGCGTCGTACGAGACGACCGACGCCGACGGCGACGGCATCCCTGAACAGGTCGACGGGTTCCGGCTGTTGCAGGTGCGGGACCTCATCCCGATCGTCTCTCAGCTCCAGGAGCTGAAGGTGTTGCTGCCCGGCAAGGGCGAGGCGCAGGTCACCACGTTCAAAAGCGCCGACCTGAAGGAGCAGCGCTACGTCTACGACCCGTCGAAGGATGTGCTCGTCGACCGTGCCGAAGGCGTCGAGTGCCCGGCCGACAACGAGGAAGGAGCGTTCGTCTGCCCGGACGAACGGGGAGCCCTCACGCCGGGATGGCCGGTGCCGGTCGGGTTCGACAATTTTACGAAGGTATGGAACAACCAGGGCATCCGGCAGCCGTTCCTTCGAGTCTTTTGGTGGAACGTGGTGTTCGCCGTCGCTTCGGTGCTCTTGACGCTGATCGTCGGCATGGCCCTGGCTTTGACCCTGCATGACGAGCGGCTGCGGGGCAAGAAGCTGTACCGGTCGATCTACATTTTGCCGTACGCCATTCCGGTGCTGATCTCGGCGTCGATCTGGCGGGGTCTGCTGAACACTCGGTTCGGCCCGGTGAACCGGCTCATCGAACCGGTCGTGTCGCTGTTTCGAGACAGTCCGATTCCCTGGCTGCAAGACGCATTCTGGGCAAAGGCCGGCGTGCTGTTGATGCAGACGTGGCTTGGCTTCCCCTACATGTTCCTCATCGTCACCGGCGCGTTGCAGGCGATCCCGTCGGAGCTGATCGAAGCGGCCCGAGTCGACGGCGCGTCGGCCCGGCAGGCGTTCTGGCGGGTGACGTTTCCGCTGCTCATGGTGTCGATCGCGCCGCTGCTCATCGGTTCGTTCGCGTTCAACTTCAACAACTTCATCCCTATCTTCTTCCTCACCACCGGCGGCCCGCCGCTGACCGGGTATGCGGTGCCGGTCGGCGAGACCGACATTCTGATCACCTTCACCTACAACCTGGCGGTGGCTTCTGGACGGGGCGGCCAGTTCGCTTTGGCGGCGGCGATCAGCTTCTTCATCTTCTTCATCGTCGCGGCCATCTCGGCGTTCAGTTTCCGGTTCACCAAGCGTCTGGAGGAAACCTATGGCAGCCTCTGAGCATCGGCGCCGGCTTCCATTCCACCGGTACCTCCGCGAGTTGGGCTGGCGGCACCTCGTCGGGCTGCTGGCGGTCCTGTTCACCTTGTTTCCTATCGTGTGGATTCTCGGATCCTCGTTCAACCCGACGGACACGCTGACGACCGCCCGGCTGATTCCGAAGAATCCGTCGTTCGAGAACTACCGTGAACTCTGGAACAGCGATATCACCCCGTTCAAGATCTGGGTGTGGAACAGCATCAAGATCGGGGTGATCGCAGCGTTCCTCAACTTGATCATGTCGGCTGCCGCCGCCTACTCGTTCTCCCGGTTGCGATGGAAGGGACGCCGGGCCGGTCTGCTCACCATTCTGATCGTGCAGATGTTCCCGGTGTTTCTCGCGTTCGTCGCAATCTTCCTCATGTTTGTTCAGGTTGGGCGGATCTTCCCCGACTTCGGTACCAACACGCACAATGCGCTGGTGATCGTCTATCTCGGCGGCGCCATCGGGTTCAACACATGGCTGATCAAAGGGTTCATGGATTCGATTCCGTTTTCGCTCGATGAGTCGGCAAAGGTCGATGGCGCGTCCGACTGGGACATCTACTGGCGGGTCATTTTGCCGCTGGCCCGTCCGGTGCTGGCGGTGATCTTCATCATCACCTTCGTGCAGTTGTACGGTGAGTTCATCCTGGCGTCGATCATGCTGTCGAGCACCACCAAGTTCACCTATGGCGTCGGCCTGAGCCTCTTCATCGAATCGAACTACGCCGCCAAGTGGGGTCAGTTGACCGCAGCGGCGATCATCGGATCTCTGCCGGTGCTGGCGGTGTTCCTGCCCGCCCAGGGGCAGATCGTCAAGGGCTTGACCCAGGGCGCGGTCAAGGGTTGACCGGCGGCCTTCTACACTGGCGGCCATGAAGCGCCTCACCGTCCTCGTGCTGCTCGTCGCGCTTGTCGCGGCCGCGTGCACCAGCACCGAATCCGCAACGACCACCAGTGCCGTCTCCTCGACGACGACGGCGCCGACGACCACGACAACGAGCGTCGCCGAAGAGCCCCTCGATCCGAACGGCTTCTACTTGATGCTCATGTGGCACCAGCACCAGCCGCTGTATCCGAAGGACGCCGACGGAGTCGTTACCCGACCGTGGGTGCGGGTGCACGCCACCAAGGACTACTACGACATGGCGGCACTCCTCGAAGAGTTCCCGAAGGTGAAGGCGACGTTCAACCTCACCCCGGTACTCATGCTGCAGCTCGAAGAACTGCTCAACGGCACCCGGGACCGCTACTGGGTGATGACCGAGGTGCCGGCCGACCAGCTCACCGACGACCAGAAGGACTTCATCCTGGCCCGGTTCTTCGACACGAACCCGAAGGTGATCGCCCGCTTCCCTCGCTATCAGGAGCTGTCGCAGATGCGGGCCAACGGGGACGAGTTCGGGGTCGATGACTTCCGTGACCTGCAGGTGTTGTTCAACCTGGCATGGACCGACCCGATGTTCCTCGAACAGGAGCCCCTGGCGTCGCTCGTGGCCGAAGGCTCCGGCTTCAGCGAGGCCGATAAGCAGACGGTCCTCGACGAGCACCTGCGGATCATCGGCATGGTCCTGCCTGAGCACAAGAAGCTGTGGGACGCCGGTCAGATCGAAGTGACCACCACGCCGCTGGCGCATCCGATCCTTCCGTTGATCGCCGACACCAACCTTGCGTTGGTCGGCGACCCGACTGCGAAGATGCCGCAGCATCGCTTCAACGAGATCCCCGACGCCACCGAGCAGGTGCGCCGCGGTCTCGACGTCGCCGAGGAACTGCTCGGCCGCCGTCCGGTCGGCATGTGGCCGGGAGAGGGCGCCGTGGCGCAGCTCGTCATGTCGCTGTTCAGCCGCGAAGGGGTGCGCTGGGTCGGCACCGGCGAGGATGTGCTGGCCCCTTCGCTGGGGATCAATTTCACCCGGGACGCCAACGACACCGTCCAGGCCGCCTCCGACTTGTACCGGCCGTGGAACGCCGTGTTGAAGCGGAACCCGCCGGTGGCGATGTTCTTCCGTGACAAGGTGATCTCCGACAAGATCGGATTCCAGTACTCGGGGATGGGCGCCGACACGGCGGCGACCGACTTCATGCGGCGACTCCGCAACGCCAAAGACCAACTCGAGGCGGAAGGCGCCACCGGCCCGCACGTCGTGTCGGTGATCCTCGACGGGGAGAACGCCTGGGAGAACTACCCCAACGACGGCAAGGATTTCCTCCGGGCGCTGTACGCGCAGCTCTCCGACGCCGACTGGGTGCGGACCGTCACCCCCAGCCAGTACCTCGACGCCTTCGGCGACCAGGTGGACGGTCTCGACGAGGTGTTCCCCGGCGCCTGGTTCTCGTCGAACTATGCGACCTGGATCGGCGAGGACGAAGAAGCCAAGGCGTGGGACTACCTGTGGCAGGCCCGGCAGGACCTCCGCAAAGCCCAGGATGCTGTCTCCGCCGACACGTATGAGGCGGCGTTCGAGAAGATGCTCTTTGCCGAAGGGTCCGACTGGTTCTGGTGGTACGGCGCCGATCAGAACAGCGGCGACGACGGCTACTTCGACCGTGCTTACCGGGAACTGCTGGGTCAGATGTACGACGCGCTGGGACAGACGCGTCCCGAGTATGTGGGGGTGCCGATCATCGCGGCGACACCGGTGTCGGCAGACCGGTCCCCTGAAGGCCTCTTCACTGCGACGATCGACGGCAAGCCGGACGAGTGGGACACCGCAGGCCGGTTCGACAATCCCGACGGCACGGTCGTGTCCGAGGTGATGTACGGCTTCGACGCCAACAACCTGTATCTGCGGTTCGATGTGACCGGTGCAGACACGTTCGACGGCATCGATGTGTATCTGGCGCCGCCGTCGGCGACGAAGACGCGGGCCGTGTCGCTGGGCGGGACACTGCTCGGCATCGACGCCGCCAAGCTGGTGTCGTGGCAGGTGTCATCACCGAACGAGGTGCAGTTCGCCGTGTCGCTGCCCGAACTGGGCAGCACCGACGTGGCGTTCACCGACACGCTGCCGGCAGCGTTCGACGGCAGTTTCGTCGAGTTTGCCGTTCCGTTGGCCAAGCTGGGCGCGGTCGAGACCGGCGACACCGTGCTGCTGCGGGCGGTCGCCCTCGCCGGCGACCAGGAGGCCGAGACGGTGCCGGAGGCGGGGCCGGCAGGACTGCAGGTGCCCGACATCGCCAACCTCGAGGCGATCATCGACGTGCAGGACCCGACCGGCGACGACCACGGACCCGGCACCTACACCTACCCGAAGGATGCCGTGTTCACGCCCGGTTCCTACGACCTGACCGGGTTCCAGGTGGCGGTCTCCGGCGCCGACCTGGTGTTGACCTTCGACGTGCTGGCGCCGATCCAGAACCCGTGGGGGAGCCCCCGTGGCCTGTCGGTGCAGACGTTCGACGTGTACATCGACAAGGACCCCGGCGCCGGAACCGGCGCCCGCTTGCTCATCCCCGGCCGCAACGCCGCCCTCGCCGAAGGGAACGGCTGGGAGTACGGTCTGACCGTCGAAGGGTGGGAACCGGCG
>JANTGE010000128.1 GCA_024763085.1 Acidimicrobiia bacterium
GCCCGATCGATGAGGTCGACGCGCCGTAGAAGGTCGTCGATGTCGGCGTCGACGCCGAACAGCCTGGCGAAGAACTCGAGGTTCTCGCGCGCGGTCATCACGTTGTAGAGGTTCTTCTCTTCGAAGGCGACGCCGATGTGGGCCTTGATGTCGGTGGCCTGGTCGGGCATCGGCATGCCGAGAATGCGGATCGATCCCGTCTCCGGGATGAGCTGACCGGTGAGCATCTTGATCGTCGTCGACTTGCCCGCGCCGTTGGGACCCAGGAACCCGAGCGTTTCGCCCACGGCGACCTCGAAGTCGATGTGGTCGACTGCCAGGGTCCCGTCGTACGCGTAGCTGATCCCGTCGACGTCGATGGCAGGGGTGGTCATGCGTGCTCCTTCTTCCAGGCTTCGAGCAGGTCGGGCCAGCGTTCCTCATAGAAGCGAAACAGATCGTGCATGGCGGCGAGTCGCGGGTTGTGGGCGTCGATGCCGAGGCCCCGCTCCGCGAGTCGGCGCCAACGCGAGATATCGTCCGCCGTCCGTTCCAGCATCTGCTCCCAGGCACCGTCGCTCATCCGGTAATACACGTCCCGGGAACCGGGTTTGCGATACCGTTCGGCAAGGCCTGACTGCACCAGGGTGCGGGCCGCGGTGCTGATCGAACTCTTGGCCGCGCCCAGCGCCTCGGCCAACTCGGTCGTCGATTGGCCGGGTGGATCACACAGCATCAGCCAGCCGAGGAGGCGCCCGGCCATGCTCGATCCGCCACCGGCGGCAAACATTTCGCCGAAGGCCTCGACGAGCCGGCGTTCCTCTGAGTGTTCATCGGACAGCGGCATGGTTCTGAAGATTCAGAATACACCGAATGATATCGGCAGGGTAGGTTGGTCTCCGTGTTCACGACCGACGGAGAGAAGCGGCTGCGAGATGAGGTGGTCATCTGGCTGACGACGGTGACGCCGTCGTGTCGGCCACAGACGTCGCTCGTGTGGTTCCTGTGGGACGGCGACGAGTTCCTCGTGTACAGCCTCGCCGACACGGCCCGGGTCCGGAACATCGCGTCACACCCGGATGTGTCTCTCAATCTCGACTCGGATGGTGTCGGCGGGCACGTCGTGACCATCGAGGCGGTGGCCAGGATCGATGAGTCGGCTCCGCCGGCGAGCCGGATTCCCGAGTACGTGGCGAAGTATCGCGACCACATGGCCCGACTGGGGTGGACGCCCGAACAGTTCTCGGAACGCTACCCGGTCGCCATTCGCATCACCCCGAAGCGGGTGAGGGCCTGGTAACCCATTCGATGACCCGGTCGATGAACCGATCGGCTTGTTCGAGCTGCTCACGGGTGACGTACTCGTCCGGTCGGTGGGCCTGGGCTATGTCGCCGGGGCCGCATACGACCGAAGGGATGCCGGCGTTGGCGAAGAGCCCTGCCTCGGTGCCGTAGGCCACCTTGGCGAACGACATCTGTCCGGTCAGCTCAGAGATCCACCGCGCGATGCCCGTAACGGCCGGGGTTGCGAGGCCGGGGAGGTAGGCGGTATCGGTGATCTCGATGCCGGTGTCGGGATGAACCGTACGCATGGCAGCGGTAAGCCGTTCGGCGTGTTCGCGGATCCGGTCGACGATCGACTGAGGATCCTCGTCGGGCAGGTTCCGTATCTCGAAAACGAATCCGGCTGATCCGGGCACGATATTGAGCGCCGTCCCTCCGGAGACGGGACCCACGTGGACGGTGGTGTGCATCACCGGGTAACCATCCTCGAACGGACCGCTCCGAGCGATCTCGGCGGCGAGGTCTTCGATGAACACGATCAGGCGCGCGGCGTACTCGACCGCGTTGACCGCCAGCGGCGCTTCGGAAGAGTGCCGCTCGAAGCCACGAACCGAGACCCGGAACGTGGTGATCCCCTTGTGGGCGGTGACGACGCGCATGGACGTCGGCTCCCCGACGACGCAGAACGCCGGCAGTGCCGGCAGGTCTGACAGGGCCGCCACTAGGTCACGGGCGCCGAGGCCGCCGACCTCTTCGTCATGGGAAAGGGCGATGTGGATGGGAACCTGGAGGTCGGTCGCAACCATGCGGGGCACGGCGGCGAGGACGGCAGCGTCGAAGCTCTTCATGTCCGCGGTTCCCCGTCCGTACAGTCTCCCGTCCCGTTCGACGAGGGCGAAGGGATCGCTGGACCAGTCCTGCCCTTCCACCGGGACGACGTCGGTGTGTCCAGAGAGGATGATCCCAGGGATGTCGGTCGGTCCGATCGTTGCCAGAAGGTTCGCTTTGGTCCCGTCGGCGTCCGGGATTCGGCGTGATGAGATCCCATGGTCGGCAAGGTAGGTCTCGACGAATTCGATGAGCGGAAGGTTGCTGCGGCTGCTGGTCGTGTCGAAGGCGACCAGGCGCTCGAGCAGCTCGATGGTGGTCATGAGTGGACGTTAGCGGGAGACCAGGCAGCCGCCCGGCAGGGGCGGAGGTCCATCGCCAGGTCACCCGGATGGGTGACCCGAAAAGGGACGTAAGGCCAAGGAAGAGTGACCAATCTCTCAAGCATGCGCTGATGAGAACCCCTAACCTCCCGGAGGAGAGAAGGGAGAGAGTATGGAACTTTCCACTCGCGAGACGTGGACCGTCATCCATGGGCTGGTCCTGGGAACATTGTTTCTTCTCGCTTTCGCCGGAGGTTTGGCGGGACTTTGGAGTCTTCGTCCGGGCCTGATCACGGCGGCCGGGATCAAGGAACGAATGAAGCGGCTCTACTGGGGCACCTGGATCATGGCGGTCACTGCATGGTTGACGGTCATTACCGGAACGTGGATCGTGTATCCGTGGTACCGGGTGAAGCTGTCGCCTGTCGGTGACAACCTGTACGCCGGCTGTGAGGGCGCAATTGTTCCTGGGCCGTCGTGTTCACCCCGTGACTTCCTGAAGTCAAACGTGTCAGGGGCGACCGCCGAGTGGCACGGTTTGGGTATGGAGTGGAAGGAACACATCGGTTGGGCAGCACCCATATTGGCGACTGCCGCCGCGTTCCTCATCGTGTACTACGGACCACGACTGATCGCCCGGCCTTGGCTTCGGGCTGCGGTCATCACTCTGTTCGTGGCGGCGTTCGCCGCGGCGGTGGTGGCAGGTGCCTTCGGGGCGTTCTTGAACAAAGTCGCACCGGTCATCTGAGGAGGACAAATATGACACATCGCGATTCAAACATTCCGGAGCTCGCCGAACTGGGGCTCGCGGACAAGCCGGACGGCCCAGGCGCGGCGGCGTTCCTCGCTGCCGGCATCGGCGTGTTCGTTCTTGGCCTTCTCACCACCTTGTCCGAGGTGTCGAGCGGACTGGGGAGCTTCCTGGGGTCGTTCGACTTCGGTCTCGGCGTCGGTGCGCTCGCCGGGAAGAGCACGATCACCGTGATCGTGTGGCTGGTCTCGTGGGCCGGCCTCCACGCAGCGTGGAAGGACAAGGACGTCGACATTCGCAAGATGTTCTGGTGGGGACTCTGGCTGGGCATCGTCGGGGTGCTGGGAACGTTCCCACCGTTCTTCGAACTGTTCAAGGGCTGAGATGTCGCCTGATCCCGACCTGGTTGCTGCCCGGATGACGGGTGTCGGACTCGGGTTCATGGCGCTCATGGTGAGCTGGTTGATTGGCAACCGGCTCACCGCCCTTGTCTGGGGTCCGCCGGTCGGGCCGATTGTGGCGCTGCTTGGCGCTATAGCGATCGGCACCGTCACCGCCATCGTCGCCGGACGGCGATTGGCCGCAACGGTCCACATCGAGAGCCCGGATAGCTGAGGGAGCGGATCGTCGCTTCCTCTGCAGTCCCCAGGTCGGGCAGGAACGCACGCGACCGGGAATACGTGTCCCGGCCGCCGGCAAGGGACAACTACGCTCGACTGGTACGAGAGGTCGCGCTCGGGTCTCGGCTGACACAGGGCGGGTAGCGACGGCTGCCGACTGACGGGGCGCAGACTGATACCCTCGGATGATGCGACGCCGACTCACCGTGATCGTCGGGCTGGCCTTGTTGGCGCTCGTCGCCGTCATCGCACTGGCCGCCCGGGAGCTGCCCCGGCCGAACGCAGCGCCGCGCCTGAATGTCCGTTGGGACCTGGTTTCGCTCGGCATCGAAGTGGTGGTCGCCGGCATCGTCATCGGTTTCATCATCTGGCTGATGCTGCCCGGAGGGAAACGCCGCCGTCGGAAACGGCGGGAAGGGCGTTCGTCGTCGATCGCCGGAGCCATCATGCTGCTGGCGATCCTCATCGTGCTCATGCGCCTTGGCGGGTTCACCATCGACTCGCTGGAAACGACCACGACCACCACCACCGCCGACAGTGCCACCACTCTGGAGACGCAGCTGGCCGAGCCGCCTCCGCCGGCGGGATCCGGGGCAGGACTCATCGTGGTGTTCGCTGCCTTGGCGGCCGTCGCCCTGGCTCTGCTCAGCGTAAGAACCGAACCTTTGGCCAAGGAGACCGCCGACGGCGACGACACGCGAGAGGCCGTTGCCGACGCCATCGACGACCTCCTCGACTTGCTCGACCAGTCCGATGATCCGCGCCGTGTCGTCATTGGTGCCTACGCCAGGATGGAGCGATCCCTCGCCGACGGTGGAGTGGCGAGAAAACGTTCCGAGAGCCCCCGGCAGTATCTCGAACGCGTGCTCGGAACGCTCGACGTGTTCCCGCGATCGACCGTTCGCCTCACCTCCCTCTTCGAAGAAGCCCGCTTCTCGCCACACGACATCGATCTGTCCATGGCCATGGAGGCGAGGGCGGCGCTCACAGACATCCGAGATCAGCTCGGGGCGCCGCGATGAGATCGGTGGTCCTCTCGGTTCTCACCGCCGGTGGCTTGGCAGCGCTGGCGCTCCTCGTGTTCTCACAGGGGGCCAACGTGGCGCTCTATGAGATCATCGTTGCGTTCGTTGCCGTCATCGCACTCGTGGCTCTCAGACAGCGCACCCCCGAACGCCTCACCCCACCGGATGCGTCACGACGGAGAGGAACTCGTCCGATTCCACCGGAGCTCGCCAGGCTCGAACGGGTCGTACGGTTCGGGCGAACCACCGAACTCGATGCCGACCGGCGAATGCTGCGGCTCCTTCGCGACGTCGCCCGAGAGTTGCTGCAGGCCCGGTACGGCATCGACATGGACGCAGAACCCGAGACCGCCGCGACG
>JANTGE010000129.1 GCA_024763085.1 Acidimicrobiia bacterium
ATGTCGCCGGTGAGATGCAGGTTGAAGTCCTCCATTGGGATCACCTGGCTGTATCCGCCTCCGGCGGCGCCGCCTTTGATGCCGAACGTCGGCCCCATGCTCGGCTGACGCAGCGTGGTGAACACCGTATGACCGAGCCTTCCGATGCCCTGGGACAACCCGACCGCTGTCGTCGTCTTGCCTTCCCCGAGCGGGGTCGGGGTGATCGCGGTGACGTCGATGTACTTGCCGAGCGGACGGTCGGCGAACTTGTCCCGTACATCCAGATGGACTTTCGCCTTGTACTTGCCGTACAGGTCGAGGTCATCTTCGGTGAGCCCGACCTTGGCGGCGATCTCGAGGATCGGGTCCAGTGGGGCCTCCTGGGCGATTTCGAGGTCGGATGGCACCGGCGTGCGCGGCGGATTGAACGAACCCAACATTGTCTCCTCTCGAGGTGTTCTCCGAGTCTATCGGAGGCGATGGGGGCTTCCGCCGGTGTCAGGTGAGGGCGTTGGCGAGACCACCGGCGGCGGTGCGGGCCTCGGTGATCATCGCTACGGCTCGATCGTTTTCGAGTCCGAACACGTCATGGATCTTGTCGGCGACCGCTCCGACGTTGTGGTCAGAAACACCCGGGGCGCCGAGAGGCGACACTACTCGCACGACCGGATAGGCGACCTCGTCGGTCGCGGGGTCTCCGGTCTCGGTGACGGCGGTGATCAGCTCTTCGGGGAACTCCCACAGTTCGAACATCCAGCCGGCCACTGTACGATGCGACCAGCCGAACCGTGCCTCGGTGAGCACGTCGAGACTGCCGTAGCCGTGCTCCCATCGGTCGAGGACCTTCTGGTACTCGGGATGGCAACGGAGGATCACGGGAACGGCAACGTCCTCGAGGAGCGCAGCGGTGAGATTCTCCGCACGTCGGCGGTGATCGACGGCCGCCGAGAGCAGGTCGGCGGTGGTCGCTCTCCATGCCGAGCGGACCCAAAACTCTGTGAGGTCGAAGCCGGGAGGCGCCGCTGCCTTCGATGCCCGATTGGCAGCCAAGGAGATGAGCAGCGATTCGACCTTGTTGCGGCCGAGCATCACCACGGCCTGAGTGACCGCGAGGACCGGTGTTCGCGGGGCAAATGCAGCCGAGTTCGACATCGACAACAGCTTCGCGGCAAGACCCGGGTCCCGTTCGATGATCTGCGCGACGTCGTGAAGATTGCACTCGGGATCCATGATGCGGGCCAGAGCTTCGGTAATGACCGCCGGCACCGTTGGCAGTTCGTAGTCTCCGAGCGCCTTCTCGAGCTGCGGGTGACGTTTGCCCGTCGACCGTCTCGTGCGAAGAGGGTTTCTCACTCGGCTCGCCTTCCCATCTTCGTGGCGAAGATGCTCAGCAATCCGCCCAGCATCACGTAGCCGATGATCACCTCCACCATCGCGACGAACTGCGCGCCCTGCGAGGCAGGCACCACATCACCGTAGCCAAGGGTCGTCAGGGTCACCACCGAGTAGTAGAAGGGGGACATTCCGGTCTGATATTGACCGAAGTCGACGTCGACGAAGCTGTAGGCAAAGGCAAAGATGACCGCCATACCTACCGTCCACAGAGCCCAACGCCCGATGCTGCGTCCGCAGTCGGACGTGATCCACCAGATCCAGTAGACCAGCTCGTTGATCCTGCTTCTGTGCCTGAACTCGAACAGGTAGTTCTGGTCCATGATTTCTCGACGTAGCAGGTAGGCGCCGGCGAAATCGACGTCGACGATGTCCACACCGATCCAGTTCGTCGTCGCGAACCCGGAGGCGGCCCTGAGTCTCGCATGTCGCAGATCGGCGTCGTGGAACGACGCATGGTCGAGCTTCGCAAGGGTGAGGTCGGCTTCCTGCAGATTGGCTTTCGACAGGTCGGAGCGGGACAGATCGGCCTCTCGGAAACGACAGCCGGTAAGGGTGGTGCCTCGAAGGTCGGCGCCACGAAGGCTGCTGCGGGAGAACGTCGCCTCGGTTAGGTCGGCCCCGAAGAGGACCGCATCGCTGAGGTCCGCCTGCCCAAAGATGGCCCGATGCCCTGTCACATTCGACAGATTCGCGCCGGCGAGGTCAGCACCGATGAGGCTTACCCCCGAAAGGTCGGCGCCATCCAGATTTGCGTCGCGAAGGATGCAGCCGGTCAGGTTTGCGCCGGTGAGATCGGCACCGGCAAGGTCGATACCGGTCAGGTCGGATCCGGGCGCGAACGTGCGGCCCTCGTCCGCAGCTTCGGCGAGGACCGGGCCTGCTGGGTCGACGTCGGCTGCGCCCATCGTCTCTCACTCTCTACCGGTCTGGTTCCCCTGTCGGCGGCGAGCATCGAAGCTGAAGAGCATGAGCGCGTGAGAACCTGGCCCGCTTGGCAACGGGGGACTGCAAACCATGCTGCCGTGACAGCGATTGCATGCCGGTTCTCCGACGACCACCTGGTCTCGATGGGCACACATTCGAATCCTGGCGCGCAGGTTTTCCTATGGCACGCGACGAAGGCCCCCGTGGGGGCCTTCGAAGGGGTGCGAGTCCGCCTGTAAGCCGGATTCTGTCGAGGACGGTCATCTCTCTGGGACCGGCGTTGCCGCCGGCCTCATGCGGCCCACCTGGGACGTAGCGGGCGGGCAGCCCTGTCCCTGCTTGGCCTTGCTCCGGGTGGGGTTTGCCGAGCCACCCCGGTCACCCGGGGTGCTGGTGGTCTCTTACACCACCGTTTCACCCTTGCCTGTGCCTTTCGGCCATCGGCGGTCTGTTCTCTGTGGCACTTTCCGTCGGGTCACCCCGCCTGGACGTTATCCAGCACCCGTGCCCTGTGGAGTCCGGACTTTCCTCAGGCCCGAAGGCCCGCGACCGCCCGGCGAACTCGCTTCATCAGGATACAACGCATGGGGTGGCCCCGGCGTTCCGTTGAAACGTTTCTACGCAGGCGCGAGTCAAAGGTAGGTAAGGCTCCTCCGTAGGCGAAGGCGCCGGGCTTCGGCCCGGCGTCGGCGCGCCAGGATCCTGAACCGTGGGCTGCAGGGATCCATAGTGGTCCTCTCGAACCCTGGGTTCCAGGGATCCATAGTGGATCCGTCGAGCCCAGGGTTCAGGGGGATCATCTAGAAGAGGGGTTCCTCGACGTACTCCTCGAGGCCGATCACCCAGCCCATAGGGAGTTTCCAGTGGCGGCCACCCTCGACGACCAGCTTCATGTACTCCCGGCTCGGCGTGTAGTCACCGGTGGCGGAGCCGTTGTGCACATGGGTGACCACCTGGTGCCGGTGTCCCTCTCGATCGACCGCCTTGAACGCGTCGGTGCGGACACGACCCTCCTCCGCCTCTGCACCGTCGATTTTGCTCAGCGCCTTCGACGGTACCGCGAAGACCGCACCCCAGACCGTGTTACCGGGCTCCGGCTTCACCGAAGGAAGTCCACCCTCCCACCCGTTGCCCTCGAAGGGGAAGATCAGCTTGGTCTCTGGTAGATGGGCGATGAACTTGAACTCCGCCTCTGGAGCGATCTCCGTGATACGACGAGGCGACATGAGGGCGGTATAGGCGAAGTACAGCGTTTGCAAGTGAAGCTCCTGGAACCGATGTGTCCGCCAGTGTAATGAATCATTCGTCACTGAACTGCCGTCATCCGGGAACTTTCCTGGCTCCGAATACGTCGGAAAGGAAGACGCTTCCTGAGGCGTTGTACATACTGATGACTGAAGAATTGTTTACTTGGAGAGAAGACGCCGCCTGCCGCGGCATGGATCCAGCCCTGTTCTTCCCCGGACCGGACGAGGACCCCGAGCAGGCGCTGGCGGTCTGTCGAACCTGTCCCGTTCGTGACGAATGTCTCGAGTGGGCGATCGTGGCGCGTGAACGCTACGGGATCTGGGGCGGCACCACCGAGCAGGAACGCCGCCGTCTCGTGCGGCGTAGCGCATAACCAACGCTGCGCGGTACGCATCGTGACCAAGCGCACAAGGTTGTGCGCTGGCACAACCCGGCATGCCCCTCGACCCGGTAGCCTGTCGTCGACCAAGGAGGAAGATGGCCGAAACCCCCGACCCGCGCGACTTTCTCGACATCGACCGCCTGCTGACGGACGAAGAGATCCTCATCAGAGACACCGTCAGGCAGTTTGTTGCCGATCGTGTACTTCCCGACGTGGCCGACTGGTTCGAAGCCGGCACCTTCCCGAAGGAGCTGGCCAAAGAAATGGGCGCGTTAGGTCTGCTCGGCATGCACCTCGACGGCTACGGCTGCGCCGGCACCAACGCCACCTCATACGGGCTGGCCTGTCTCGAACTCGAAGCCGGCGACTCCGGCGTGCGGTCCTTTGTCTCCGTGCAGGGCTCTTTGGCCATGTTCCCGATCTGGAAGTACGGCTCGGAGGAACAGAAGCAGGAGTGGCTCCCGAAGATGGCCGCCGGCGAGGCGATCGGCTGCTTTGGACTTACCGAACCCGACGCCGGCAGCGATCCCGGCTCGATGCGGACCCGGGCGCGACGCGACGGCGACGACTGGGTGCTGAACGGCACCAAGATGTGGATCACCAACGGTGGCATCGCCGACGTTGCCGTCGTCTGGGCCCGCGCCGATGAAGGCGTCCGGGGGTTCATCGTCCCCACGGACACTCCGGGGTTCACCGCCAACAACATTCACCACAAGCTGTCGTTGCGGGCGTCGATCACCTCGGAGCTGGTGCTCGACGACGTTCGACTCCCCGGCAACGCGGTGCTGCCAGGCGTCGTCGGCCTCAAGGGCCCCTTGTCGTGTCTCACCGAAGCCCGTTTCGGGATCCTCTTCGGTGCGATGGGTGCCGCCCGCGCCTGCTACGAGGCAGCTCTCGACTACGCCATCGAGCGCAAACAGTTCGACGCACCGATCGCGTCGTACCAACTCGTTCAGCAACGGCTCGTCGACATGCTGGTGTCGGTCAACCGGGGCACCCTTGTCGCCGTGCACCTTGGACGGCTCAAAGACGAGGGGAGGCTCACCCACCAGCAGGTGTCGTTCGGCAAGTTCGACAACGTCCGCAACGCCATCGAGGTGGCCCGCTCGGCGCGTGCGGTGCTCGGAGCCAACGGCATCACCCTCGACTATCCGGTGATCCGTCACATGAACAACCTCGAGTCCGTCTACACCTACGAGGGTACGAACGAGGTGCAGACCCTGAT
>JANTGE010000130.1 GCA_024763085.1 Acidimicrobiia bacterium
TCTTGGTGCAGGACACCCCAACCCCAACCAGGCACCGGGACCGATCAGCACAATCCTCCCTGCCAAGGGAGAAGTATCTCGGTGGGAGACCCCGACCGCTTCTCGGAGACAGCGCGGCGTCGAACCCCAACTGAACACTGAGACACATGAGCAAATGCTTCCCCCTGCCATGAAGTGGCCGAGGCGGAGCCGAGGTCGATGGGGGTGTCTTGGGACTGTTCTGAGTTCTGAGTTCTGAGTTGTGAGTTGGCCAGGAGGACAACGGCCGTCTCCTGGTAGGCACGCACATCCCTACCCCTGGAGCTTCGCTGCGCTCGCCCGTACCTCGTACCGAGTATCGGGTGTCGCAGTGTGGGACCGCAGAAGCGACCGCGGGGCGAGCGCGACGTCCAACCTCCAACCGGGCACCGGGACCAATGAGCGCAATCCTCCCTGCCATGAAGTGGGCTCGGCGAGGAACGAGCCGAGGTCGATGGGGGTGTCTCCCACAGCGGCCAGCTTTCAGCGGCCGCGCCGGCGCTCGGTACACTGGCTTCATCGATACAAAGAGGTGAAGCATGACCGACAGCGCGCGCGACATCCTCGCCACGCCCCTGGGAGACCGCACCGTCTACCGGCTCGACCGACTCGACGCCGACCTGGACCGGCTCCCCTACTCGATCAAGGTCCTTCTCGAAGCGACACTCCGTACCCTCGACGGCCACACCGTCACCCACGACGACGTGGCCCGCCTGGCGGCGTACCACGAATCGTCGATCGGCAGCGAAGAGATCCCGTTCATGCCAGGACGGGTGATCCTGCAGGACTTCACCGGCGTCCCGGCGGTCGTCGACCTGGCGGCGATGCGGTCGGCGATCGTCAGGATGACCGGGACCGAACCGGCCGCCCAGAAGGTCAACCCGCTCGTGCCGTGCGACCTCGTCATCGACCACTCGGTGCAGGTCGACGCGTTCGGCAGCGAGTTCGCCCTCTTCTACAACGCCAAGAGGGAGTTCGAGCGGAACCGGGAACGCTACGAGTTCCTGAAGTGGGGCCAGTCGGCGTTCGACAACTTCAGCGTCGTTCCGCCCGAGACCGGCATCGTCCACCAGGTGAACCTCGAGTACTTCGCGAAAGTCGTCTGGGACGATGGCTCCACGCTCTACCCGGACAGCCTCGTCGGGACCGACTCCCACACGACGATGATCAACGGTTTGGGGGTGCTCGGCTGGGGCGTCGGCGGCATCGAAGCCGAAGCTGTGATGCTCGGCCAGCCGATCTACATGCTCGTGCCCGCCGTGGTTGGCTTCAAACTGACCGGCAAACTCCCCGAGGGTGCCACCGCCACCGACCTCGTGCTGACCGTCACCCAGATGCTCCGCGCCCATGGTGTCGTGGGCAAGTTCGTCGAGTTCCACGGGCCCGGCCTTCCGGAGCTGCCGCTCGCCACCAGAGCCACCCTGGCGAACATGGCCCCCGAGTATGGAGCGACGATGGGCTACTTCCCCATCGATGAGCAGACGCTCCGGTACCTGCGGCTCACCGGACGCCCCGAATCACTCATCGAGACGGTCGAGCAGTACACCAAGCTGCAGGGGCTCTGGAGGAACGATCGACTCCACGCCGACTATCAGGCCGTCCTGGAACTCGACATGAGCACGGTGAAACCGTCACTCGCCGGACCAAAACGTCCCCAAGACCGCATCGACCTCGACCGAATGCAGGCCCAGTGGCAGCAAGACCTCGCCACCACGTTCGGCCGTGGCGACGAGAAGGTCGAGACCGGACCGGTCACGCTCGACGAGCAGACGTTCGAGCTCGACGACGGCGACGTCGTCATCGCAGCGATCACCTCGTGCACCAACACCTCCAACCCGGAGGTCATGGTCGGAGCCGGGATCGTCGCCAAGAAGGCGCACGAACGCGGGCTCACCCGCAAACCGTGGGTGAAGACGTCGCTGGCGCCCGGATCGAAAGTCGTCACCGACTACCTGACCGAGTCTGGGCTGCTCGCCGATCTGGAGGCCTGCGGCTTCTACGTGGTCGGGTACGGGTGCACCACCTGCATCGGCAACTCGGGTCCGCTGCCGGAACCGATCCATGACGCCATCCAGGAGCATGACCTGGTGGCCGCCGCCGTGCTGTCGGGCAACCGGAACTTCGAAGGTCGCATCTCCCCTGACGTCAGGGCGAACTACCTGGCGTCGCCACCGCTCGTCGTCGCGTATGCGCTGGCCGGTACCGTCGACATCGACCTGGTCAACGACCCGATCGGCACCGACCGCGATGGCGAGCCGGTGTACCTACGGGACATCTGGCCAACCCAGCAGGAGGTCGCCGACGTCATCGCCCGATATGTACGCCAGGACGAGTTCGAAGCCGAGTACGCCAACGTGTTCGAAGGCCCCGAAGCGTGGCGGGCCATCGAAACGTCCGGCGGGGCAATCTACGACTGGAATCCGGACAGCACCTACATCCAGGAGCCGCCGTTCTTCGAGGGGCTCACCACAGAGGTGCCTCCAATCCGGCCGATCACCGGCGCCCGGGTGCTGGCGAAACTCGGAGACTCGGTCACCACCGACCACATCAGCCCGGCAGGCGCCATCGATCCGAACTCACCGGCGGGTAAGTGGCTCATCGAGCACGGCGTCGAACCGAAGGACTTCAACAGCTACGGATCGCGGCGCGGCAACGATCGGGTGATGACCCGCGGTACGTTCGCCAACATCCGGGTCCGCAATCAGCTGGCGCCCGGCACCGAAGGTGGTTGGACGCTCGACTTCACCGACGGACAGATCAAACCGATCTTCGACGCCAGTGTGAACTACAAGGCTGCAGGCATCCCGCTGATCGTCCTGGCCGGCAAGGACTACGGCATGGGAAGCTCCCGCGACTGGGCGGCGAAGGGGACGTTCCTTCTCGGCGTAAAGGCCGTCATCGCCGAGAGCTTCGAACGGATCCACCGCTCGAACCTCGTCGGGATGGGGGTGCTTCCGCTCACGTTCCCGGAGGGCGAGAACGCCGACAGCCTCGGGCTCGACGGCACCGAACAGTACGACATCTCCATCGACGACATGCTGAAGCCACGCCAGTTCGTCCCGGTGGTCGCCACCAAGACGGACGGCACCCGCGTGGAGTTCTCGGCGATCGCACGGGTCGACACCCCGGTGGAGGTCGAGTACTACCGCAACGGCGGCATCCTGCACACCGTCCTGCGGAGAATGGCCCAGGAGTAGTCGGCTCCGAGCAGGAAAAGAGTCAGGTCCGGCCGGAGAGAAACACGTAGTTGTTCTCTCCGGCCGTGACTTCGTCGGCCGGGTGCAGCCGACCTCCGCCGAAGGTGAACATCCGATAGCCGAGTTCGGCAAGGAACTCGACGACGTCGGCGGGTCGCTTGCCGTAGCGGTGTAGGTGACGGTCCTCGATTTCGCACAGGATGCGAGGCCGAAACCGCTCCAAGGTGGCTCTGGCTCCCTGGAGGACCGCCAGTTCGGCCCCTTCGACGTCGGCTTTGATCACATCGACCCGGTCGATCTGTCCGGCGGCCACGATGGCGTCCAGCGTGTCCACGGGGATCTCCATCCGGACCGTCGACGTGAACCCGGCCGGGGTGGCGTCGGCAGGGTGCCCGTATGCCTCGGCCAGATACGCCCGGGTGGTGAACGGGATCCCGCGGGCCTTCGGAATGAGGATCTCGACGGTGCCTGGAGCGTCAGCCAGCCCGAGGCGGTACAGATGCACCGTCGTTCCCCGAAAGAGCCGCCGCATGCGATCGAGGGCCCGGTAGCTGCGTGGGCGAGGCTCGAACGCATGCACCTGTCCGCGGCGGCCGGCTTTGGCCGCCATCAGCAACGTCCAAGTGCCTCCGGCTGCGCCGACGTCCACGCACACGTCTCCGGGCCGAATGAGCTCATCGGCAGCAAGCATCTCCTTTTCGAGATACGGGATCTGTTCGAGGATGGCTTCGAAGAGTCGCACGACGGCAGGCTACCCGGCTCCCGCAGACGGACGCCGACGTCCCCGATGGGGCGCCCAACTGGAGAACGATGGGCCGACCGCACACGGCGATTTCGCTACCCCCAGGGGGTACTAATCTTGCGCCCATGCGCAGAGTCGTTCTGCTGATACTCGTGGTTGGGCTTCTGACCGCCGCCTGCACATCAGGCGGCGAACAGGCATTCGTTGCCGCGCCTTCACCGGGGGCCACCATCGCTCCCGACTTCACCGTCGCCACCATCGACGGCGATACCTTCACCCTGTCGTCGGCGCTGCGTTCCCGGCCCGTCGTCATCAACTTCTGGGCGTCGTGGTGTCCTCCATGCCGGGAAGAGATGCCAGACCTCAACGAAGTGTCGCAAACCACCGCCGGGGTGCAGTTCATCGGCGTCGCCATCGGAGACACCCCAGACGCTGCGACGAGCTACGCCCGGGAGATAGGGATCACCTACCCGATCGGCGTCGACACCACCGGTACGATCGCCGGCGCCTATGCGGTCAACGCGTTGCCGCAAACCTGGCTGGTGGATTCCAACGGCGAGGTGGTGAGGACCATCCGCGGGGCGATCACCAAAGATGTGCTTCGTGACCTGATCCGCCAGGATCTCGGAGTCGACTCGTAGGACGAGGCCCGGTCTAGAAGCCGACGGTGCCGCCGGTGTCGAGCAGGTCACCCGCCCACTCGAACAGAAGCCCCAGCAGGATGAGCGCGACCACCACGAGCACGACGACGATAAGCACTCTGACCAAGAGCGGGCCCGGCAACGCGTCGAAGAGCCGTCTCATCAGGAAGCCGCCTCGGTGAACTGAGCCTTCTGCGCTTCGGCGTACTCGTAGTTGGGACCTTCGACGAGCTCTGCCTGGACGATCAGCCGCTCTCTCGCCGAGTACTTCGGGTTGCAGGTGGTGAGGGTCAACCAGGCGCCGCGCATCGGGTCGGTCACCCACACATCGGTCGGCGACACGATGAAGACTTCCCGAACCTCGTAGATGTGCCGCCCCAGGGCGGTCTCGATGATGATCTCGTCCCCAGGCTCGAGCTGGTCCAGGTCGAAGAAAGGGGCGCCGTAGGTGGTCCGATGGCCGCTGATCACCGCGTTGCCCGGCTGCCCGGGCAGCGGCGTCCA
>JANTGE010000131.1 GCA_024763085.1 Acidimicrobiia bacterium
GCATCGCCGCTGCAGGGCGCTGGATGGGAGAGCGCCGCTTCGCTGGGAGGCAACTACCTGCCTGCGTCCACCAAGGGGTCTATGTACACGGTCGCCCAGGTACTCACCGGAGCAGCCGACTACTGGGAGGCTGGATACACCGGGGCCGGCATCGACATCGCGCTCATCGATTCTGGCGTCGTGCCGGTCAACGGCCTCACCTATCCCGGCAAGGTGATCAACGCGATCGATCTGTCGTTCGAGTCGCAGGCTGAGAACCTTCAGTATCTGGACACCTACGGTCACGGCACCCATATGGCTGGGATCATCGCCGGTCGGGACAACGGTGCGAGAATCGGTCGCTACTCCGGCGCAGCCGGCGACCCGTTCCTCGGCATGGCTCCGGGAGCCCGGATCGTCAACGTCAAGGTCGCCGACCATGAGGGGTCGGTCGACGTGTCGCAGGTGATCGCTGCCATCGACTGGGTGGTGCAGCACCGCCGTGACAACGGAATGAACATCCGGGTCATCGCTCTTGCCTACGGTACCGACGGGGATCAGAAGTACATTTCGGATCCGCTGGCGTTCGCCGTCGAGCGAGCGTGGAAGGCCGGCATCGTGGTCGTTGCCGCCGCCGGCAACGACGGCAACAGGCACCCGCTTCGCAACCCGGCCTACGACCCGTTCGTCATCGCTGTCGGCGCCATCGACAGTGGAGACCAGGTCTCGGTTGGTGACGACATCGTCACCAGCTTCAGCAATTGCGGCACGACGTCCCGGCATGTCGACCTGGTGGCACCGGGTCGGTCGATCATCTCCCTGCGCAACCCGGGTTCAGAGGCCGACCTGAACTACTCGTCTGCCGTGGTCGCCGACCGGTTCTTCCTCGGCTCCGGTACGTCGCAGGCCACCGCGGTAGTGGCTGGGGCCGCCGCCCTGGTCCTCGACCAGCGGCCGTCGGCGACACCGGACGAGGTGAAGGTGCTGCTCATGAAGACCGCCCGTCCAGTCCCCGAAGCGCCGCAGCTGTGCCAGGGAGCAGGTGAGCTCAATCTCGAAGCTGCCCTCACCGCCCCTGACGTGAAGGTAAACAACACGCTCAAGCCGTCGAAAGGCAACGGTACCCTCGAAGGATCACGCGGCTCTATCCACCTTGAAGCCGACGGAGTCAGACTCCAAGGTGAACAGGACATCTTCGGAGCGGCCTTTGTCAGCAAGGAATGGGCCAAGCTCAGTGCGAACGGGGTGTCATGGTCCGGCGGCGAGTGGAACGGGAACTCGTGGTCCGGGAACTCGTGGTCCGGGAATTCGTGGTCCGGGAACTCGTGGTCCGGGGTGTCCTGGAGTGGCGTGTCATGGTCCGGGGTGTCCTGGAGTGGCGTGTCGTGGTCCGGGAATTCGTGGTCCGGGGTGTCCTGGTCCGGTAGCTCGTGGTCCGGGGTGTCCTGGTCCGGCAGCTCGTGGAGTGGCGCCTCGTGGTCCAGCAGCAACCAGCCGGCCGAAGCCGGGTTGAGCTGGGAGTAGCACGAGCAAGCGATTCAAGAATCATGGTTGCGCTTCCGAAAAGAACTGAGGTGGGTGTGCCTGTCAGGATGGGCACACCCGTCTCGGAGGAGACCAGAGAAAGCCAGACGGTGGAAGCGACAACCGGGTCTGTGGCCACATCGTGGCGTGACCGACTAGAGGAGCGGATCGGACCTCTCGTGGTGTGGCGACTGACCGCCGCGATCGCTGCCGCTGCAGCCGCCGCCTCATGGTTCGCGGTTCGGGTCGAACCGCTCGGTGCCCCTTCCCATCTGGCATGGTGGGCGCTCGCGCCGCTCTTCTATCTCGGTGAGGTGACCGTCGTCCACCTTCGGTTCCGGCAGAATGCTCACTCCTTCTCGATGAGTGAGATTCCGCTCGTGCTCGGGCTGTTCCTCTCCAGCCCTATCGAGCTGATCATCGGTCAACTCATCGGCAACGCAGCCGCCCTCATCATCACCCGGCGACAATCGCCGGTGAAGGTCGCGTTCAACCTGTCGCAATTCACCCTCGTCGCCGCCCTGGCCCTCCTCATCTTCAACGGTCTCGTCCGGCTCGGCGACCCACTCGGCCCTGCAGGCTGGATCGCGACGATCGCCGCTGTGTGGGCGACGCTCCTGGTTGCTGACCTGCTCATCAACGTCGTCATCCACCTCACCGGAGGGAAACTCGACCGGAGACAGTCCATCGAGGTCATCCAGCTCAGCGTGGTGGCCGGCAGTATCAACACCGCACTCGGCCTCATCGCCGTGTTCGTGCTGTGGTCCGCGCCGCAAGCCGCCTGGCTCGGCCTCGTTCCGCCGGCCGTCGTGTATTTGGGGTACCGCGCCGTCGCGATGCAGCGGATCGAGCGGAAACGTCTCGAAGCGATGTACGAAGCGACCCGCGAACTGCATCAGGCGCCGTTGATCGACAAGGCAGTCGAAATCGCAGCGTTCCATGCGGCGAAGATGCTCGAAGCCGAGTTCGCAGAAGTCGTGCTGTTCGTCGACCAGAGCCGTCAGATCGGATACTCGACCCGGGTCGGCCCCGGCGAGCAGCGACGGACGATGCAGACCGTCTATCTGGCCGGGGCTCCGCTGTGGGATCGGGCGCTGGAAACCGGCACCGATCTGCTCGTCGATGAGGTGGCTGCCGACGCGACCACATTTCGTGGAGTCGCGGCCGAAGAGGTGGTTGTCGCCCGGGTTCGAGGCAGCGACGGACCGGCCGGAGTCATCCTCGCGGCCAATCGAATGGGTGACGTCAGCCACTTCGACGAGGAAGACGTCAAGCTGCTGTCGGCCCTGGCCGATCAGCTTGCCGTGTCGCTGGAGAACGGACGCCTCGAGGACTCGCTCCAGGAGGTGACGAGGCTCAAGGAGCGTCTCGAGGCCGAAGTGAAGTCGAAGGATCAGTTCGTCGCCTCGGTGAGTCACGAGCTGCGGACACCCCTCACAGCCATCGTCGGGCTGTCCGGCGAGATGATGGCCAATCCCGACGCATTCACCCCGGAGGAACAGACGGAGATCATGGGCCTCATCGCGTCGCAGAGCTCCGAACTTGCCCACATCATCGAGGATCTGCTCGTCGGTGCCAGGGCCGACATGGGGACGCTTACGTTCAAGTGTGACCTGATTCGGGTCGCCGACGAGGTGAAGATGGCGATGCAAGGGTCGGTTCCTGCCGAGTTGCCCCCCAACCTCAATGGGGTCACGGTGTTCGCCGACCCGCTTCGCTTGCGTCAGATCGTGCGCAACCTGCTGACCAACGCAGCGAGATACGGTGGCGATCGGGTGTGGCTTCGAGTCCACAACCGGGACTACTCCGTCGACATCGACGTGTGTGACAACGGCGCCGGAGTGCCAGAGGACCGTCAAGACGCCATCTTCGAAGCCTACGAACGCGCCCACGACTCGACAGGTCAGCCGGGATCGGTCGGACTCGGTCTGTCGGTCGCTCGGAAACTGGCCCGGCTCATGGGTGGCGACCTTCGCTACCTGCGGAACGGCGACACGACGGTGTTCCGGCTTACGCTCCCGAAAGAAGATCCGAGTCGGTAGATCGGCGATACTGGACTTCTCGACACACTTCTCGAAGGATGGAGAAGCGATGCAGTATCAGCTCCGTATCTATGACGTGGCCCCTGGCAGGATGGACGAGTTCCTCGGCATCTTTCCCCAGGTGGTTGCCGCACGACGCGCCGTCGGGTTCGACGTCGTCGGCGCCTGGACGATCCCGGAGGAGAACCGGTTCGTGTGGATCATCGGCGCCGACCAGCCCATCGACGAGCTGGCGAAGCGCTATTACGAGTCGGCCGAACGGAAGGCGATCGACCCGGAACCGGCCAAGCTGCTCGACCGGATCGAGACGCACCTGATGCAGCCGGTTCCGCTCGACGAGGAGACGCCTGGGTAAGTCACGTCAGGTGCCGCCTGGCGGGGTCTCAACCTTTGCTCTTCCTGGCTGTCGGCGTCGGCATTTCGCGGCGCGTAGGGTCCCGGAGTGGGCTTGGATGGCCGCCGTTCCGGGGTACCTACAATGCGGGATGTCCGACGAGAGGGCCAGATGAGCGTCAGGAGGGGCCGTTGAGTGACCGCATCGCCGTCCGGCGCGCCTTCATCTCCGTCTCCGACAAGACCGGTCTGGTGCCCTTCGCCGCGGCCCTCGCCGGGTTCGGCGTCGAGATCGTCGCCAGCGGCGGCACCGCTCGGACACTGGCCGACGCCGGGGTGCCCGTCGTCGAGGTTTCGGAGGTGACCGGTGTCGGCGATCTGCTCGGCGGCCGGGTCAAGACCCTCCACCCGAAGGTGTTCGCCGGCATCCTTGCCGATCTCGACTCGCTGACCCATCGGGCCGACCTTCAGCGGCTCGACGCCGCCCCGTTCCAGCTGGTTGTCGTCAACCTGTATCCATTCCGGGAAACCATCTCCAAGCCGGACGTAACCGAAGCCGAAGCCATCGAGCACATCGACATCGGAGGTCCGTCACTCATTCGCGCCGCCGCCAAGAACCACCGCTGGGTCGGGGTCGTCACGTCTCCCGACCGCTACGACACCATCCTCGACGCCCTCGAGCAAGGAGGGCTCGACTCGGACCTCCGCCGCGACCTCGCCCGGGAGGCGTTCTTCCACACCGCTGCCTACGACGCCGCCATCGTGGGCTACCTCGAACCGGGGGTGATGCCTGAACGGTTGGTGGTGCCGCTGCGCCGCAAGCTGCAGCTCCGCTATGGCGAAAACCCCCATCAGCCGGGCGGTGCCTACCTGGAAGCAGGCGGCGAGGCCTGGTGGTCGTCGGCCCGTCACTTGCAGGGGCCTGAGCTGTCGTACAACAACCTCGTTGACGGTGAGGCAGCCTGGCGGCTGGCCTGGGAGTTCGATGAGCCGGCCGCCGTCGTCGTCAAGCACGCCAACCCTGCCGGGGTGGCGGCCGGCGACTCGGCAGTGGAGGCCTTCGAGGCGGCCTGGGCCTGCGATCCCCTGTCCGCTTTCGGTTCGGTCGTGGC
>JANTGE010000132.1 GCA_024763085.1 Acidimicrobiia bacterium
CGGTGAGGGCGGCTTCGGCGGCGGCGTCGGCAGTGGCCGACAGTTCGGCACCGACCGTCGGCATGTCGGCGAACCCCAACAGGTCCCGCACCGCCGTAGCCAACAGACGCCGCTGCACAAACCGCCGCAACCCCCGCAGGGGATCTCCGACGAGCGACGGTTTGGCCGGCGGTGCCTCGGTGAGCCATGACGGGTTGGCTCGAATCCACGTCGTCAAGGCCCGGGAGTGCGAGCAGACGGCGACCAGCCGGTCGGCGGCGTCATCGTCGGGAGAGAGATCTGGGAGGACTTCGAGTGTCTGGGCGAGGCGCTCGAAGGAAGCTTCGGGTTCGGGGCCGCGCCATACGCTGTCGATGTGGCGTTCGGCCGCCGCGGTTGGGGTGCCGTCCGGCGTTGCCCAGCCGGCGGTGACGAAGCTCGGTATCAGCGCCTCTGGGATCGAAGCCATGGGGCGACGTTAGTGCTCTCGAGCCCTCGTCAATGCTCTCCCGAGGAGGGCTATGCCTGCATTGACGAGACGCGGCAGGTGCGATCCCGGTCAATGCCGGCGGGACCGGACGCGGGGAGCCTTGACAGAATGCGAGGCGGCTGGCGGCCGGCGTATATCAGTCAGTAGCATGTGCGGTGCATACAAGCGAAGGGGAACATTATGGGAGCAGTCACCTTGGCGCGGTGGCAGTTCGGCATCGTCACCGTGTACCACTTCTTCTTCGTACCTATCACCATCGGCATGGCATTCCTGCTTGCCATCTTGGAGACGGCGTACGTACGCACGAAGAAGCCCCTCTACCTGCGCATGACGAAGTTCTGGGGAAAGCTCTTCCTCATCAACTTCGCCCTCGGTGTGGCCACCGGCATCGTGCAGGAGTTCCAGTTCGGCATGAACTGGTCGTCGTATTCGAGGTTCGTCGGCGACATCTTCGGCGCGCCGCTGGCCATCGAAGGCCTGTTGGCGTTCTTCCTCGAGTCGACGTTCCTCGGCCTGTGGATCTTCGGATGGGACAAACTCTCCCCGAAGCTCCATGCCGCCACCATGTGGCTGGTTTCGATCGGCACGATGCTGTCGGCATTCTGGATCCTCACCGCCAACGCGTGGATGCAGAACCCGGTCGGCTATGCGTTCAACCCTGAGACCGGAAGGGCCGAGCTCACCAGCTTCGCCGAACTCGTCGGGAACCACGCAGTGTGGATCGCTTTCCCGCACGTGCTCTTGGCCTCCTTGGCAACGGCGGCGGCGTTGATCTTGGGAGTCTCCGCCTGGCATCTCATGCGCGAGCACGACCATGAGTTCTTCGTCACGTCGACGAAGTTCGCCGCCGTTGCGCTGCTCATCGGCTCGCTTGGCGTCGCCTTCACCGGACACGTGCAAGGGCAGGTCATGGTCGAGGATCAGCCGATGAAAATGGCCGCGGCGGAGGCACTGTGGGAGACGGAGGCCCCGGCCGGATTCTCCCTGTTCGCCATCGGCGACGTCGAGAACAGCCGGAACTCGTTCAACATCACGGTTCCCCGGGCGTTGAGCCTGCTCGCCCACAACGACCTCACCTCCGAGGTGAAGGGCATGAAGGACCTTCAGGCGGAGCTCGAAGCGACCTACGGACCTGGGAACTACATCCCCAACGTGTTCATCTCCTACTGGTCGTTCCGGTTGATGGTCGGCCTCGGGTTCCTCATGATCGCCATGGCCCTCTACGGCCTGTATCTGGCCGCCAAGGACCGGCTGACCGAGAAGCGCTGGTTCCTCAAACTGGCCCTGTGGGGCATCGGCTTTCCGCTGGTAGCCAACAGCCTCGGCTGGATCTTCACCGAGATGGCACGGCAGCCCTGGGCCGTATATGGGGTGTTGAAGACTGCCGATTCGGCCTCACCGACGGTCGGACCCGGGCTGGTGTGGACCAGCATGATCGGGCTGACGCTCCTCTACGGCGTGCTCGCCGTCATCGAGGTCGGGCTGATGGCCCGGTTCGCGAAACAGGGTCCGGACGAGGCAGCCGAAACCGTCCCGACGATGGCGTACTAGGAGGCGATCATGGAACAAGGAATCTGGAATCTCAACACGTTGTGGTTCGCCTTGATCGCCGTGCTCTGGATCGGCTACTTCTTCCTCGAAGGATTCGATTTCGGGGTGGGCATCCTGCTGCCTGTCATCGGCAAAGACGACGTCGACCGGCGGGTCATGATCAACACGATCGGACCGGTTTGGGATGGCAACGAAGTGTGGTTGCTCGTCGCCGGGGGAGCGACCTTCGCGGCGTTTCCCGAATGGTATGCGACGCTGTTCAGCGGTTTCTACCTGCCGCTGTTCCTCATCCTCGTCGCGTTGATCGTGCGTGGTGTGGCGTTCGAGTACCGCAGCAAGGACAAGCGGCCCGAGTGGCGTAACGGGTGGGACTGGGCGATCTTCGTCGGCAGTTTCCTGCCGGCGCTGCTGTGGGGCGTCGGCTTCGCCAACATTCTGCGGGGCGTCCCCATCGACGCCACTTACGAGTACGTCGGTGGCTTCTGGAACCTGCTCAACCCGTATGCGCTGCTCGGCGGACTGACGTCGCTGGCCCTGTTTACGCTGCACGGGGCGGTGTTCCTGTCGTTGAAGACGACCGGCGAGGTTCGGGAGCAGGCCCGTGACCTGGCCAGACCGCTGGCTTGGACGTCGCTGGTACTCACCCTGGCGTTCTTGATCTGGACCGCCATCGCCTCCGGCAGCGGAAAGGTTGTCCCGGGCATCGTCCCGATCCTCGCCCTGGTGCTGCTTGGCGTTGTTCCGTGGCTGGTCAAGCAGGGTCATGAAGGCTGGGCCTTCGCGTCGACAGGACTGACGATTGCGTTGATCGTGGTGAACCTCTTCACGGCGTTGTATCCGAACGTGATGCCGTCGAGTATCGACCCGGCAAACAATCTCACTGTGTTCAACGCGTCGGCGTCGCCGTTGACGCTCAAGGTGATGACGATCGTGGCGATCATCTTCACGCCTATCGTGCTTCTGTACCAGGGGTGGACCTACTGGGTGTTCAGGAAGCGGATAGGACGTGACGACCTCGCAGCGGCAGAGCACTGACACGATCACCGGTGCCGGAGGCCCGGCGCCGGTTGATCGGAGGCTCTTCAGGTACGGCCGGACGACCCGGCCGTACCTGTATCTGACGGTCGGCATGGGTTTGGCGTCGGCGCTAGCGGTCGTCGCCCAAGCGGCCCTGCTCGCCCGGGTCGTGGCCCGGGTATTCCTCGAAGGTGCTCCCCTTCAGTCGGTTCTGGGACTGCTCGGCGGATTCGCCGTGGCCGTTCTGCTTCGAGCCGTGTTCGCCTGGCTGCGGGAAGTGTTCGCTCAACGAACCGCCGGCGATGTCAAAGCCGACCTCAGGCGCAGGTTCGCCGTCAAACTGCTCGATCTCGGTCCGGTGCGGTTGGGCCACCTGTCGCCGGGATCGCTGGCGGCCACCGCCGGGCATGGGATCGACGCGCTCGACCCCTACTTCGCCCGGTACCTGCCCCAGTTGGCGCTCGGGGCGCTGATACCGCTCGCGATCGTCGCCTGGGTGGTGCGTCTCGACTGGCTGTCGGCGGTGATCTTCGTCGTCACGGTACCGCTCATCCCGGTGTTCATGGCGCTCATCGGCACCCTGGCCGACCGGCGCACCACCCGCCGCTGGCGGACGCTGCAGCGGCTTTCCGGCCACTTCCTCGACATTCTCGAAGGCGTCGTCACCTTGAAGGTGTTCGGCCGGGCCAGGGCGCAGCTCCAGGTCATCCGTGACGTGTCCGACCGCTACCGGGCCGAGACGATGGGCACGTTGCGGGTAGCGTTTCTGTCGGCACTCGTTTTGGAACTGGTGGCGGCGATCAGCACCGCGCTCGTAGCAGTGGCCATCGGGTTGCGACTCATCGATGGGACGCTCGGGTTCGAAGCCGGCTTCGGGATTCTCATCCTTGCCCCGGAGGTGTACCTGCCACTGCGGCGGGTCGGCACCGAGTTCCATGCCGCCAAGGAAGGGCTGGAGGCCGCCCGGTCGATCTTCGCGATCGTCGACACCCCGGAGCCGCCGGTCGGGACGCACCCGCCGCCCGAGCCGGCGACGTCACCGATCGCTTTTGAGCACGTGACGTTCACGTACCCGGGAAGGGACGAGCCGGCCCTCGTCGACGTGTCGTTCACGATCGAACCCGGGACGAGGGTCGCCCTCGTCGGCCCGAGCGGATCCGGCAAGAGCACCGTGGTCGCCCTCCTCCTCGGCTTCGCGACCCCGGACTCTGGCGCGGTCCTGTCGGGTGGCGTCGCCCTGTCGGAGATCGACCCCGACCGGTGGCGTGAGCGGATCGCGTGGATTCCGCAAAGCCCCTACCTGTTCGCCGGCACGATCCGAGACAACATTCGCTTCGGTGATGCCACGGCAGACAGCAGACGGGTCGAGACCGCTGCACGCCTCGCCGGGGTCACCGCCTTCGCCGAGGCGCTCCCTGCCGGACTCGACACCGAGATCGGCGAGCGGGGCGTTCGCCTGTCGGCCGGCCAGCGACGCCGCATCGGTCTGGCCAGAGCGTTCGTGCGGAATGCGCCGTTGCTCATCGCCGATGAGCCAACGGCCAACCTCGACCTCGATACACAGGAGGAGATCCGGGCGGCGCTCGACGCGGTCGCCGACGGACGCACCATGGTCACGATCGTCCACCGGCCGATCCTCGCCGCCGACGCAGACTGGGTGGTTCATCTCGATGGAGGCCGGGTCGTCGAGCAAGGGCGCCCTCGATGATCTGGCGGCGGGTCCTTGGGTTGACGACCCCGTTCAAGGGGCGCCTGGCCGCATCCGGTGCGGCCGGGTTCGCCACCATTGCTTCCAGCATCGGGCTCTTGACCACCTCCGCGTACCTCAT
>JANTGE010000133.1 GCA_024763085.1 Acidimicrobiia bacterium
GCGACATCCTCACCGTCGCCCAATGGCAAGCCACCGGCCAAGACCCCAACAGCACCTGGAAATAGACACCGAATCAATCACCAAGCCGCCAATCGCGACGATCGCCTAGAAGCCGTCGTCGCGCCTTGTCGAAGAGCAGGCCTGCCGCCGTTCTCCCTCCTACTTCACCGTTGAGCGCCTCTGTGAGGTGCCGGAGTCTGCTCGCACCGAGAGGTCCGAAGGATTCCGAGGGGCCCAGTGAGAAGAATCGTCCTTCTCCAGGAAGCTGGAGGTTGAGCGCCTCGGGCTGGAGCAGGAACGGGAACGTCGCGCTCGGGTTTGTCGATGGTCGACTCGAGACCAGGTGTGCGGTGGTCACCCGGTTCGCTGCCTTTTGCCCACGGAAATCGATGGTGACGTCGACAGGGATTGCTTCCGGCCAGAAGAGTCGGATGGTGTCGGGCAACGGTTCGAACCACGCATCGTAGATGACGGCGTCGTCTTCAAGGGTGGCGAAGGTCCATTCGCGGGGGCCGAGTGACAGAGGGGCGGTGAGATCGATGATCGTGCTGCGGAAGTGCTGACCGGCATCTCCACAGTTGGTGGTCAGCGAGTGGCGAGGGAAGACGAAGTACCGGTCTGTGTCGATGAGATACTCGAGGAAACGACGCTTCCAGGAGGTTTCGGCATTCCACCGGGCCGCCGGTGTCGGCAACAGCGTCTCAGAGACTGGACCCGTCTCCATGTCCCAGGTCCTGAAGTCGATCCACTGCCGGGCGGTCCACAGCTGGCCCCAAGACGATGGGAACTGCATGAAGAACGTGTCGGCGCCGTCATCGAGTGGCAGGAAACGCAGCCGCTGTAGCTCGTCGAGGCGATAGGCATAGAGGGAAATGCCGGCGACTTGTTCTTCGTCCCGGTACACGCGGAGCGCGGCCTCCGCGAAGCGGTACATGTCCGGGGAGACGTAGAGGTCGTCTTCGAGGACGACGACGCTCCCGTACTCCTTGCTGAGGTCGCCGCATCTGAGGATATGCTTCCGCAGCCCGAGCCGGTCGGGGCGTTGGAGGATCTGTTTCGGCCCGTGAGACCAGGTGAACGCTTCAGCCACACGGACGGTGGGGGCGAAGGCGTCGTCTATTCCGATGATCAGAGATACCGGTCCTCCCTCGGGGATACGCAGGCGAGAGAGGCTGCTGAGCAGCCGCTGCAGCGAGTGAGGGCGGTTGTAGGCAACGACGACGATGGCCGGGCGCTCACCCGCATCATGGGTGCCAGGTGAGTCAGTCATGGCCGAGCAGGTCGGCTAGATACGACGCGAACGAGTGATGGGCGTGAACGAATTCCAGTCCCTCGGCCAGCGCTGAACTCTGCATGTCTGACAGTGTGGTCAGGGCACGCTCGATGCCGGCTGCGAGTGCCTCTGCGTCGCCGGCCGGTACAACCACGGCGCCACCGTAGCCTTCTGGTAGCTGATCGGCGAGGGCATCTGTCGTCACCATCGGCCGCCCGTTGGCGAGGGTGTCGATCAGCACTCCTGAGGCTCCGCCGTGGGCTGCGAAATCGTTGAGATAGGGGAGGATGACCAGGTCGGCTGCAGCGAATTGGTCCTGCAGTTCGGACGTGTCCAGGTGCTTGTCGACCCATGTCACCGGGCAGGGGAGTGCGACGGCTTCGAGCTCTCGACGCTGTGCTTGGGTCTGCGGGCCGGCCACAGTCACCGTTACCGGAGACGTCAGCCGACAGAGAGCGTCGAGGAACACGTGAGCTCCTTTCTCGCGGCGTGCCTGGCCCACGAAAAGCAGTCTCGGCGGACCCGAGACATGGGTGGCGCGTGGAGCGACTGCCGCAGGAGGTCGGGCCGGGTATCCGGCTACGACGATGCTCTCCGCTGGAAGAAACCTGGAGAGGATCTCGGCAGCCGACGGAGTATGTACCGCAACTCGGTCGCCTCTGTCGATCCAGGTACGCAGCCGGTTCCGGGCAAGGCCTGTGCGGATCGAGTTGCCGCCGGGGAGGTAGTGATGGGCGTGATGGAGAACGTGGACCGTGGGAGGTGTATCGGCCTTCGGCTTCCAAGTCCAGATGGTCTTGTCGAGATAGAGATCCAGAATGACATCGGAACCCGCCTCGGTCGCCCAACGGATGACGCTCTGGGTCGTACGGCGTCCCTTCAGCACCTCGCGGTGGGTCGTCGCCGGAACCTGTAGCCACTGTCCGGATGGCAAGCCGGGGATGTCGGCGCGCTCCGGGGTTGCCACGTACACGGCATGGCCGGCGTCGGCTGCGGCTCGTGCCAGGCCGGTGACAAACGGTCCATGGTGACCCCCGACCACGTCGTCGAAGAGGCAGACTCTCATGGGAGCACCCAATGTTGGACCTCTCTCGCCATGACCCGCCACCACCGCGGCAGATAGCCTCGCGCCAACCCGGCTGCGCATCTGGCCCTGTCCCAGACCGGGAGCGTCGAGCAGATGACCGCACGCATTTCTTCTCCGAACACTCGTGTGCGATGGAGCGGTTGGGGTTTGCGTGCCGGATCGAACCAAGTGCTGAGAGCCTCCGGACTGCGGTGGGCCGCCGTCGACCGCCCGTCGTGAAGCCTTCGAACGAACAGGTACTCGGGGACCTCCACGAACGGACCCATGAGAGCGAGTTCGGCAAGCAGCACTTCATCGGAGCTGGGAAAGGGCCCGATCAGGCGCGTTCGACGCAGGATGTCCGTCCGTATGACTCCATAGACCGGGTTGCAGAGAACGATCTTGGATACAAGTTCAAAGAGGCGTTCCGCTGGATCGCTCATCGCCATGTCGAGGCCGTCGTCATAGGGCTCTTCCCCAGAGTCTGTCAACACGGTCGACTTCGGATAGGCGAGCACCGCTCGAGGGTTCTCCTCCAGCGTTTCGACACATCGCTCAAGGAGGGATGGCCGTGCAAGATCATCGTGTGCGGCCCACCGGAACAGTGGCGCTTTGGACTCGTGCACGACGAAGTTGTGGTTGGCTGCAGCTCCCAGATTGCTGGTCTGTCGGACATACCGCACTCTCGAATCAGCAGCCGCATAGCGCTTGCAGATGTCCTCGGTCTCGTCGGTCGAAGCGTTGTCCGAGATGATCAACTCGAAGTCCTCGAAACTCTGGGCGAGGAGCGACTCGATCGCTTCAGCGATGAAGCCGGCACCGTTGAAAACAGGCATGCCGATGGACACCCCTCGTGCAGTCAACGGTGCCCACCTCGTGTCGTCATCGTTCTAGAAGCGTACGCCATAGCCCACGAACCGTCTCGCTGCTGCCAGCAAACCCAGGTAGGCAAACCCGCCCAGGAGAGGAGCCCAGAGGAGCACCCAGAAGCCTGTGGGTTCTCCGATGACGGCCCTGGCTGCAATGAGGAGCCCGATCATGGCTGCCGAAGCAGCCGCCGGAATCCCAAGGGTCCGGACGATCGACCATTTGGGGGTTTCCAGGAATCGGCCGGTCAGATAGAGCAGGTAGAGGACCGGGAGGAGGCCGGCGACGATCGTTGCCCAGGCAGCACCCACGATTCCCCATCTGGTGGTGAACGGATAGATCGCCGCAGCAAGGAGGAGGACCGTGACCAGGTGGACCTTCGTGTTGATGTCGGGTCTGCCGGCGGCGAACAGGAGGGGACCGGTCGTTGATCCCACGGACCGCAGCAGCCCCCAGAGCAATAGGACATTGAACGCCGGTATCAGCGGCAGCCACTTGGCGCCCATCAGGGTCTCGACCAGCTCTGGGCCGATGAACCAGAGGCCGAAGGCAACCGGGAATGCCAATACCGCTACCCACCGAAGGACCCGGAGGTACGCGTTGCGAAGACGGACGCGCTCGGACTGCAGCTTCGAGAATGCGGGGAAAGCTACCTCAGTGATCACACCGGTGAGTTGCTGGCTCGTGAAAGATGAGAGTGTGTAGGCGGTCGTGTAGAAGCCCAGCATCGTCGCATCCAACACGCGGCCCACGACGATGTCGTCCAGGTTTGCACTGAAGTAGGACAGGACCGCCGATCCGAAGACCCAGACGCCGAACTTGAGCAGGTCGACAATCTTCTCCCGATCGAACGAGATTCGCGGGCGGTACGGATGGGCGATATATGAAGCGATCGTCGTGGAAATCTCCCTGGCCAGCACGCCGAACACGAGCGCCCACACGTTCCGCAGGAGCAGGGCGGCAACGACGGCCACGATCAGATCGATCACATGGGGTATCGAGCGGTAAATGAATCGCTGTCGAAACTGCAAGTCTTTGTCGAAGAACACCACTCCGACGTTCTTGAACCCACTGACGACCATGCTCAGTCCCATGACACGGAGAATCCCGGTTGCCTCTGGAGTGTGGAAGAAGCCGGCTACGAGCGGCGCGCCGAGAACGACGGCGGCGCCGATCAGGAGTCCACGGGCGATGGCGACGGTCCACGCGGCGTCGAGATGGCCCTTGATGTCGCCTTCCCGTTGAATCAAGGCCTGGTCGAATCCTGTGGTGGTGAAGGTGGCGAGGAACCCCAAGGTGAGGAGCGCGATGCCCATCAAGCCGAAGTCTTCGGGTGCCAGGAGCCGGGCAAGAACGATGACTCGGACGGTGCGGAGACCCCGAATGGTCATGGTGAGTGCGAACGCCCACACGCCGGCGTTGAGGGTGCGATTCGTGAGGGTTCCGCTCGGGTTCATGAGCCATCGCCAAGCTGCCTTGAGTCGTTCGATCATGATGTGCGTGGCTTTCTGACAGATACTCGGGCCCCGGCGGCAGCTCGGGAGCATAGCCCCCACTGTGCGTGGCGATGCTAGTGCCGATGGGTCGACCGGAGGCCGTATCGGGTCCCTCTTGCTAGGTGTGCACGATAGGCTCGGCCTCGTGACCGACA
>JANTGE010000134.1 GCA_024763085.1 Acidimicrobiia bacterium
GTCCTCGTGTCCGAAGTCATGTTGCAGCAGACGCAGGCGTCCCGGGTCGTGGCTCCCTACGAACGCTTCCTCGAACGGTTTCCGACCGTGGAGGCGGCCGCCGCGGCTCCCCTCGCCGAACTGCTCCAGGTGTGGTCCGGTCTCGGATACAACCGCAGGGCTCGACGTCTCCATGAGGCGGCACGGCTGATCACGGCCCACGGCTGGCCGTCCAGCGTCGAAGGACTGCGTGCGCTGCCGGGTATAGGCCCCTATACGGCGGCAGCCGTTGCCTGCTTCGCGTTCGGTCGGCCCGTCGCGGCCGTCGACACCAACGTCAAGCGGGTACTCAGCCGCTGGTTTGGATCACCACTGCACGGACGCTCCCTTGCCGACGCAGCCGCCCGACTGCTCCGCTCACAGGACGCTGCCGACTGGAACCAGGCCATGATGGAATTGGGAGCCACCTGCTGTCGTCCCACCCCGGCCTGTGACGACTGTCCGGTCGCCCGATGGTGTTCCGACCCGACCGTCTACGTGCCTCCGCCACCTCAGGGCAAGTTTGAGGGTTCGCATCGCCAGATGCGCGGGGCTGTCCTACGAGCCGTCCTGGACACCCCTGGCCTGACCGTCACCCAACTCGCCGAACGGCTCGATGCCGCCCCGGATCGGGTCGCCACCGCGGCGTCGGGCCTTGTCGCTGATGGTCTCCTCACCGACCAGTCGGATGGCCTCACCCCTGCCTGACCGGCTACCCTGTCCGCATGCCCAAGTCGAAGACACGAAAGAAGAAGCGACAGGCGCATCCCGGTCCTGCCCGTCCGGCGCCGAAGAAGAAGCCGCCGTCGCCCATGTGGTACGTGGTCACCATGTTCGGCCTCATGGTGGTCGGGGTGCTCATCGTCGTTCTCAACTACGTGTTTCCCAACACGTTTGCCCCCTGGGGCCTGTGGGTTGGTCTCCTCGCCCTGGCCGGCGGCTTCCTGATGACCACCAACTACCGCTGAATTACACAGCTGTAGTTCTCCCCAGATTCGTCCACAGGCTGTGGAAAGCCGGTCGGTTCCCGACCGGATACCAGGAACTGGGTACTGGGTACTGAGTACGAGCTACCTGGAGGAGGTTCCTAGAGCTTCTCGAGGATCGTCGCGTTCGCCATGCCGCCGCCCTCGCACATCGCCTGCAACCCGTAGCGACTCCCCGAGCGGTGCAGTTCATGCACCAGGGTGGTCATCAGCTTCGCCCCAGAACAGCCGAGCGGGTGGCCAAGGGCGATCGCCCCACCGTTCACATTGGTTCGCTCCCAGAGAGCGTCCCGGTCTCCTCCCATTTCGATCAACCAGGCGCCGATCACCGACGCGAAGGCTTCGTTGATCTCGAACCGATCGATGTCGTCGAGCGACAAACTCGCACGACGGAGTACCTTCTGCGTGGCCGGAATCGGCCCTGTCAGCATGGTGACCGGGTCCACACCCACGACGGCGAAATCGACGAACGCCGCCAGCGGCTCAAGTCCCAGCTTCTCTGCCCTGGACTCGCTCATGATGAGCAACGCGGCCGCACCGTCGGAGATCTGTGACGAGTTCCCGGCCGTGACCTTGCCATCAGGAACAAAGGCCGGGCGCAGCGACGCGAGCTTCTCCATCGACGTGTCCCTTCTGATCCCTTCGTCGACGGCAACAGGCTCACCATCCGGCCCTGGAATCGGAGCGATCTCGTCGGCGAACCTCCCGGCGTCGGTGGCAGCCGCTGCGCGGAGGTGGGAGTCGAGGGAGATTCGATCCAGATCCTCCCGGGAGAGCGACCACTTCTCAGCGATCATCTCTGCCGAAATCCCCTGAGGTACCAGGTCATAACGGTGACTCACCTTGGGCCCGAATGGGCGCCCGGGGCCTTCGGCAGTCACCCCCATTGGCACCCGGGTCATGGACTCGACCCCCGCCGCGATCACCATGTCGTACACGCCTGCCATGACACCCTGCGCCGCGAAGTGGGCGGCCTGCTGGCTCGAGCCGCACTGGCGGTCGATCGTGACCCCGGGGACGGTCTCGGGGAATCCGGCGGCGAGCAACGCATTCCGTCCGATGTTGAACCCCTGCTCTCCAACCTGAGAAACGCAGCCCATGATCACGTCGTCGACGTCGATAGGATCGATACCGGTGCGGGCGATGAGCGCTTCGAGTACGTGGGCCGCCAGGTCAACGGCATGCCAATCGGCGAGAATGCCGCCTCGCCTACCTGTGGGGGTTCTTACTGCGTCGACGATCACGGGACGATCCACGGGTACCTCCTCGTGGAGATGAGCGGACTCGAACCGCCGACCCCCTGCTTGCAAAGCAGGTGCTCTTCCAACTGAGCTACATCCCCGTTGCAGACATTGTAAACGTCAGGCAGAGAGGGGACGCCTTGCACGTACCAGCACGTCGATCGCTTGGCGGATTTCCCCATCTCGCTCTACCGGCCGCTGCACCGCCTCCGCCCTCTCGACAACGAACCCTTCGAGGTGTGGCACCACATCGTCTTCGGTGTACAGCACGGCCGGATGCTGCGGGCCGCCTACCCCGCGTTCGAGGTTCTGACTGTGGTGGCCGATCACGAGCAGCGTCCCGCCCGGCCTCACCGCAGAGGAAGCATGCCGCCACACCCTCTCCATGTCCTCAGGTGGCAGGTGCACATAGGCGACGAGCACCAGGTCAAAGCCGTGAGCCTCCGGCTCATAGCCGGTGATGTCGGCAACGACCCAGTCGACGTCGACGCCGCGAGCTTCAGCGATCTTGCGGCCCTTTTCTATAGCCACGTCGGAGAAGTCCACCGCCGTCACCTGCCAACCTTGTTCGGCTAGCCAGACGGCGTTGCGACCTTCCCCACAGCCGAGGTCCAGGGCGCGGCCCGGTTCCATGTTCTGCGTTTGCTCGACGAGGAACCGGTTCGGCTCCGCCGTCCAGATCAGCTCCTTCGCCCGATAGCGTTCATTCCACATCTCCCGCATCCAGCCACCCTACCGGGGCTGATAGATTGAGGATCAGTGAAGCTTCCGGACCTCGACACCCTCGCCTTCGGACCGGTTCCTTCCCGACGTCTCGGCCGAAGCCTCGGTATCAACAACATCCCGCCGAAGGAGTGCACCTATGCCTGCGTCTACTGTCAGGTCGGTCCGACCACCGCCAGGCCGGTCACGCGACGACCTTTCTACGATCCGGCCGACCTCACCGCTGCGGTCGCTACCCACGTCGAACAGATCCTCGGTCGCGGGGAACAGATCGACTATCTGACCTTTGTCCCAGACGGCGAGCCGACACTCGACAGCAACCTTGGTGAAGAGATCCGACTTCTGCGGCCCCTTGGTATCCCCATCGCGGTGATCTCCAACGCCACACTGTTTTGGATGCCCGACGTGCGCGCCGAAGTCGCCCAGGCAGACTGGGTGAGTATGAAGGTCGACACCGTCGACGAAGCCACCTGGCGGCGCCTCAACCGACCGAGCCCACATTTGGAGTTGGAGCAGGTGCTCGACGGCATCCGGTCGTTCCGTTTCCCGGGAACCACCGCGACCGAGACCATGCTCGTCGCCGGCATCAACGAAGCTCCGGACCAGGTCGAAGCGACCGCCCGATTCGTCGCAGACCTCGACGTGGACATCGCCTATGTGTCGATCCCGACCCGACCGACGGCACTGCCAAATGTTCACCCGCCTGACGAGCAGTCCATCGTTCGGTCATTTCAGATCTTCCAACGCCACCTCCCGACCGAACTCCTGATCGGCTACGAGGGCGACACCTTCTCGGCGACCGGCGATGCCCGCACCGACCTGCTCGGCGTCACCGCCGTGCATCCGATGCGTCGCTCCGCGGTCGAGGAGTTGCTGCGGCGGGACGGCGCGTCGTGGGAGGTGGTGGAAGAACTCGAGGCGGAAGGTGCCCTCTCCGAAACCACGTTCGAAGGCCACACGTTCTACCTCAGACGGCCCCGTCGCTGATTCCCACCTCGGTTTGGCGACTACTACACTCCCCCGGCACGGGCCCATAGCTCAGCTCGGTTAGAGCGCATCCCTGATAAGGATGAGGTCGCTGGTTCAAATCCAGCTGGGCCCACCGCCCCTCAGCCAGCCCTTCGACATCCGTGACGATCCCTCGTCAGGATCCGGCGCTCTCGTCGATAGCTGGTGGCCAGATCGGCGACCTCCGTCGGGTGCCGGTGACAGGTTTTCCAGCCTCCGGCGGCCATCTCGGGACCTCGCTATCGATCACATCTCCAGGTCGACGACCCGCGCGACCGCGTCTCTCTCGACTTCGTCGCCCATCTGGATGGCCTGCCGGAAGTACTCGCCTTTGCCGCTCTTCGCCAGCTTGCGGATGAGTTGCCGAGCACGCTCCCGTTGTAGCGGATCCTCGGCCTGTACGTTTCGCATCGCCTTCCTCGCTTCACCCGCCGCCAGCAGCGTGGCCGCGGCAATGTCCCTCGCATACGGGTCATGGTCGTCGAGGGCGTCTCGAAGCACCTCCAACCCACCGGGGATTTCCGCCAGCGCTGCCGCAGCGTTGTTGCGCACCCACCAGGAGGTGTCACGCAACGCGTGACGAAGCACCGGCATGGCCATCTGGTCGCCGATCTCTCCCAGCGACTTCGCCGCCTGGGCCCGCACCTCCCAAGCCGAATCTCTCATCGCCTGAACCAGCTCCTGCAGACCGGCAGGTGTCCCGGTTCTCCCCAGCGCACCTACCGCCCTGATCCGCACATCCAAGTCCGGATCGTCCAACGCCTGCAGCAGCACCTGCTCGGCCTGATAGTCGCC
>JANTGE010000135.1 GCA_024763085.1 Acidimicrobiia bacterium
GGCAGCGGCTCGGCATCGCCGACACCCTCGTCAAGGACCCCAGAATCGTGGTGTTGGACGAACCGACGATCGGCATCGACCCGGAGGGCGTCGTCGAAATGCTGGCGCTCATCCGCAGCCTCGCCGACGACCACGGCGTCACCGTGTTGCTGTCGTCGCATCTGCTGTACCAGATGCAGTCGATTTGCGACCGGGTGGGGATCTTCGTCGGCGGCAAGATGGTCGCCGAAGGCACCACCGCGGAGCTTGCCGCCCGGGTCGGGTCCGGCGCCACCCTGTATGAGGTCGGGGTGGCCGGCGATCCCGGCCAGGTGGAGCAGGTCCTCGGCGGGCTCCCCGACGTGCGGTCGGTGACGGCGCTGGCCCGGCCGCACACGTGGCGGGTCGCCGTCGAACCAGGCCAGGGTCCGGCGATCGTCGCAGGCCTCGTCGCCGCCGGGCTGCCGCTGCTGCACTTCCGGCCGATCGGCGAGGACCTCGACGAGATCTACCACGCCTACTTCGCCCAGGAGGTGGCCGTATGAACACCTCGACTGTCGCCGTCCCCCGTGCCGGGTGGCGGACCATCGCCCGCAAAGAATTCGCCGATCATCTGCTGTCCGTCCGGTTCACGGTGCTGCTGGTCATCCTGTCGGTCGCCGCGGTGGGATCTGTCTATGCGGCGGCGTCCGGGATCCGGAAAGTGGCCGAACAGGCGTCCGGGACGCCGGCGCTGTTCCTGCGGCTGTTCACCGTCAACGCCGACCCGCTGCCGTTCTCGTTCATCACGTTCATCGCGTTCCTGGCGCCACTGCTCGGCATCGCGTTCGGGTTCGACGCCATCAACGGCGAACGAGCCCAGGGGACGCTGCCCCGCCTGGTCGCGCAGCCGATCCACCGTGACGATGTCATCAACGGCAAGTTCGTCTCCGGCCTGTCGGTGATCGGGCTGATGCTGACCGCACTCGTCGGGATCGTCGCCGGTGTCGGCATCGTCGCTCTCGGCATCGTCCCGTCCGCCGGCGAAGTCGCCCGGGTGATCGTGTGGCTGGCGGTCGCGATCGTCTACGTCGGGTTCTGGCTGGCACTGGCGACGTTGGCGTCGGTGCGGCTGCAGCGGGCAGCGACGTCGGCGCTGGCCACCATCGCGGTGTGGCTCGTGCTGGCGCTGTTCGCGTCGCTGCTGTTCCAGCTCATCGCCGGCGTCCTGGCACCGGCGCCGTCGACCGCGACGCCCGACCAGCTCATCCGCAACGCCGAGGTGCAGCTGGCCATCTCGAGGATCTCCCCGGTGACGCTGTACGACGAGGCGACCGCCGCGTTGCTCAACCCGGAGGTGCGCAGCGTCGGGATCGTCACCTACGAGCAGCTCGACCTGGCGTTGGTGTCTCAGCTCGACCTCGGCCAGTCGATCCTGCTGGTGTGGCCACAGATCGTCGGCCTGGTGGCGTTGACCGTGGTGTGTTTCGGGTTCGCCTACGTCGGGTTCATGCGGCAGGAGATCCGGGCCTGACCGGGGGTGGGCCGCCTGCTCCATCGACGGGCGGCCCGCTTCTGTCCCTGCCATGTCGTACGGTGTCACCATGAACGCCTTACCATATGGCTACCATATGCTCATGGCGCGGACCCAGACCCTGGTGCAGCTCAGCGACGAACTGATCGCCCTCCTCGATGCCGAGGCCACCCGCCGCGGCGTCTCCCGGTCGGCTCTCATCCGGGAAGCTGTCGCCGCTTACCTGTCCGACGTCACCGACGAGATCGAACGCTGGAGGCTCGGCTACGAGCGAATCCCCGCCGGAACGCCCGACGACTGGGGGAACCTCGAACCGTTGACAGACGCGGCTTCGGCCGAAGCTTTCCGGGCCCTCGACGAAGCGCCATGAGGCGAGGCGACGTCTGGTGGTACGAACCGCCGCATGCCAAGCGGCGGCCGGTGGTGATCCTCACGCGGACCGAGGCCATCCCATTCCTGCACCGCGTCCACGTCGTGCCGGCAACCACCCACATCCGCAGCATCCCCACCGAAGTCGAACTCGACCCGGGCGACGGATTGCCGCGTCAGTGTGCCGTCTCGGCCGACAACCTGCTGCTCGCCGACCCTGCCCATCTGACAGAGCGGATCACCACCCTCACCCCCGACCGGATGCAGGCGATCTGCGACGCCGTCCGGTTCGCCCTGGCCTGCTGACGCCGCGTTGAGCGCCCGACCGCCTGGCGGCAGGTTCACGCTTCGGCGGCGACCTCCCGCAGCATCGTCGATTCCCGCAGGAAGCCGGTGCCGGCGATGATCAACACGGTCAGGCCGATGAACAGCAGCATCGAATTGGCCATCGACCCGGTCGGCGACTTGAACGCATCCATGCCGAGGATGAACAGGATCCCGGAGAGCTGGCCGGCCATCACGATGATGCCCTGGGCGGTCGACTCGGGCGCCGGATACGACACTTCGGCCGAATACTGGAACCCGACCGGATAGGCCGACATCAGGAAGAAGCCGAACACGAAACTCGACACCAGCAGCAGCCCGTAGCCGGTGGCGAACGCCAGGCCGAGCAGCCCGGGCGCCATCCCGGCCACCGCCAGGACGAGGAACGGTTTGCGGCGACGCATCCGGTCCGACAGCACCGGCAGGATCCCGGCGCCGGCGATCCCGCCGACGACCATCACCGCACCGACGATGCCGGCCTGGTCGGGTCCGAATCCTCTCGGGGCGACGATCTGTTCGATCCAGGTGCTGATCGCGTTGAACATGCCCAACCCGACGAAGAACAACGCCAGCAGAATCAGCATGTCGCGTTGTTTGAAGATGTGTTTGAGACCGGCGAACACCCGGAACCGTTCGTCGGTGTCGACGAGGCTCGGCGGCGTCGCCGGCCGCTCCCGCACCAGGGCGAGCGTCAGCGCCGCACCGACGGCCGACGCCACCCCGTAGCCGAGAAGCATCCCCGGGATCGTGTAGCGCGAGACCAGATAGGGGGTGGCGGCCATCGCGACGATGATCCCGATGAACTGCGCCAGCGACGGCACCGCCGCCGCGGTGGCGCGTTCCTGCAGCGGGAACCAGCGGGCCCCCACCTTCGTGATCGCGTTCATGATGAACGGCTGCCCGGCTGCCAGGCCGATCTGAGAGATGAGCACCATCGTGAACGTGTCGGCGAACAGCCCCCGGGTAAGCCCGAACACGCCGGTCAGCACCGCCCCGATCCCGATCCCGACACGGATTCCGTAGGTGTCGATCACGTACGACGCCGGGATCGACAGGAGGATGAATACGACCATGAACGACATGGACAGCAGCCCGATTTGGAGTTCGTCGACGCCGTAGAACGAGGCGGCGTCGCCGGTGACCGGCGCGAACACGATCCAGTTGAGCTGCACGATGGCGTTGATCAACGCGAACACGCCGAGGACGACCCAACGGTATCGGTACAAGACGGTCTCGGTCATGACGGTCCCTCACGGTAGCTACCGGCGGTTGGACTCTGCAGGAATGGGTGACGGTTACGAGTCCTGCGACCAGCTGTTCGTCGCCCGCCGAGCCCGGCGCCGACGCAACCCGGCAGGTCGGCAATACTGGAGTCGTGAACGATCGCAACGTCCTCGGCCAACCACTGGAACCCTGCAGCCTCGACCCGCTCACCGGCTGGTTTCGTGACGGCGCCTGCGCCACCGGACCGCAAGACCGCGGCAGCCACACCATCTGTGCGGTGATGACCGCAGAGTTCCTCGAGCATCAGCGACGCATCGGCAACGACCTGGTCACCCCGATCCCGCAGTACCGTTTCCCGGGGTTGCGGCCCGGTGACCGGTGGTGTGTCACCGCCCGCAACTGGATGCGTGCCCACCTCGACGGCGCCGCTGCGCCGGTCGTACTCGCCGCCACCAACGAGGCGGTGCTGACCATCGTGCCGCTCGACGTGCTGCAGCAGTATGCCGTCGACGTGCCGCCCGACCTGTCCGGGTTGGAGGACGGTCGGGTGTAGCCCGGCCGACCGGAACCGTCTCTCCGTCGGCGCCGAGAGGCCGCGTCCGACACCCTCCGCCCCGTCGAGCAGAAGGGTGTCGGGTCCCGACGTGTCTCGGGCGTAACGCCCGACACCTGGGGAACCTCGAAACGGCGATCGACGCCACCACGTTTCCTTCAGACCCCTCGACGTGGGTGCGAGAGCCCGATACGTTGCTTCCATGCAGACCTCGACCGGTATGGGTGGTACCCTATATGGCATGAAGAAGACGACGGTCTATCTGGACCCTGACGTGGATCGTGCCCTGGCACGACTGGCCGCAGAACGCCACATGTCCAAAGCCGAGCTCATCCGCGCCGCGCTGCGACGGGCTGTCGAAGAAACACAACCCCCGCTGGTGACCGCCATCGGCGTCGGAGAGGGACCCGGTGACGTTGCCGCCGACATCGACCGTCACCTCGTCGAGACGAACTTCGGCGACCAGTGATCGTCGTCGACACCTCGGTGATCTACGCGATGCTGGACCGTCGGGACGGATGGCATGCCCCTGTCGTCGACTGGTACCGCAAGACCCGGCCGAGCTTCGCCACTACTCCCCTGGTCACCGCCGAAGTCGACCATCTCGCCGGTGCACGGCTCGGGGCTGCCGCGCAGCAGGCATGGCG
>JANTGE010000136.1 GCA_024763085.1 Acidimicrobiia bacterium
GGTGAGGGTTCCGGTCTTGTCGAACAGGACCATATCCACCTCACGTGACCGTTCGAAGACTTCTGCTCCCTTGAAAACGACGCCGAGGCGGGCTCCCCGACCGCTCCCGACCATGATCGCGGTTGGGGTCGCCAGGCCAAGCGCGCATGGGCAGGCGATCACCAAAACGGCGACGCCGGTGGTGAACGCCCGGGTGAAATCCCCGGTCGCGATGAACCAGGCGAGCGAGGTGACGACGGCGACACCGATGACCACCGGTACGAACACCCCGGCCACGCGGTCGGCCAGTTTCTGGACCGGGGCCTTCGTCGCTTGAGCTTCCTCGACGAGGTGGACGATCTGTGCGAGTGCCGTGTCGTTGCCGACCCGGGTGGCCTTCACCACCAGCCTGCCCTGCTGGTTGATGGTGGCGGCGAAGACCTCATCGCCCTCGCCTTTGTCGACCGGGAGGGATTCACCGGTGAGCATGCTCTCATCGATCGAAGAACGACCTTCGAGCACGACTCCGTCGGTCGGCAGCTTCTCTCCCGGTTTGACGACCATCAGGTCGCCGCGCCGCACCTGCTCGACCGGTACCAGGACCTCGACGTCGCCCCGCATCACCCTGGCTTCTTTGGCTCCGAGCTCCATCAGCTTGGTAATTGCCTCCGAAGCCCGGCCTTTGGCGCGAGCCTCGAAGAACTTGCCGAGCAGGATGAACGTGATGATCGCCCCGGCCGTGTCGAAGAACAATGGCCGGTTCTCGAAGAAGGCCCATACCGAATAGCCGTAGGCGGCGAGCGTGCCGACGGAGATGAGCGTATCCATCGTCGCATCGAGCGAACGGATGCGCTTGATCATGATCCGGTGAAACTCGCGACCGAAGTAGAACTCGACGGGCGTGATGAGCACCCACTGCGCAACGCGGGCCCAAGCGGCATCGCCCGCAAAGAACGCGAGCAGCATTGCCGGGACCGTGAGGACGGCCGCGCCGAGGAAGTTTCGCCACTGGGTTCGTTCTTCTTCGTTGAACCGTTCGGTGACCGAGACGCGTTCCTCGTCGGCGGCCACTGGGTGCATGTCGTAGCCGATCTTGCGTACGGCTTCGACGAGTTCGTCGAGGTCGACGCCCGGTTCGGCGACGACACGGGCCTCGGAACCGGCGAAGTTGACCAGAGCGGTGTCGACGCCTTCTTGCTTGGAGAGGACCCGTTCGATACGAACGGCACACGACGCGCAGGTCATCCCTTCGACGTCGAAGGTGATCTGGTCGGGGGCGAGGGTGGTTTCCATCAGTTTGCCGGTACCTCGTAGCCCTGCTCCTCGATAGCGGCGATGATGGCGTCCATATCGACCACGGCGTCGTCCCAAGCGACGTCGACCGTCCGGGGCTCGATGTGGACTTCTACCTTCTCGATGCCGTCGAGGGAGTTCACGGCCTTCTCGATAGACATCTTGCAGTGGCCGCAGGAGATGTCGGGGACGAACAGGGTCGCGTTCATTGGGTTTCCTCCAAGGTCAGGGTCGGGGCAGGGCCGGTCACCGCTGCCGTGTACTTCATGGTCTCCATGAGCTCGTCGACGATCTCGGCGGCCCGGTTCTCGCGGACTGCGTCGGTGACGCAGGTCTCGAGGTGGTTTTGGAGCACGATCCGGTTGACCCGCTCCAGTGATGCCTGGAGCGCCGAGATCTGTTTCATGACCTCCGGGCAGTATCGGTCCTCCTCGACCATCGTGATCACTCCGTCGAGGTGGCCGCGGATCGTCTTCAGTCGATTCAGCGCGTTGCGCTTATGTTCCGCCTTCATGCCGAGTGATGTTAGCACCCCACCGGGGGTGGGGTGCAGGGGGACAAGATCGAGGCCCCGGAGGAGGGGCTTCCGGGGCCTCGATACGGCGCCTGCGTGGAGGGGAGATCGGCGCCGGGATTGAAAATCAGGACTCGGTGACCACTCGGCCGCGTACCCGGGGGAATCGCACCGGTGCGTGGGCAAAGCAGTACTCGCGTCGGTTGTACTGAGAGAGGCGGGTGTTGCATCCCTTGTGGGCACAGACACGTCCTTCACCGTACTTGCGGGAGGGACGAATGCCTCCTCTGAGCTTGGCGCCCTTCATCGTGTCAGCCATGGTGTTCTCCGTTTTGTCCGAATCTGTAGCAACGCCCCGGAGTGGGTGGTTGTTCCCGGTACCGTAGCGCATCCCCGAGGGGATTTCACCTATCTATACGTTGCAAATCGGAGATTTGTTCCCCGAATTTTCGCGAACTGGCGTTTTTCCTGCTCACACGGTCGCACGACGAGATGAACGACACATGAAGGCATCATGAAGATTCCCTAAACGGCTACCGTCACCGCCTATGGAGACGAATTTGCGAGACCGTGTCGTACTGGTGACAGGGGGAGCCGGCGGCATCGGCCAGGCCGTCAGCAGAGCCTTCGCCGAAGAGGGTGCCCGGGTCGCGGTCCACTACCGGACGTCCGGCGACGCGGCCCATCGGCTGGCAGACGAGATCGGCGGGAATGCGTTCGGGGCCGACCTTCGGGAAGAGGCCGAAGTGGAGCAGCTCTTCGCCGCAATCAACGGCCGGATGGGGCCGGTCCAGGTGTGCGTTGCCAACGCCGGCGTCTGGCCGACTGAGGATGTTCCGCTCTGGGAGGTGAGCCTCGATCGGTGGGAGGAGACGATCCGTGCCAATCTCACGGCGACGTTCCTGACCCTGAGAGCGTTTCTCCGCCAGGCTGTCGATGGTGGCAGTGCCGTGTTGATCGGATCCACTGCCGGCATCTTCGGGGAAGCCGGCCACGCCGACTATGCCGCCGCCAAGGGAGCGATCCTCACCGGTCTGCTCCTCAGCGCCAAGAATGAGGCGGCGCGCCGAGGAGTGCGGGTGAACGCGGTGGCACCGGGATGGACGGTCACGCCGATGACGAGCGAAGCCCGCAAGAACCCTGAACTCGAAGCGAGGGTGACGGCGACGATGGCGCTCAAGAAGCTGGGCACCGCCGAAGACGTTGCCGCTCAGGTGGTCGTGCTGGCGTCGGATCGCCTCTCTGGTCACGTCACCGGGCAGGTCGTGACGGTGGCCGGCGGCATGGAAGGCCGCCTGGTCTAGGTCGCCGGCAACCCTTGGGACTCGCCCCCCACCCATGTTTCGAGGACTCTGGCACGCTCGAGCGCGTCGGGTGACACCACGACCGGGTCGACGTCGAGCGCCACGAGGTCGGCAGGTGATCCCGGTTCTAGCGGCGCTGGTTCCCGCAAAGCCGTCGCCGCGGCAGAGGTGAAGAGGGCCAAGGCGGTTAGCGGGTCGAGCTCCTCTTCGGGGTGATACCCCTGCCGGTCACGGGCTGCCGCCAGTCCGAACAGCGGATCTGGCCGTTCCACCGGACTGTCCGACCCGCCGATCAACGGAATGCCGGCGTCTCGCATGGACCGGAACCGGTAGGCGATCCGATCGGCGCCGAGTCGGGCGGGAAGCCAGGGACCGTCGGAGCGGACGAAGGCCGGCTGGACCGAGCCGACGACACCCAGTCCGGCCATGCGAGCGATGAGGGCATCCGAAAGGACCGAGGCGTGCTCCACCCTCAGGCGGGACGGACCCCACCCGTCGCCGATGAGGCGCTCAAACACGTCGAGGACCATCGAGACGGCGCGGTCGCCGATGGCATGGAGGGCCACCGTCCCATCGAACCGTCCAGCGAGAGCAGTGAGCTCATCGACCCGGCGCTCATCGAGTCGTACCGTCCCCTTGGCCGCCGTATCGTCGTACGGTTGGGACAAGGCTGCGGTGTGTCCGCCGAGACTCCCGTCGGCGAAATCCTTCACGCCGGCGAAACGGAGCCGGCACTGGTTGAACCTCGGGGCGAGCTCTGCGACTCGCTTCGGGTCTCCCATGAGAAACACATGGACCCTCAGCGGCAGATCTCCCGCGACCTCCAGCAGTGCGGCTGCTTCGGAGCCCGCCTCCCATGGGCCAGAATCGGTCGACACCATCGCGCCGACCGACGTGATGCCCGTGGCGCGTAGCTCGGTGAGGCCACGCAACAGATCGTCGGCGTTGAGCGGGGGTCGATGCCGTTCGACGGTGCGGGCAACGACGCGGACGGCGGTCTCCCGGAGCACCCCGGTCGGTGTCCCATCGAGGCGGTCGAAGCTGCCGCCGGGCGGATCCGGGGTGTCCGGACCGACGCCGGCAAGGTCGAGGGCCGCCGTGTTCGCCACCGCGATGTGGCCGCAGACGCGATGCAGCAAGACCGGATGGTCGGTGACGTCGAGCAGGGTCCGGTTGGGAAGGACCGGCTTGTCGAAGCGTTCCTCGTCGAGTCGGCCGGCGATGAGGGCCGCGCCAGAAGGAAGGTCGTCTGCCGCTTCGGCGACGATGGACGCAAGCTCTCTGTGAGAGGTGACGCCGTCGAGGACGAGGCCGGAGCGTGTCTCCGCGTACCAGACGGGATGGATGTGGGCGTCCCGGAACCCGGGGGCCAGAGTGGCGCCGGGGAACCGTACGATGGGGATCTCGGGGCGCGCCAACTCATCGAAGGTGCCGACCGCAAGCACGGCACCGTCGTCGATGAGGACGGCGTCGCCGACCACGCCGTCGG
>JANTGE010000137.1 GCA_024763085.1 Acidimicrobiia bacterium
GGCGCCACCGTTCACGACGGTGGCACGATCGTCATCGTCCAAGGACCACGCTTCTCGACCCGCGCCGAGTCGGCGTGGTTCGCCTCCAACGGGTGGCACCTCATCAACATGACCCAGCTACCCGAGGCCGCGCTCACCAGGGAGCTCGGCATGTGCTACGTCAACCTGTCGGTCATCACCGACTACGACGTCGGCGTACCCGGGGAAGTCGCCCCGGTCACCCACGCGGAGGTAAGCCGCCGGTTCGAAGAGACCCTCGATACGCTGAAAGAGACGGTGCGACGGCTGATTCCCCACGCAGAGGCGGCTCCTCGCGCCTGCTCCTGCAGCGACGTCTAACACGCTGAAGACCACACCGCCGGAGACCCCTTCCCACCGGGACCTGGGCGCGATACGTTTCCGACGTGTACTGGTTCCCGTCTCCGCCCTACCTGCGCATCGTGGCCGCCTTCCTGTTGGTATCAGCCGGGCTCTGGTCTGAACTGGCTCCTTCGCCGACCGTCACCCACCCGTTCGCCGCGGCCGATGTCGGCGCCGGCGAGCCGGTTCCGGTCGAGTGGCGGCCGGTCCCGGTCGGATTGCTTCCACCGGTAGCCGATACTCCGGTGGCCGCGCATGCGATCAGCGAAGGCGAACCACTGATCCCATCGGCTCTGGCAGGCGAGTCGGTCCCCCTGCCGGACGGCTGGTGGGCGCTGCCTTTGCCGCTGCCCTTGGACGTAGCGCCCGGCACTTCCGTGCGGGTCGTAGTCACCCCGCCGGGGCTTCCCGTCCGCTCGTTTGACGGCATAGTGCTCCGAGCAGCCGCTGAGCCGTCGGCGTTCGACTACGGACCCGCCGAAGCGCTCATCGGCGTTCCAGGGGCGGCCGTCGAACCAGTCGCCGCGGCAGCCGTCGATGGGCAGGTGACCGTCCTCGTCGGCCGCTGAGCGAAACCCGGTTAGGCTCCCTCCTCGTGTTGCAAGCAGTGCTCTGGGGACTCGTGCAGGGTCTCACCGAATTCCTTCCCGTCTCCTCTTCCGGCCATCTCGTGCTGGTCCCGGCGGCGCTCGGTGTCGAACCACCCGACCTGGCGACCACCGCGGTACTGCACCTCGGCACGTTGCTGGCGGTTCTCGCGTACTACCGCCGCGACGTCGTCGCCATGCTCCGGTTCGATGAACACGCCCGGCGGCTGTGGTGGCTCATCATCCTCGGCACCGTTCCGGCCCTGATCGGACTGGTCGTCGAGAAGCAACTCGAAGTCATCCAGGAGTCGGTGCATCTCGTCGCCAGCGCACTGCTCGTCACCGGCGTGGTGTTGCTCATCTCCACCCGGGTCCCCAAGAGGAGCCGGAGGCTCGAGGAAGGAACGTGGATAGACGCCCTCACCATCGGCGTCGCCCAGGCCTTCGCCCTCATTCCGGGCATATCTCGCTCTGGTATGACGATCACCACCGGGCTCGGCCGTGGACTCGATCGTGAACAGGCCGCCCGCTATTCGTTCCTGCTGGCAGTCCCGGCGATCGCCGGCGGCGGACTGCTGGAGCTGCTCAAACTCTCATCGGCGGGAGGGTTCACCTCGACGGTGTGGGTAGCGATGGCTGTGGCCGCGGTGTCCGGATATCTCGCCATCGCCGGTCTCATCAGGGTGCTGGTGCGCCGCGGGTTGCTGCCGTTTGCCATCTACTGTTTTGTCGTCGGGGTGTTGGCACTGGTGCTGCTCTAGGCGACCCGTTTGCTCCCAATTACTTGGCACTCGGTACTCGGCGGCACCGGTTCGGTTCTAGAACCCGACAGTGCACCAGGTCGGTTCGTGCCAGGAGAACATGAGATCCGCCCGACGGATCGCGGTCTGGTCGCCGTCGACGACACCGGCGTGCGCCATGGTGGCGAAGTCGAACGCTCCGAGATAGGCCATGCCCAGCTCCTTGACCGGGACGGCGATGTCCGGCGTCTTGTCGGTGCGCCGGCAGTCGGCCCCGTCTGGTCCGCCTTCGAGCAGGTACCGTCCGGCGACGTCGTCTGGACCAACGACCTCGATCACGAGCGATCCGTCGATCCGGTAGCGGCGCCCGGCAAGGGCACGTTCCACGTCGAGGATCCGTAACCAGATGCCCTCATGGATCGACGTCGTCAGACGCCGCGGGTCGGCGAGCATGTGGTCGAGAGGCTCCCGGGTCGGCCGGCCTCGCAGTTTGACCGTCTCGATGAGGTCGACGCCGAACAGGAACCGCCACAGGTCCCGGTAAGCGCTGTCGTCGCCGGCGACGACCTCGGCCACGAGTAACTCCGACTTCGGTTGCCCGGCCTCCCACCTCTCCTTGATGCGGTAGCGCGCATAGCCGGCCGGCCCATCGCCGGCGTCGTAGAGGGCGAACCGGTTGGCCGTGTACCCGTCACGCCACGACTCGAGATCGGCGAGGTCGACCTCCCACTTGCCCGGCGTCCGGGCGATCATGCCCGGAAAGCGACGCCGAACGTTCTCGTAGATCTCAGGGAAGACCTGCAGAGCTTCGTCCTTGTCGATGAGCCGCACCGCAGGCGGACGGTCCCCGTCGATCTTCGCATGGCTGCGGGCGATCTCCCGACGAGCACTCCGGGTGGTGACGCCAAACCCATAGCGGCCGTAGATGGAGGCCTCGGACGCCCACAGGATCGACAGCGGTTCTTCGTGATCCCGGCTGTCGTCGAGTAGCCGGCGCATCATCTCGCTGAGGATCCCGCGGCGGCGATGCGACGGCAGCACCCCGATAGCGGTAACGCCGCCCGCCGGCAGGCTGCCTCCTGGCACCGTCATCTCAAACGTCAGGTTGGCGCCAGTGCCGACGATCGTGTCGCCGTCGAACGCCCCGACGGTCCGGTCGAGCTCGATCTGTTTGCGCTCGAGTTCGACCTCTTCGGGTTTCGGGTCCCAGGCGAACACATGGGACAGCACGTTGATGTAGCCGTCGAACTCGTATTCTGCGATGGGGCGAAAGTCCATGTCGTCACGCTAGCGGAGCACCCCGGACAGTCCGGCCGAATATTCCGGTGCCTCTGCATGGAAGAGGAGACCTCGGCGGGGCGTTAGACTGTGTGAGCAAGCCGGATACCCGAGAGGATTCGAGCCATGAACGTCACCTTGATGAAGTCGAAGCTGCACCGCGTCCGCGTCACCCACGCCGAACTCGACTATGAGGGTTCCTGTGCGATCGACAGCGACTGGATGGATGCCGCCGGCATCCACGACCACGAACAGATCCACATCTTCAACATCGACAACGGCGAACGGTTCATCACCTACGCCATCCGTGCCGAACCCGGCAGCCGCATCATCTCCGTCAACGGAGCCGCAGCCCACCGGGCGTCGCCGGGCGACAAAGTGATCATCGTCACCTACGCGTCGATGGACGAGGCCGAGGCGGCCGGACATGAGCCGACCGTGCTCCACTTCGACGAAGACAACACGGTGACCCGCATCGCCCGCGGGGTGCCGATGCAGGCGGCTTAGCCGGCAGCGAAAGCTGCCGCGGTACCAGGTCATGAGTGCGAGGTGTCGCTGCCGTTTCCTCGCAGAGGCAGCAGGGCGAGCGACAGCCCGGTCATCCCGACCTGTCTTGATCGCTCCCCGCGGTACCTGGTACCTGGTACCCCGTACCGGCGGCCGAAGGCCGCCTACTTGATGACCAGATCGGGGTGGGTACGCACCCTCGGCTTGGTGTTCTCCAGCGCTTCGGCGAGCTGCTCGAAGGCGGCTTCGGCTTCGCTGCCCGGTGCCGCCAAACCCACCGGCACACCGTTGTCGGCGCCGACCCGCATCGCCGGCACCAGAGGGATCTGTCCCATCAGCGGGACACCCAGCTCCTCCGCGAGGCGTTTCCCGCCGCCTTCGCCAAACAGGGGATACCGTTTCCCGTCATCGCCGGTGAACCATGACATGTTCTCCACGACGCCGATGACGTCCTGGTTGACCTTCTCCGCCATCAGCGCCGCCTTCTTGGCAACCCGTTGCGCCGTCGGCTGCGGCGTGGTCACCACGACCACTTCGGAGCGGGGCAGGAACTGTGAAAGCGAGATGGCCACATCGCCGGTCCCCGGAGGGGTGTCGATGAGCAGCCAGTCCGGCTGATCCCAGAACACGTCGGTGAGGAACTGCTCGATCGCCTTGTGCAACATCGGACCGCGCCAGATGACCGCCTGGTCGGGCTGCACGAAGTAGTCCATCGACATGACCCTCACCCCGTGGGCTTTCGGGGCGATGAGCGACTCACCGACGACCGCCGGCGGATACATGACCCCGAGCATCCTCGGGATCGAAAAGCCGTAGACGTCGGCGTCGATGATTCCGACCCGGTGTCCGCGCTGGGCGAGCATCACCGCAAGGTTGGCGGCCACCGACGACTTCCCGACGCCTCCCTTGCCGGAGGTGATCGTCACCACCCGGGTAGCGGTCCCCGGCGCACCGACCATCTTCGGTTCGGCGTGGAGCCGCTGCATCAGCTCCGTTGCCCGTTCTTCCTCCAGCAGCGCCGTCTGCACCATCACGTGCTCGATACCGTCGACGGCCAGCGCAGCCTGCTCGACGAGATC
>JANTGE010000138.1 GCA_024763085.1 Acidimicrobiia bacterium
CGGAGATCACCCGGCCCGACTTCATCGACCTCATGCCGTCATTCGACCCGAAGGGCGCCTACCTGTACTTCCTGTCGGCCCGGGTATTCGACCCGGTCTACGACACCCACTACTTCGACCTCGGGTTCCCGAGAGGGCTGAAACCGTATCTCATACCGCTCCAGGCCGACCGACCGTCACCCTTCTCGGCGGCGACCCGGCCGCCGAAGGCCCCTGGTGACAGTTCCCCGAAGGACGAGGCCAAGGACGGCGACGAGACCGGCATCGACATCGACCTCGAAGGGATCGCCGACCGGATCGTCGCCTTCCCGGTGCCGGAGGGACGGTACCTACGCATTGCCGGCGCCGACGGGAGGGCCTTGTTCTCGAGCCGGCCCGTCGAGGGCAGTTTGGGCAGCTCCTGGTCATCGGGCGAGGACCAGCCGAAAGGAAAGCTCGAAGCCTTCGACTTCGCCGCCGACAAGGTCGAGACGGTCATGGAAGGGATCAGCGACTTTTCGCTCTCCCAGAACCGCAAGGTGCTCGCCATCACCGCCGGTCCGAAACTGCGGGTGGTTCCGGCTGCGTTCAAGGAGACCAACGGAAAGGCAGGGCAGGAGCCAGGCCGTGAGTCGGGATGGGTGGATCTCGAACGGATCCGCGTCGAGGTGCATCCAGGGCTCGAATGGCGCCAGATGTTCAAGGAGGCATGGCGGCTGCAACGTGACCAGTTCTGGCGTCCCGACATGTCGGGCGTGGACTGGCGGGATGTCGCCGTCCGCTACCTGCCGTTGGTCGACCGGGTCGGAGCCCGTTCCGAGTTCTCTGACCTCATGTGGGAGATGCAAGGCGAGCTCGGCACCTCCCATGCGTACGAACTCGGCGGCGACTACCGCCCGGAGCCACAGTGGCTGCTCGGCTTTCTCGGTGCCGATCTGGCGTTTGACGGCCGCTCTTGGAAGATCGCGCGGGTCCCGCACGGAGACTCGTGGGAGCCGGCGGCGTCGTCGCCACTTGCAAGGCCCGGGCTCGACATCAAAGAAGGCGACCGGATCATTGCGGTGGACGGCGCCGACCTCGACGCGTCGACCGTGCCGGGAGCTGCCCTCGTCGACCGGGCCGGACGCCCGGTACGTCTGACGGTGCGCCGGGGCCGCCGCAAAGCTCGTACCGTCATCGTCGAGACCCTCACCAACGAATTCGGACTTCGGTACCGTGACTGGGTCGAGGCGAACCGGGAACGCGTACACCGCGAAACCGGCGGAACGGTCGGATACGTGCACATCCCAGACATGGGTCCGCGCGGCTACGCCGAGTTCCATCGCTACTACAAGAACGAGGTGGACTACCCGGGGCTCATCGTCGATGTTCGCAACAACCGGGGCGGCCACGTCTCCCAGCTTCTGTTGGAGAAGCTGGCTCGCAGACGAATCGGCTACGACCTGACCCGGTACGGGCGACCGGAGCCGTATCCGGACGACGCACCAATGGGGCCGATGGTCGCTCTCACCGACGAGTTCGCCGGATCGGACGGTGACATCTTCAGCCACGCGTTCAAGCTGTACGGGCTGGGGCCACTCATCGGCAAGCGGACCTGGGGTGGTGTGATCGGGATCTTCCCGAGGCACGCGCTGGTCGACGGCACCATCACCACCCAGCCCGAGTTTTCGTTCTGGTTCGAAGACGTCGGCTGGGGGGTCGAGAACTACGGGACCGACCCGGACATCGAAGTCGACATCACCCCGCAGGACTTCGCCGCAGGACGAGATCCGCAGCTCGAGCGGGCGATCACCGAAGTGCAGTTCATCATCGAGCGTGAACGGCCGACGGTTCCCGAGTTCGAAGCGCCACCGTCGAGGCGACCGCCGCGTCTCCCGTGACCGACCAACCGTCGGCCGAGGTACTGGGGGCTGCCATCGAGGCGGCGCGCCGAGCGCTGCGAGACATCGACGAGGACGACCTCCCCGCTTCCCTCCGGCGGATCGCCGCCTCATCGGCCCGCCGGCTTCCGAAGCCGCTCGCCATGGCCCTCGTGCAGCGTCTCGACGAGTACGAGTGGCTGCGCGAGAAAGCGATGGCAGCATGGCCCGACATCGACGATGCCCGGCAAGACGAGGCGGCGTCTGTGGCGTTCTTGAAGCGGGATCCAGGCTGGGAACTGGTGGTCGAGGCCGCGGGAGCCATCGCCCGCTCGAAGGCCCTCCACCAGGAAACCGAGCAGCTCCGCAGGCAAGTCGAAGAGCTTCGAGGCAGGCTCGCGGTCGAGGCCGACCGGGCGCGAAGGGCCCGAGCCGAGGCGGCCGAAGCGGAGGCGCTCGCGACCGGCCGGGCCCGGAGGTTGACAGAAGCGGTCAACGCGGCTCGCGCCGAGGAGCGGCGCAGAGGAGCCGAGGTGCGGTCGAGCCGGGCTCGGCTCGCCGAGCAGGTCGCAGCGCTGGAGTCGCAGCTGGCCGAAGCGGATCTTCGCCTCGACATCGCCAAGAGGGATCTGCTGCGGGCACGACGATCATCCGATGTGCAGGCTCGCCCGGAAACGTCTGCGGAGGTGTGGACTCCGCGAGACCCGTCCGAGCTCGCCCGGCTGCTCGACGACGTGGCGAAGGCCGCCCTACCGGCGATCGAGTTCGAAGAGACCGAGCTTGAAGAGGCGACACCCTGGGAACTCCCTTCGGGAGTCAGGCCCGATTCAGGCGAGGCCATTCGGTGGCTCCTCGAAAGAGACGAGCCCTACACGGTGATCATCGACGGCTACAACGTGTCCAACCAGCCGGCCGACCCGCTCACCAGGGACCAGGTAGACCTGATGGCCGCTCGTTGGAGACGGCTCGCCGCCGCACCTGTCCGAATGATCGTCGTGTACGACTCGCAGGTGGCGCAGGCACAGACGACCGGGTCAGGTCCTGGCGGTATCGAGGTTCGGTTCACGGCCGAAGGTCGATCGGCCGACACGGAGATCGTAGAACTGTCGGCTGCCGTCTCCGGACCGGTGGTCGTGGTTACCTCCGACCGCCAGGTGCGGGAGGAGGCCGAGGCGACGGTGACGCTGTGGAGTGAGGCGCTTCTCGACTGGGCGCGTCGGCCCTGATCGCCAAGAAGCCGGCCACGATCAACGCCCACGCGGTACCGAGCGCCGCTCCTGCAAGGATGTCCGACGGGTACTCGAGGAGCAACACGAGTCTGAACGACCCGGCCAGCACCAGGACGACGCCGCCGACGCCGATCAGCAGGCTGGTCGTCTGCCATGAACGGCGGAACCAGGGCCAGACCATGATGACCAAGGCTGCGGCCAGGGCCGACATCGCGAGCGAGGGGAATCCATAGTCGGTCCGCTCGACCAACGGCGGCACCTCTGGAGGGGTCCGATCGACGAGCAGCTGGGTGAGCTCGACGAGGCCCCACTGCCCGGCCATAGCGAGCAGGCCGGCGGTGATGGGCCTCCACGACTTGCGGCGAAAAGACCAGACCAAGGTGACCACCGCCGTCGCGGCAAACAGGACGAGTGGTGACGTGATCACAACCACATAGCGGGCAGCCGTCACCAATTCCGGGATCTCGTGATCCCGAACGTACTGGAGCGCTGGAGCGTCGAAGAGGACGAACTCTTCAACGTGGAGGAGGTCTTGTAGCACCCCTGCGAACAGCCACAGCGCCGCGGTCAGCATCAGTCCGGCGGGCCAGAGGAGCAAGAGGGACCGGATCCATCCAGGTCTGCGGGCCAGTCCGACGAGCGTCACGACCGGTTTCGAGTCGAGCAGCGGCTCCAAACGCCGGACGATGCGGTTGCGGTTACGGGACACCCATCGGGCCGCCAGCACCACGGCGACGATGAGGGTGACAATGCCGGCCAGCACCAGTCCACCGGTGCGAATCCAACGTTCGACGACGGGATACTTGTCGCCGGCCAGGTACCCCAGTCTGGTGTAGAGCAGGCCCCAGGCGACCCCTCCGATGACATTGCCTACGAGAAAACGACCGTAGGGCATGCGGCTGGTACCCGCGGCAAACGGGACAACGGCTCGAAAGAACGAAGAGAAACGAGCGATGACCAGCGCCCACCAGCCGTGTGTGGCGAGCGAGGCCTCGGCCGAATCGAGGCGTCGGGCGAACGACTCGAGGCGGGGATGGGCAAGTAACTTGCCGCCGAATCTCGCCCCCATCCAGTACCCGATCGAGTCCCCGATCACCGCGCCGACCACCGCGGCAGCGGCGACCGTCCCGAACGAGGCTCGCCCGGTTCCCGCCAGGACACCACCGAGGACCACGGTGGCTTCGCCAGGCAGAAACAGCCCGAGAAATGCGGCGCTCTCACCGGCGGCGAGCAAAAACACCACCAGCGGCGCCCAAGCTCCGAGGCCGTCGAGAAAGGCTTCCACCACGGCATCGTACTGGCCGGTCAGAGAAATCTGTCACAGCCGGTTTGTACCGTATCGCACAGATAGGAGGAAGCATGCTCATCAACTGTGACGACTGCATCATGCAACACACGCCGGCGTGCAACGAGTGCGTCGT
>JANTGE010000139.1 GCA_024763085.1 Acidimicrobiia bacterium
CCCGGTGGGGGCGGCTGGGGGAGGGCGTAGGGTTCCGGAACCGGTCGCACCTACATGAGCGCGTCGAGCGCCTGGATCAGGCGCAGCGCATGGTCGCGGCGGGCGCCGAGGCCCATCAGGCCGATACGCCACGCCTTCCCGGCGAACTCGCCGAGGCCGCCGCCGACTTCGATGTCGAACTCGTGCAGTAACGCCGCCCGCAGGCCATCCTCGACCCCCTTCGGCAGGCGCACCGCGGTGAGCTGCGGCAGCCGGTAGCCGTCGGCGGCGATCATCTCGAAGCCCCGTTCGGCCAGCGCGTTGCGCAGGAACCTGCCGGCGTCGTGATGGCGGGCCCAGCGGGCGTCGAGGCCTTCGTTCAGGACGATCCGCAGGCCTTCGTGGAGGCCGTAGATCATCGAGATCGGTGCGGTGTGGTGGTAGGCGCGCCGGACTTCTCCGTCCTCCCAGTAGGAACGCAGCAGCTTCGCATCCAGATACCAGGACTGCACCGGCGTCGACCGCGTCTCCAGTTTCCATTCGGCTCGGGGTGAGAACGTGATCGGCGCCAGACCCGGCGGGACGCTCAGACACTTCTGGGTGCCGGAGAAGCACACGTCGATCCCCCACGAGTCGACGTCCACTTCGATGCCGCCGAGGGACGTGACCGCATCGACGATCAGGATCGGGTCGTCACCTATCGCCTGGCGGATCTCCTCGACCGGCTGGCGGACCCCGGTGGACGTCTCGGCATGGACAATCCCGACCACCTTCGCCCCGCGCTTCTTCACGGCTTCGGCGATCTGTTCGGTCGGGACCGGTTGACCCCAGGGGGCTTGGACTTCGGTGACGACCCCGCCGGCACGGCGGCACATTTCGGCGAGACGTGCGCCGAACACGCCGCACACGCCGACGACGACCCGGTCGCCTGGTTCGACCATGTTGACGACCGCCGCTTCGGCGCCCGCCGAGCCGGTCCCCGAGACGGGAAACGTCAGTTGGTTGGTGGTTTGGAACACTTCACGGAGCGCGGCGGAGGTCTCGTCCATGATCGAGATGAAGGCCGGGTCGAGATGCCCGAGGACTGGTTTGGCCATCGCGGCGAGCACCGACGGTTCGACCGGCGACGGTCCCGGCCCCATCAGGTAGCGGCGGGGAGGATGGATCGGGTTCACGGCGACAACCCTACTCCCGACACCCCTATGAATGCCCGAACCCTGGGTTCTAGTTCGTGTATAGGTGAGACGGAGCCCACGGTTCGTCGCTCATGGTCGAACTGTGGGCTCCAGCTTCACTCTGCTGCAACTACAACCCAGGGTTGGGGGCATGTTCTAGCCTGGGGGTATGTCGCTCGTTGCGGATCTGGAGACCGTCGTCGGACCGGAACGGGTCATCACCGAACCGCTCCGTCTCCACCTCTATGGCAAAGACGCCGGGCTGCTCCGTGGCAACCCGACCGTTGTCGTCCTCCCCGAATCCACCGACGAGATCGTCGGGATCATGCACGTCGCCCGTCGCCACGACCTCCCCGTTGTACCCCGCGGTGCCGGGACCGGCCTCGCCTCCGGCGCCATCGCCACCGAACCGGCGATCATGGTCGCGGCCACCCGGATACGACGCATCCTCGACATCGACCCGGTCGGCCGCACCGCCTGGGTGGAGCCGGGCGTCGTCAACGTCGACCTGTCCCGAGCGACCCGTCCCTACGGCCTCCACTTCGCTCCCGACCCGGCGTCACAGACCGCGTCGACGATCGGCGGCAACGTCGCCACCGGCGCCGGCGGTCCCCACTGCCTCGCCGAAGGCACCACCACCGGCCACGTGCTCGCCGTCGAGCTCGTCACCGGCGACGGCGACGTGGTCACGCTCGGCTCCGAAGCCCCCGATCCGCCCGGACTCGACCTGCGAGCCGTCGCCGTCGGCTCCGAAGGCACCCTCGGGATCGTCACCAAAGTCCTCGTCCGGCTGCTCCCCAACCCACCTGCCGTCCGGACCCTCCTCGCCGGGTTCGACCGGATCGAACACGCCGCGTCGGCGGTCGGCGACATCATCGCTGCCGGAGTCGTCCCCGCGGCACTCGAGATGATGGACCATCTCATGACCGTCGCCGTCGAGAACTTCATCCACGCCGATCTGCCCACCGAAGCCGACGGGGTCCTCATCGCCGAAGTAGCCGGACATCCTGCCGCCGTCGATGCCGACCTCGACGTCGTGCGTCGCATCATCGAGGCGAACGGCGCCACCCACCTGCGGGTCGCCGCCGACGAAAGAGAGCGAGCGACGTTGTGGAAGGGACGCAAGTCGGCGTTCGGAGCGATCACCCAGATGGCCCCCGACTACTACCTCCAAGACACCGCCGTGCCCCGCACCCGTCTCGCCGAAGTCGTCGCCGACGTCTACGAGATCGCGCGTCGGCACGGCCTCGCGATGATGAACATCTTCCATGCCGGCGACGGCAACCTCCACCCGCTGGTCGCCTTCGACGCCTCGGAGCCGGGCCGGCTCGACACGGTCAAGCAGGCCGTCGACGAGATCGTCGAACGGTGCGTCGCCGCCGACGGTGCCCTCTCCGGGGAACACGGCATCGGTCTCGAGAAACGGGACCTGATGCATCTGGTATTCGACGACGTCTCCCTCGACGCGCAAGCCCGCATCAAAGAAGCGTTCGATCCTGAAGGCCGCTGCAACCCCGGCAAGGTGCTTCCCCTCGACGCACGCAAACCCGAACTCGGCAGCAAGGTGCCGTCGTGACGTCCATCGCCGCGGTTCGCAAACTCCTCGGAGACGCGATTTCCGAGTCGATCCCGGGGGCGCCGGACGCAGATCTCACGGTGGCGCCGGCAACGGTCGAAGATCTCGCCGCTGTCCTCCGGGTGGCGTCGGAACACAGGCTCCCGGTGCTGGTCTGGGGTGCCGGCACCCACCAGGGATACGGGGGCCGCATCGTCGACCCGGCGATCGTGGTGTCCACCGCCCGGTTCGGCGACATCGACTGGCATCCCGATGACCTGACCGTCACTGTCGGGGCCGGCGTGACCGTCGGCAACCTCGAAGCAACGCTTGCAGAGCGGAACCAGACCGCGGTACTGCCCGAAGACGCCGAGGGCGCCACCGTCGGCGGCGTCCTCGCCGCCGGGCTGTCCGGCTGGCGGCGTCTCCGCTACGGGCCAACCCGGGACCGGGTCCTCGGCGTCACCATCGTCACCGGCGACGGGCGCGTCGTCCGTGCCGGCGGCGTGACGGTGAAGAACGTCGCCGGCTACGACCTGTCCCGGCTGATTGTCGGCTCGCTGGGGCGGCTCGGCGTCATCGTCGAAGCCACCTTGAAACTGTGGCCGGTACCCCGGGCCGCCCTCACGGTCACCGACGTCGACGCCGACCAGGCCCACGAAGCCGCCTACCGGCCGCTCGGCATCGTCGAAACCGAACAGGACACCCGGGTGATCCTTGGGGGAGCGCCCGGAGAGGTCGAAGCCGAAGCAGCGCTCCTCGGCGGCAGCCCGGAACCAGGACCCCGATGGCCGGGTCCCCTGACTGAACCCATCCGGATGACCGTGCGAGTCCCGGCGCGACACCTCCGCGCCGCCGTCGACATGCTTCCACCCGGCAGCCAATACCGGGCTGCCATCGGCGTCGGTGAGTTGCGGTACGCCTCGAGAACGTTCGACCACGACGGCGCCGCGCTGGTGCGCGAGTGGGCCGAGTCCGTCGGCGGCGGACTCACCGTCATCTCCGCACCCGGCGACGTCTACCAGCGGTTCGATCCATGGGGGAGCCCGCCGCGGAGTCTCCCGATCCAACGGCGACTCGTTGACCGGTTCGACCCGGCCGGCGTCTGCAACCCCGGCCGGCTGCCGGGAGGGCTCTGATGGTGTGGACCACCCCTGACGCGCCGACCCGGGCCGACGTCGCCCAATGCGTCTCGTGCGGGCTGTGCCTCGGGGTGTGCCCGACCTACGAGCTCACCGGCGACGAGTCGGCATCGCCGCGAGGCAGGCTGGCGGCGATCGCCGCCGTCGCCGACGGTGTGGCGCCCCTCGACGACACGTTCGAAGAGGTCGTCGACTTCTGTCTCCAGTGCCGCGCCTGTGAAGCTGCCTGCCCGGCGTTGGTCCCGTTCGGCAAGATCATCGAAGGCGCCCGCACCGAAATTGCTATCCAGCGGCCGACCTCATCCCGCAAAGTCGTTGACCTGCTGGTCGGCAAAGCGGTCGCCTCACCCGGTCTCATCCGGCTGGGTGCCGCCGCCGCAGCAACCGCACGCCGAACCGGCCTCGACAAGTTCACTCCCGCCCCTGTCCGCAAGCTCATCGACGGGCTTCGCGACATGCCGGCCGAGCGGCTCCGCGGGGAAGCGTTCCCTGCCGTCGGCGAAGAGATCGGAACCGCCGCCCTGCTGCTCGGCTGTGTCATGGAGTCCGGGTTCGCCTCCGTCCACGTAGCGACCATCGAAGTCCTGCGGCGGGCCGGCTACCGCGTCGTGATCCCGGCTTC
>JANTGE010000140.1 GCA_024763085.1 Acidimicrobiia bacterium
CCCCGGGACAGCCTCGTCACCACCCCCGACGGCCTCACCGACAAGTTCACCCATGTCCTTGCCAAACGGGACATCGACACGATGGTGACCACCACCCGGTCGCTCACCGGGCTGCCCGTCGAGGCGTGGGACCTCACCGGCTTCCAGGGTTTCGTTGCGCTCGTCGACGCGCTCGGCGGATTCGATATCGAGGTACCCCAATCGATGGCGGACAGCGCCTCGAAAGCCTATTTCCAGGCCGGCCCCCAACGCTTCGACGGCGCCGACGCCCTGGCGTTCTCCCGCAATCGGCATCTCAAGGGGGGAGACCTGACCCGCAGCTACCACCAGGGGCTCGTCATGCTCGCCGCCCTTGGCGAGGTGCAGAAGCTCGGCATCGAGCGGCTCCCCACCTGGCTCGGATATCTGGCCGATTTCACCGAATTCTCGATGACACCCGAAGAGCTGCTCCGCATGAGCGCTTCCGCCTACGAACTCGACCCGTCGACCGTCCCCAACGTCGTGCTGCCCGGCACGTTCGGCACCTACAAGGGGGCCAGCGTCGTCGAACTCACCGATGAGGCCTTCGACATCCTCCAGGATGTCGCCGACGGTGTCCTCGACGGCTCGTAGCATGCCGGACCTCACCGAGTTCGTCGAACGGTGGGCAACGAATCCTGACTTCGACGGCGAACTGGTCCACGCCAGAACGATCCCGCCTCGACAGCCGCTGTTCACCGAACTGGACCCTCCGCCGCCTCGCGCCCTGCAGTCGCGCCTCCGTGACCGGGGGGTCGAGCGGCTCTACCTCCACCAGGCGGAAGCCATTCGCAGAGTCCGCAATGGCGTCTCCACGGTGATGGTCTCCGGGACCGCGTCGGGAAAGTCGCTCGGCTATCAGGTGCCGATCGCCGAAACAGCCCTTACCGATCCGAAACGGACGGCGTTGCTGCTGTTCCCCACCAAAGCGCTGGCCCAGGACCAGCTTCGCAGCCTCCAGGAGCTGCGCATCCCCGGCCTGGTGCCGGCCACCTACGATGGCGACACGCCACCGGATCGGCGCCGCTGGGTCCGATCCCACGCGAACGTGGTGCTGACGAATCCCGACATGCTCCATGTCGGGATCCTGCCGAACCATGCGGCCTGGGCAACGTTCCTGCTCCGGCTCCGCTACGTCGTCGTCGACGAAATGCACACATTCCGCGGCGTGTTCGGTAGTCATGTCGCCTTGGTGCTGCGGCGTCTACGTCGCCTCGCCGCCCACTACCGGGCCGACCCGACGTTCGTGTTCGCTTCGGCGACAATCGGCAACCCTGGCCCGCTGGCCCGCCGTCTCGCCGGCGTCGACGTCGACGTCGTGGAACGGGACGACTCCCCGTCCGGGGAGAAGACCGTCGCCCTGTGGAATCCGCCGCTGCGCGACGACGACCGGCGCGGATCGCCGCTCACGGAAGCCACCGACCTGTTCGTCGACCTCGTCAGGCAGCAGATCCACACGATCGTGTTCACCCGCAGCCGGAAAGCCACCGAGCTGATCTACCGGTGGGCGAAGGAGCGTCTCGGCGACCTCGCCGATCGGATCGCTCCCTACCGCGGAGGCTACCTGGCCGCAGACCGACGTCGCATCGAAGCGGCGCTGTTCTCCGGGGAACTGCTCGGCGTCGCGGCGACCAACGCCCTCGAACTCGGCATCGACGTCGGCGGACTCGACGCTGCCATCATGACAACGTTCCCCGGAACGATCGCATCGTTCTGGCAGCAGGCAGGCCGTGCCGGGCGGTCGCGGGACCACTCTTTGGCAGTCCTCGTCGCCGGCGAGGACGCCCTCGACCAGTACTTCATGACCCATCCCGACGAGCTGTTCAACCGGCCTTCGGAGGCGGCAGTGGTCAACCCGGACAATCCGGCGATCCTCGACCCGCACGTCGGCTGTGCTGCCTACGAGCTGCCGCTCACCCCGGATGATCGTGACGTGTTCGGCGACCAGCTCGAGGAGGCGGCGGCGCGGCTGCTACGCGCCGGCGACCTTCGGGCACGCGACGACCGGCTGTTTTGGGCCCGCCGCCACCGGCCAGCCGGCCGGGTGTCGATCCGTACAGCAGGCGACGTCACCTACACGATCGTGACCGACGACGGTGCGCCACTCGGGACGCTCGAGGAGAGCCGGGTGTTCTCTCAGGCCCACCCGGGCGCGGTGTATCTGCATCAGGGCGACAGCTACCTGGTGGACGATCTCGACGTGACCGAACGGCAGGTCACGGTACGTCGCGCCAACGTCGACTACTACACCCAGGCCAAGGAAGACAAGTGGCTGGACGTTCGCGAGGCAACGGCGAGGTCCCGGATCGGAGACATCGGCCACCACCTCGGCACGGTGCGGGTCGAGTCTCACGTCGTCGCCTTCCGGCGCAAGAGAGTCGGTTCTGGCGAGATCCTGTCGACCGAACCACTGGAGCTGCCCCCTGTCACGCTGGAGACCGACGCCGTCTGGTTCACGATTCCGGACCGGATCGTCGACGACGCAGCCATCGACCCGGTAGAGCTCCTCGGTACGCTCCATGCGGTCGAACATGCCGCCATCGGAATCCTGCCGCTGTTCGCCATCTGCGACCGGTGGGACCTGGGCGGGTTGTCGACACCGATCCATCCGGCCACCGGCGAACCGACGATCTTCATCCACGAGGCATACCCGGGTGGCGCAGGTATCTCTACGATCGCCTACGAGCGGGGCCGCCGCCACCTCGAAGCGACCCTCGACGTGATCGCCTCATGTCCGTGCGAGGCCGGCTGCCCGTCATGCATCCAATCTCCCAAGTGCGGCAACTTCAACGAGCCGCTGTCGAAGGAGGGCGCGATTCGTCTGCTCCGGCGGATCCTTCGATGAGGTCGACAGGACGGAACTCCGCCCTTCCGACGGCGCGCACCGTTCTGGTTCCCAGGGCGACGAGATCGACCGTCACCTCCACGACCGTCGTCGACTCCCTCCGAGCGAACGTCCGATCGACCGGGCAGCGGCACGACACGAGGCGGCCTCCGTTGGCGGCCGCCATTGCGGACGCGCGGTTGAACGGCCGGCCGTAGAACGTCCCTCTGACAGCGGCCAGGGCCGCGGCGTCGGCGGCGGTCGACGCCCGCTGGTAGGCGACCAGGGCCTGGCCAACGGTGGCGACGACGAGCGCCGCAGCGACGAGCAGAGCGACAACGGCGGCCGCCACCACCGTCGCCGCACCACGATCGCTCATCGTTCCACCTCCATCACCGCCGAGGCCCGCAGACGAACCGTGGCGCCGCCCAACCCGATCAACCGGACAGGGACGGTGATCGTGACCCTGGCCGGTCGGCCGACGATCGAGGGTCGCCGCACCTCGATCCGGGCGACAGCCGCCGTCGCCGGTTCCAGCGCCGTCGCCGCGGACTTCACCGCCGCTGACGGGTCGGGGGCCGTCGCCGCCCGACGAACCCCCACCTTCGCCGCGTGCTGTAGTTCGAGCTGGGTACGAGCGACCACGACGACCTGCAGCACCGCCACCAGCACCAGCACAACAGCCGGAAGCACGAGGGCGAACTCCACGGCGGCCGACCCCCGGTCGGTCACTTCACGAACCCGATGACCTTCTTCAACACCGCCCCGAACAGACTGGTGAGGACACCACCGCCGCTGATCCACTGGATGAGCGACAGCGCTATCGCCGCCGCGGCGAGGATCACGAGCACATATTCGACGGTGCCGGCACCACGATCGCGATGCAGCAGATTCCACAGGTACACCATGAGGCTCCCTTCTTCGATCCGGCGGCCGGCCGGCACGGGGGGAAGCGAGTTCACTGCAAGGCTCCGAACAAGTCGGTGATCACGCCGGCGACGGTCGGCCCCAGGGTGAGCAACACAAACCCGGGCAAGATGAGCAAGGCCAGCGGCACCACGAGCGTCACCGGCAGCCGGTTGATGCGCACCAGCATCGCGGCGCGCCGTTCGGTGCGTTCCTCTTCGATGAAGGCGGCGACCGTGTCGGCCATCGGCGCGCCGGTGGTGTGGGCTCGGGCCAGCCTCACGGCGAGCGGTCTGAGTGGTGCAGGAGCTTCCGCGAGGGCGGCGGCGAACCCTATCGTGCGGGCCCTGCGAGACACCGTGTCGATCATTCCCTGCATTGGCGGGCCTGCGTAGGTTCCTGCAGTCTGGAACGCACCGGAGAGCGGCATGCCGGAGGTGAGTCCGATCAGCAGCAGGCGCGCCGTCGCGCCGAGGTCCACCCTGGTGCGACCGGAGCGCCGCGGCAGGCGCGGCGGCTTCCACACGAGCAGCCCTGCGAGGATCAGCAGCATCGGCTTGCCCTTCGGAGCATGACCGTGACGGCGATAAGCCCGATACCAAGCGAACCCACTCCGATGCCCACGATCCCGGCTCCCACCGACCCGAACGCCAGCAGAGCGGCAAGCTTCCCGGAGGCGAGCGCGTAGACGAGGTAGATGATCGGCAGGCC
>JANTGE010000141.1 GCA_024763085.1 Acidimicrobiia bacterium
CGCTCATCGGTGCAGACGGTCGTCTTCACACCCGATTCCATCAGATGGGAGCCGCCACTGGACGCATCTCGTCCGACCGGCCGAACCTTCAGAACATTCCCGTACGCTCGGAGACCGGGATGACCATTCGGCGGGCGTTCGTCGCTCGACCTGGATGGCAGTTCATCGTGGCGGACTACTCGCAGATCGAGCTGAGGATCCTTGCCCATCTCAGCGGCGATCCTGGCCTGCTCGAGGCGTTCAGCGGGGAAGAGACCGACATTCACACCGCGACCGCCGCACGGGTGTTCGGCTTCGACCCCATGGATGTGACGCCGGAGATGCGACGGCGGGCCAAAGCCATCAACTTCGGTCTGCTGTACGGGATGGAGGCCTACGGTCTTGCCGAGCGGCTCGGCATCTCGAGAGAAGAGGCGGCTGAGCACATCGACACCTACTTCGAGCAGTTTCCGAAGGTTCGGGAGTTCATGCAGTCGGTCGTGACCGAAGCTCGGAACCGTGGGTATACGGAGACAATCCTCGGCCGTCGCCGGTACCTCCCGGAGCTGACGTCGGACAACTTCCGGGTCCGCCAGATGGGGGAGCGGATGGCGCTGAACGCACCCGTGCAGGGTTCGGCAGCCGACATCATCAAGAAGGCGATGGTCGACCTCGACAGGGTTCTGGAGCAAGCAGAGACGGCGATGCTGCTGCAGATCCACGACGAACTCGTGGTCGAAGCACCTCCGCAAGAGCACGATTGGGCGGTTGCGACCATCCGAGAAGTCATGGAAGGTGTGGTCGACCTGCGGGTGCCACTGCGCGTCGATATGGCAGTTGGTTCCAATCTGGCGGAATGTAAGGCCTGACCCGTCCGTTTCCATGCTAAGGTAGCCCCGCCTCCGGGTTCCCCGGAGAGTCTTTCCTTGAAGGAGCACACAGCACACATGACCAACGAGCACGAGTCCGCGCCTGCGCCGGACACCACCATCCCCGAGCCGACCGCCGAAGAGGCGGTAGAGCAGGCCAGCGGAACCGATGCCGAGGCCGTCGCCCCGGCTGCCGAAACCACCGAGACTCAGGCGGACACCGCCACCCCCGAGCCGACCGCCGAAGATGCGGTAGAGCAGGCCGGCGGAACCGATGCCGAGGCCGTCGCCCCGGCTGCCGAAACCGACGAAACGCAGGCGGATACTGCTGTCCCTGCAACCGAGCAGGCCGGCGACGTCTCAGCCGACGCCGTTGCCGAGCAACCCGCCGAGGCTCCGGACAAGACCGATTCAACGGGTGCGGCGGTTGAGAGCGCCAAGAAAGCTCCGACCAAGTCCTACGAGCCGACCGTCATCTCCGCCCAGGCTGTGGAGGACCTGCCCGACGACCTCGACTTCACCGAAGCGATCGAACGTACGGTGATCGAGTTCGACGAAGGCGACATTGTCGAGGGCACCGTCGCCAGCGTTGACCAGGACAGTGTGCTGGTCGACATCGGCTACAAGTCCGAGGGTGTCATTCCCGCCCACGAGCTTTCGATCCGTCGCGGTGTCAGCCCGGACGAGGTCGTTCAGGTGGGAGACCGCATCGAAGCGCTCGTGCTCGACAAAGAAGACGACGAAGGTCGTCTCATTCTCTCCAAGAAGCGGGCCCAGTACGAACGAGCCTGGGGCCGCATCCAGAAGATCTTCGAGGAAGGCGGGACGGTCAAGGGCCCGGTCATCGAAGTGGTGAAAGGTGGCCTCATCGTCGACATAGGGCTGCGCGGGTTCCTGCCGGCGTCGCTCGTCGAACTCCGCCGCGTCCGAGACCTGGAGCCCTACATCGGCCAGGAGATCGAGGCAAAGGTCATCGAGCTGGACCGGAACCGCAACAACGTGGTGCTGTCCCGCCGTGCCTACCTGGAAGACCAGCAGGCGGAGGAGCGTCAGGCGTTCCTCGACGACCTGAAAGAAGGCGAGATCCGTACCGGCAAGGTGTCGTCGGTCGTCAATTTCGGTGCTTTCGTAGATCTCGGCGGTATGGACGGCCTCGTGCACGTCTCCGAGCTCTCGTACCAGCATGTGAACCATCCCTCCGAAGTCGTCAAGGTCGGCGACGAAGTGACCGTGAAGGTGCTCGAGGTGGACCTCGATAGGGAACGCATTTCCCTGTCGATGCGCCAGACCAAAGAGGACCCGTGGGAAGCGTTTGCCCGGGCGCATGAGGTCGGCGACGTGGTCGAAGGAACCGTCACCAAAACGGTACCGTTCGGAGCGTTCGTGTCGGTCGGTGAAGGCGTCGAAGGTCTCGTCCATGTGTCTGAGATCGCCGTCCACCGCGTGGAATCCCCGGAGCTGGAACTGAGCATCGGTCAGAAGGTCAAGGTCAAAGTCACCGAGATGGACAACGAACGGCGACGGGTGAGCCTTTCGATCAAGCAGGCGCTTCCCGACTGGAAAGACCGGCAAGAGCAGCAGCAGTCGCGGAGCAGAGGGCCGCAGCCGCCCCGCCGTCAGCAGCCCAGGGTCCGCGAGTTCGAGCGTGAACAGCCAGAGGAGAAGGAGCGGGAACGCGCCTTCGACGTGGACGCTTCGCTGGAAGCGATCCTACAAGAGCTCAAGGAGCGGGGGATCGGGCGCCGATAAGGCCTTGACAGACGTCGCAAGTGTGGCACGCTGTGCCACGGTCGGGCCGGGAGCCGAGAAAGCCGTAGGGAAACCGAGAATGACGGTAGGCTCCGAGTCACGGCCGAGCGGCATGCCCGCCACGGGTGGAAGCCGGGAAGCCGGGGAGTAGAGGGTAAGGAGAATCGATGGGCAGGCGCACCTTGGTGCTCATTGTCGCACTGTTGCTGGCCGCTGTGGCCGCCTATGCGCTGTGGCAGTTCATGAGCAACGTTCAGCAAGAAGCCGAGGCCGAACTGGAGTTCCGCACCGTGTACCGGTCCGCCGACTTCATCCCGGAAGGGACCGAAGGAAGCCTGGTGATCTCTCAGGAGCGGGCCGTCGAGTCGAAGGAAGAGGTTCGGTTCCTCCCGGCCAACGCCATCGGCACCGATGAGGAGTTGCGCCAGGTCCTGACCGGTCGGGTTGCCGCCGGCCCGATCTCCGCCAACCAGATTCTCACCCGGGACCAGTGGGTCGAACTCACTGCCGAGATCAAGCCGCTTGCCGAGCGCATCCCGGAAGGGAAGCAGGCGATCACCGTGTCGGTCGACTCCGTCCGCGGGGTAAACGGCTTCATTGAACCGGGAGACCGGATCAACATCATCGTCACCCTCGAAGCCCCGATTCAGGCCATTGCGGACCAGGTGGTGAGCTCAGGGCAGACACTGACCCCAGAGGAGCTTGCAGCCATCCAGGAGCAGGTGCAATCAGAACTCATCACCCGCTATGTGATGCAGGGGCTGCCGGTCCTCGCCGTCGGCAAAGAGATCCGTCCTGAAGAGGATGTTGAGCAACCGGTGACCGTGACGACCGTCGCCGCCACCGGTGAAGGTGGCGAGCAGCAGCAGGTAGAACAGAACCGTGGTGTGCTCACCCTCGAAGTGACCCCTGAAGAGGCGGAACGTCTTGTCTACACCTTCGAAAACGGCAGCGTGTGGTTGACGTTGGTGCCGGTAGACTTCGTGCCGGTGCCCACGGTGGGAATCACCAGGGATACGTTGTTCGAGGAGCCAGGTGTCCAGCTCCAGCCATAGCGAGACGTTCGACGCCGGCGGGATCCTCATCGTCGACGAAGACGAAGGATTCCTGTCGGAGGCCAAGCGCATGTTCGAAGACGATGTCGCGACGGCGTCATCGATCGCCGATGTGCAGCGACTGACCGCCGCCGACGACGTTGACTTGCTGGTCGTCGGGCCTTCCTTCGCCCACGACGCCGGGGTGAAGGCGGTGGGCGCACTCGTCGAAGCCGATCCGGATCTGGCCGTCGTCATGGTTGCCGGCGCGATTACGGCTCCGCTGCTGCGGGCAGCGATGCGAGCCGGTTTCAAAGACGTAATCGAGGCGCCGCTCACCGAGCAGAAGATGGCCGAAGCGATCGCCCAGGCCGAGCGTCTCAGTCGCAGGCGCACCGCAGGTCAGCTGCCTGCGGAGCCGTTTTCGTCTCCGAAGACTGAAGGCAAGGTCGTCACGGTCATGTCGGCGAAAGGCGGAAGCGGCAAAACGGTGACCGCGACCAACCTCGCGCTCCTGCTGGCGCAACGGCATGAGCCTGAAAGAGTGTGCATCGTCGATGCCGACTTGCAGTTCGGAGATGTGTGCCTTGTGCTGCAGTTGGAGCCGAAGCTCACGATTGTGAACGCCGCCCATGAGCTCGATCATCTCGACGAATCGCTCCTCGATTCGATCCTGGTGAAACACCCGTCGGGACTACGCGTGCTGGCAGCACCTCTCGAGCCCGCCTTCGCCGACGAGGTGTCCACCGCGGCGATGGGCGAGATCATCGGCCATCTCCGCAAGATGTTCGACTATGTCGTCATCGACACCGCGTCCATGCTCGA
>JANTGE010000142.1 GCA_024763085.1 Acidimicrobiia bacterium
GTCGACCACGACCGCGGCTACTACCCCCGCCACGGGCTGCTCGACCGTCGGTTCGACCCCCGCCCGGCCTTTCATCTGCTGTGCAACCTGACCGGACGGCTCCCAGAGGGGCGCTGGGAACGGCAGGCACCGGACAGGTTCGTCCATGCGTCAGGTGCGGTGCTGATGCTCGACGGAAGTGAGGACCAAGCTGTGGTCCAACTGGCGAAGAACGAGAAGGCTCCCGTGCTGGTGATCCCGTAGCGAAGAGCGAACCCGAGGTTCTGGGTCTCGACCTCTGACGATCCGAGATGTCGGACTACGGGGTGTGGGTATGTGGCAAACCGCAGCCTTGTTCTGGAGGGCACGCACATCCCTACCCCCAACGGCGCCAAGCACCAGCTTGGCGCCACTTCCCCCTGGAGGGGGAAGCATTCAGGCGGGAGACCCCAACCGCAGCTTGGAGGCCACACAGCGCCCAACCCCAACGGGGCGTCAACGCACAAGAGCGAATCCTTCCCCCTGCGAAGGGGGAAGTGCCGAGCGCAGCGAGGCGATGGGGGTGTTTCCCATCGCAGCCGGCAGCAGTTCGCCCGGCCCCCTTCCCCCGGAGCTGCGCTCTGGCGGTACCTTCCCCCAGCGCTCGCTTCGCTCGCTGGGGGGACCAACCTGGGTTCGCTCGCTGGGGGGACCAGACCCCCTCCGTCCTCGGCTTCGCCGAGTCCACCTCCCCCAACGTCGGGCTTCGCCCTCCTGGGGGAGGAAACGGCGGGAACCTGGTGGGGGTCCCGCCGCGTCCAATCGGCGAACGAGGAGGAGACCATGCGAATCAAGACACTCATCATCACCCTGGCGCTCATCGCGAGCGCCTGCGCCGCCGGCACCACGAGCGGACCCACCACCAGCACCACCTCCGGTACGGTTCCCGGCCTGTTCGGCGCCGAGCTATCGACATTCCAGTCTTGCGACGCACTGCTCGACTACTACATCGAACAGGCACTTCCCCTCGTCGGACCGTACGGCCTCCCCGGCTACGGGTTCTACGGTCCTGAGCCGTTCATGGCCGTGGCGGAAGACGCCGCCAGGGGCGCACCCGCCACCACCGCGGTTCCTGCACAGGCGTCAGGCGGCGAATACTCCGGCACCAACGTGCAAGTCGCCGGCGTCGACGAGGCCGACATGGTGAAGACCGACGGAAAACGGATCTTCGTCCTCGCCGACGGCAGGCTGCAGATCGCCATACCCACCGGCGACAGTGTGGAGATGGCCGGGTCGCTGGCATTCGACGACTGGTGGCCGCAGCACATGCTGCTGTTTGAAGACACCGTCGTGCTTACCGGTCAGAGCTGGAACGCCGGGCCGGTCCCTGTCGACATCGGTCCGTACCCGGGACCGCAAAGCCCCACCACCCGTATCGTTCAGGTAGACGTCTCCAACGTGGAACGGCCGAAGATCGTCCAGACCCTCACCCTCGACGGCTCCTACGTGGACAGCCGTCTCGTCGACGGGGTCGTTCGTCTGGCGATCACGTCGACACCGGTCGGATTCGACTGGGCGTACCCCGAGGGCTCCGGTCTGCGGGCCGAGCGAGCAGCCACCGAGAAGAACCGGGAGATCGTCAAGAACTCGACGCTCGACAACTGGCTGCCCTACTACGTTCTCGAAGGCGCCCACACCTCCGAGGGACGGCTCCTCGACTGCACCAATGTGATGGTGCCCAGAGAGTTCTCCGGCCTGAACACGCTGTCGATCCTGACGTTCGACCTTCGTGACGGTATCGACCGATGGGCGTCGGCCGGTGTCGTCGCCTCCGGGTCGACGATGTACGCCACCGCCGATCACATCTACCTGGCGACGCAACGCTGGATGGACTGGAGTGTCCTCGACGAAGCCGACATCAAGGACGAGGCGAATCGCTTCCGGACCCAGATCCACCTGTTCGACACGACCGATCCGGGCAACCCGCGCTATGTCGCCAGCGGCGAGGTCGACGGGTTCCTCCTCAACCAGTTCGCCATGGACGAGTATCAGGGTGTGCTCAGGGTGGCGTCGACGACCGCACCCCTGGGTTGGTGGTGGTCCGACGAGTCGGAGAGCCTCGTCACGACATTGCAGCCTGAAGGCAACCGGCTCTCCGAGATCGGCCGGGTGGACGGACTCGGTGAAGGCGAACAGATCTTCGCCGTCAGGTTCATCGACGACGTCGGGTATGTGGTGACGTTCCGGCAGACCGATCCGCTGTACACGATCGACCTGTCCGATCCGAAGCGGCCGATCGTCGCCGGCGAGCTGAAGATCCTCGGCTACTCGGCGTACCTGCATCCCGTCGGCGACCACCGCATCCTCGGTCTCGGCCAGGACGCCACCGAAGAAGGCAGGACCAAAGGCACCCAGCTCAGCCTGTTCGACGTCTCCGATCCGGCCAATCCGAAGCGGATCGATCAGGTCACCATGGACGGTGGGTACTCCCAGGCCGAGAGCGAGCATCATGCCTTCACGTTCTACAAAGGCCTCGTCCTGGCCCCGTATGAGACCTGGGGACCGGTCTTCGGGCCCGACCGCGAAGACGAATACGGGTACGACGCCGGCGTCATCGCCGTCCGGGTCGAAGGTGACCGGCTGAGCTTCGAAGGGCTGCTCCGCACCGTCGGCGACGGACCCCTCTCGGAGAAGGACTTCGAGCGGGCCGGCGGCGACCCCTGGATGTGGCGGCCGATGCGCACCCTCGTGATCGCCGACTCGATCTACTCGGTGTCGCAGGCAGGCATCGCCGTGTTCGACTTCGACACGCTCGACAAGCTGGCCGTGGTGAAGTACTAGGAAGCAGCCAGCCGCCCGCAGCCAGCAGCGCGGGGCCCCGGCATCGGCCGGGGCCCCGCCGCGTCCAGATAGAGGCTTGCCTGGCTCAGTCCTCGAGCACCACGTCCGAGTACTTGGCTCGCACCGTGCGCTTGTCGAACTTGCCGGTCCCGGTCTTCGGCAGCTCGTCGACGAAGTCAATCCGGTCGGGGATCCACCACTTGGCGACCTTGTCGGCGAGGAACTCAGCGAGCTCGTCTGCGGTCACCTCTGCGCCGGGGCGTTTCACGACGACGGCCAGCGGACGTTCCTGCCAACGGGCATGCCGGACACCGACGACGGCCGCTTCCGCCACCGCCGGGTGCGCCATCAACGCCCGTTCCAGGTCGAGGGACGAGATCCACTCGCCGCCTGACTTGATGACATCCTTCGCCCGGTCCGTGATGCGGATGTAGCCCTCCGGTTCGATCTTGCAGACGTCGCCGGTTCGGAGCCAGCCATCCTCGAATGACTCCTCCGTCCGGGGATCCCGGATGTACTCGGCGGCGATCCACGGACCGCGAATCAGCAGCTCACCAAACGCCTTGCCGTCGTGGGGCAGGTCATTGCCGTCGTCGTCGACGATTTTGGCCTGCAACCCTGGAACCAGCATGCCGGCAGTCTCCAAGAAGTCGAGTTGCCGTTCGAAGTCCCAGTCCTCCATGCCGGGTTTCAGCTGCGACACCGACGCCACCGGATTCGTTTCGGTCATGCCCCAGCCCTGCACGACGGTGATACCCCGGTTGTCGTGAAACCACTTGATCATCGCTCGAGGCACTGCCGACCCTCCGACGAGGAACGCCCGGATGCTCGACGTGTCCACTTCGGGGTGTTCCGTCAGATAGTTCTGGATGCCGACCCACACGGTGGGCACTCCGGCGGAGAAGGTCACCTTCTCGTCCTCGAACAACGTCACGATGCCTTTCGGAGAGAGATCGGGCCCCGGATAGGTGATCTTCGCTCCCTTCATGACCGCCTGGTACGGGTATCCCCAGGCGGCGGCGTGGAACATCGGCACCACCGGGAGAATGTTGTCGGCCGCCGAAATCGGGTAGTTCGCGACGTTCGACACGGTGTGCAGGTAGGTGGACCGTTGGGTGTAGGCGACGCCCTTCGGGTTGCCGGTGGTCCCCGACGAGTAGCAGTACATCATCGGCGATCGTTCGTCGAGGATCGGCCACTCGCCCCACGGCTCGACGTCGGCGATCAGGTCCTCATAGGCGATCGCGTTTGGCAGCGACGTGTCGCCCACCTCGTCGGCCATGATCACATAGTGTTCGACGCCGGGGACTTGGTCGGCGAACCTCTCGACGAGCGGGACCAGATTCGGATCGACGAAGATGGCCCGGTCCTTGCCGTGGTTGACGATGTAGGCGAGCTGTTCCGGGAACAGGCGGATGTTCAGCGTGTGGGCTACCCGGCCGGTGTTCGCCGTCGCCCAGTAGATCTCGTGGTGACGCTGGTTGTTCCACGCGAACGTGCCTGCGACGTCGCCCACCTCCAAACCCAGCTTGGTTGCCATGGCGGTGGCCAGCTTTCGAACCCGAACGTCGGTGTCGGCATAGCTGGTACGTCGGCGCGAGCCGTCCACTTCGACCGACACGATCTCCTGGTC
>JANTGE010000143.1 GCA_024763085.1 Acidimicrobiia bacterium
AGCGCCTGCAGATGGGAGACCAGCATCTCGGTCTCGAGCGAGTCCGGATGGTCGTAGTTGATCGCCGCCCGCTGTTCGAAGGTGAGATGCGGCTGATCCCGGTAGTAGGCGTCGTGCTGCAACACGGCGACGCGGTCGGGTCCGATGTCCTCCACGACCGCCGCGGTGATCGTCGTCTTGCCGGAGCCGGAGCCTCCGGCGATGCCGATGACGAGGGGCGTGGTCACGAGGCACCAATGTAGCGGACGATGACCATCGGAGCCTGTCGGCTCCTCGTTCTGGGTTTTGCGTTTTGGGTCATGGGTAGGCGGACGACGCTGGCATGCCCGTGCTGGGCACGCGCACCCCTGCCCAGATGTGTCGTGAGTTTTCGGTCATGCGTGGGAGGGAGCGGGCGTCCTCAGGCGGCCAGGGCTGTGTGAACCGGATCGGCGTTCTCTCCGTACTGCTCCGCGAGAGACACGAACGAAGGGAGCCTCTCACATGCGCAAACTCATCATCATCTTCGTCGCCCTGGCGATCTTGGCTCTGCCGGCAGGTGCGTTGGCAGACGACCACCTGTTCAACGCTGCCCACAGCAACGGCGTCGATGCCCGCGGCTTTGGCAACCCCGTTGCAGGCAACCCTTCCGGGATCGCCGCCGGCCACTCGCTGCCCGCGCTCGTTCCCGGACTCGGCGACCCCAAAGTCGGGCATGAGACCGGAACGCCTGCGTTCGAAGCCGACGTCCTCTGCAAAAGGCTCGAAGTCAAGACTGGAGATGCCCGGGCGGCGTTCTGCTCGAGCTGACACCCAACCATCGAAACCAGTGGGGGGCGGCCGGATGGCCGCCCCGTGTTCGTCGAAACCTGGTCGGCTATCCGCAGCCGCCGGCTTCAGGGCCAGACGATGCGGCGACCTTCACCTTCGGGGTGAATTCGAACTCTTCGACGAGTTCGCGGTTCGGGTTCGATGCCGTGTACCGGTCCCCGAGGGCCTTGGCGAACACGAATCTCGGCTGGTCTTCCCCTGCCACGAACTTCGCCTCTTCCACTTCACGCTCGCCGAACAACGTCAGCCAGTTGTTGATGCCACCTTCAAGGATGTAGACGTTGGGCACATCCTCGGCCACGAGAACCTTCCACGCTTCCGTGGCTCTCCCCTCGCCGTTGCTCATGACGACCACGGCGGTCGGATCGGCCGGTTCGTTGAGCTCCGCGGCAACCTCGACGAGCTTCGCCGGATCGTCGTCGACGTGGCGAGCCCACTTGATGTGGAACAGGTTGTATTCGGCCTCGGGCCGCACGTCGAGCATGACGAGTTTGAACACCTTGTCCTTGTGCATGATCTCGAGCAGTTCGGCCGGATGAATCTGCACCTCCCGGTTGGTGAGCTGCGCATCGGCGTCGTTCGCTATCCACTGGTAGTGGGTCTGCCATCCCGGCTGACCGATTACCAGCACCACGAATGCCAGAGCGAGGAAGCCGCCGGCGCCGGCGATCCGCCACTTCGGCAAGGTCTTGCGGTCGACGCCACCGAACTTCTCTTCGAACCATTCGGCTGCCCAGAAGAAGATGAGCGCCACCACAATGACGAGGAGCACGGTCGCTCCCGTGGAGATGCCGAGCCACTCGGGGAGGGTGAACCGGCCCATCGACCATCCGTACCAGAACTCGGCGAACGAGTCGACGGTCTCACCGAACGCGAAGATGCCGGTCATGATGCCGCCGAGATAGAACAAGGCGTCGATGCTGCCGGTCGCAGCGGCGGTGGCCGAGGTACCAGGGCAGAACCCTCCGATGACGAAACCGACACCCATGATGATGCCGCCAACGATGCCCGGCCACAGATAGGTCGGATCGACAAACACGTTCCGGTAGTCGAGCAACCCCATCCCCGAGGTGAGGAAGATAAGCGTCATCGCGGTGATGATCGCGGTGAACATCACCTTGAGCACCCGCATGTCCTTCAGATAGAACTGAGCGGCGAGGTTCGGCGAGTAGGCGAATCCGGACTGTTCGAGCGCGGCGCCGAACAGAATGCCGATGATCAGGTAGAGCCCGTAGGCGAGCCACTTGCCGAGCTCGGCCTCGACCGGGAACGGTGCAACGGCGAATGTGAGCAACATCGTCACCACCCCCTAATTCCAGAGCTTCCGAACGAACCAGGCCGCCGCATAGCCGCCCGCGAACATGGCGAACATGAATGCCCAACTTCCGACCGACAGCACCGCCCCGCCAGACAGCGCTTGACCGGAGGTGCACCCCCGGGCGAAACGGGCGCCGAAGCCCATGATGGTTCCGCCGATGAAGGCAAACAGCCACCGTGTCTTCACGGAAATGTTCGGCCCTTTACCGGTCCTGACGATGAACCGGCCGCTGAACCAAGACGACAGGAATCCGCCGATCGGCACCCCGATGAGCAAGGGCACGATCCACAGGTCGAGCGGGTTCTTGTCACCGCCCGCGTACCTGGCAAGGTAACCGACTCTGTCGACGTGCGCCGGGGCGATGAGATCTTCGATCCAAACCCAGATGCGCTGGAATCCCCCGGAGGCTCCGAGGCCGTTGCCGGTGATGAAGAATGCGCCGAACAGCACCAATCCGAGCAGCACACCGCCGACGTACGGATTGAGCCACGGCTTCTCGGCCCGCTGCTTCTTCGGCGCCGGGGCCCTGGCGGCTTCGGTGGTCATACGGTCTCCCTTCCGAGTTCGTGGGCTTCGACCGGCTCCCAGCCGGAGATCATCGCCCGAATGGCGGCAAGCGGCGTGGCCCCCGTCGTCGTCAGGTAGACGTGGAGAACCACGAAGGCGGCGAACAGCCACGCACCGATGGTGTGCACCGGCAGCAGGAACGGGAGGCCGCCGAGCGAGGCGGTCACCTGCGGCCACTTCTGCGCACCCCAGATCAAGATGCCGGTGATCATCTGCAACGGCAGCAGAATGTTGAGGATGACCACGTAGGTCGCCTGCTGGAGCGGGTTCAGCTTGTGGCGGGGATCTTTCTCGAACGGGTGCGGTTCACCTTGGAAGATTCCCCGCATGTAGTACATGGCCTGCGTGATGGCCTGATCGAAGAACCCTCGAGGCCGCGGGATGTACTGACGGATGGCGCCACTTGCAACGTGCCAGACGATCGACAGCAACGCGTTGGCGACCAGGATCACCGCCAGGATGTTGTGGATGATCACCGTCGCCCTGAACCCGCCGCCCGCAGCGAGGCTTCCTGGATAGTGGATGATCGCTCCGGTGACGACAAGGCCGATGATGGCGATGGCCTGCAACCAGTGCCAGAAGCGCTCGTACGGCTCATACATGTACTCCATCACCAGCTCGGGGCGGGATTGGCGAAGCTTGCGTCCGAGCAAGAACCGGATCCCACCGTGGATGGCGATGCCGAGGAACGTCAGGATGAACAGCGTCCAGCCAACCCAGTCGACCCATCCGCCCGAGTCACTGCCCAGCACCCCGACACCGGCTTTCGCCGTCGTCGGCTGGTACCAGAGCGACCCGTCCTCGGCAACAGTGATGTCGCCGGCGGTCTCCGTGTTGGTATCCGGTACGAAGCTCGGCATGACCCCACCGGGCACGTAGGCAGCCAGCTGCATCGGGGTCGTCAGCCTGGAATCGGGGCTGTGGCACGTCTCGCATTCCTGCGTCGCCCAACCCGCTCCAGTAACACCATGGGCGATGGTGTACGGCTGGATCTCCGCCTGGATGCGCACATCAGTGAGCCCGAGGGCTTCCAATTGAGTTTCGACCGCCTGCTCCTTCGCGACGCTGTCGATAGCCAGCTCGGTGTCAGAAATCGATCCGTCCCCGTTCGAGTCGAAGGCAGCAACGATCTCAGGGCGGTATGCGCCGTTGTCGATGAACGCGGCTTCCAGATCGATCTGCCGTACCGGCCGCGCCGGGTCGCCGTACACCCAGTACCAGGACGACACCAGATTGTACGGAGCGAGTTTCACGTCCCCGTCCTTGCCTTCCTGTTTGAGGACTACCGGCTCATAACCGGTGATGAGCGACGCAGCGTCGTCCACCGGACCGTCGATGCCGCGCTCGATCGTCTTCGGGGTGCCGTCGAGGTGCACGACGGTCCAGTCGTACTGTTCGGCTGCCGGTTCGTACATCTTCGGGATGTGACAGGTCTCGCAGGTCAGCTTTTGCATGTGCCGGTCGACGTACGGAAGCCAGTCGTGAGCAGCCTCGACGTCGTGGCAGGAGTCGCAGTCCCGCATCGTGTAGTCGAACTGTGGCGCCAACGTTCCCTGGGCGCTCCGACCCTTGGCGAAGATGTGCGACGGTCGAGTGAAGTAGTCACCGAAGTCGGCACGGCGCACGTCGAAGTTCAGGTAGCTGGGTTTGACGGTCTCCAGATAGATGGGGTTGTTGACCGACGGGTGACACTGGGTGCATTCGACCTGCCGTTCTGCATGAATGTCCCATGCACG
>JANTGE010000144.1 GCA_024763085.1 Acidimicrobiia bacterium
CCAAACAGGATCAGCGTCTGCAACGTGTGCATCGTTGGTGTCCACGGCTGGCCTGGTTCCTCCCACGTGTAACCGGCGGGCACATAGGCGCCGCCGTCCCACAGGCCGTCGGGACCTTCCGCGGCCAAGAGAGCGGCACCCCACCCTTCATGTTCGACCCGGGCCCGTTCCGCGGCGACCGTTTCCGGGTCTGCGTGCAGCAGGTCTCGCAGCACCTGCCAGCGGATCGCCGGGTCGCCGTCCATCAACCAATCGATCACATTCATGGTGTCATCCTGCCAGGTCCAGAAGGAAACAGCGTCGGGACAGAGCTGCGCCCCCGTTGCCGGGGGCGCTGGGAGGGAAGGGAGGGTGTCAGCTCTGGATCTTGAATCCAGACACACTATGCATCGGCTCGCTAAGACCGGTGTGAACGGAACCTAAGAAGCAGGTGAGAGTTCCGGAGGCCGGCCAGAGTTGCCGGACGTCCCAACGGCGGCTGCGGCCGACGCCGAGCGGTTCCCGCCGCTCGGCACGATGGAACAGACCATCAGGCAGCGAGGCGGCGGTCTTCATGTGGGGGGTACTCCGGCGGATGTAGCGAGCGATTCGAGTGGGTAGCACATCGAAAACCTGCGGGTACCGAGCCTGTGAGTGGGTCGTTGTGTCCGACGGTGGCCAGGGTCGCCGGCGGTGGCTGTACGATGCTCGGAGGATGGTTGACGCGCGGACGAAACAATTCCGATGGCCGGTGCATGTCACCGGGACGATCAACGCTCCCGCCGCCGACGTCTGGGCGGCGATCTCGGCGCCCGGCAACCTGGAGCGATGCCATCCGTTCTGCGCCGCCAACCCGGTGCAGGCATGGCCCGGTCCCGGCTCCCGGGACGAGGTGCACTATCTGAATGGGACGGTGTACGAACGCCGGTTCACAAGCTGGATCGACGGGGTCGGCTACGACCTCGACATCGGCGCCCCCGGCGGCAAGACCTCGTTCGTGTCATGGCGGATCACTCCGATCGACGAACGACGGTCAACCCTGAAGATCTCGGTCTGCCCGCATCTCCTGCAAAGGGTGCCCGTGGCGCTCCGGTGGCTGCCACACCTGCTGTCGGTACGTCCCCGGCTGCAGGCTTACCTTTCGTCCGTGGTGCGGGGATTCGCCTGGTACGTTGAGAAAGGCGAACCGGTGTCTCGTAACCAGTTCGGCACCCATCCTTGGTTCTCCCGGTGAGCGGTAGGCAGGGGAGCGGCTCGGCTCGAGGTTGCCGACCGTGTGGACCATCATGCGGTGGGTGAGATCGCACAACCTGATGAGAGTTCTGCTCGGCCTGGCGGTGCTGGCACTGGTGGCCATCGTCGGGCTGGTGCTCGACGGCGGGAGCGACGGAGAGCCGTCTGTCGGCGCCCTGCCGACGACGGAGCCGGCGACGACTTCGACGACGATCCCTTCAACGACCGCGCCGCCGGAGACCACCACGACGACAGAGCCTCCGACGACGTCCACATCCGCACCGCCGGAGACGACGACGACCATCACCATGGTGTCGGAGAGTGGCTATGTCTGGGTGCCCAAGCCGAGTCCCGGCCCGTACACGGTCGCGCCCGGCGGCGCCCTCACCAAACATCTAGCGGGCGACATCGCCACCGCCTTCGGGTTCGACGTCGCCGACGTCGAAGCAGCGATCGCCGACGTCGACCTGCCGCCGGAGGCGGGCGACAACCCGGAGGGCTGGCTGGCACCCGGCACCTACCCGCCGGCCGACACCGCCCTGGAGGCGATGCAGGCGATGGTGGACCGCCGGGTGGCACAGCTCGAAGAGCGAAACATTCCCCGGGACGACTGGTACCGGGTGCTGACCGCGGCGTCGGTGATCGAGACCGAAACGTACAACCAGAACGAAAAGCCCAAGGTGGCCCGGGTGCTCCACAACCGGCTGGCCGGCGGCGGTCCGCTGCAGATGGACTCGATCATCCTCTATCCGGTCCCGGAGGACCGGATCTTCACCACCGCCGAAGAACGGGCGGCCGACGACCCCTACAACTCGTACAAACACAACGGTTTGCCGCCCACCCCGATCTGCTCACCGGACGAGGCGTCCATCGACGCGTTCCTCGACCCGACCCCGGGCGACTGGTTCTTCTACGTCACCGTCGACCTCGACACCGGCGAAACCCGGTATGCGGTCACCTACGCTGAACACGGCGAGAACGTCAAGCTGCTGCGCGCCTGGCTGGAGACCCACCCGGTGCCCTAGGGCGCTTCCGTACTGCAGGCAGCCCTCCAGGTTCTTGTCACATCCGGTCGGTATGGTGGGCCTGCATCAAGAGCGACCCCGTGCGGGGTCCGGCAACCTGGGTTCGACGCCCAAGGTGCCGTCGCCGAGAGGCGAGATGTGGCCGACATGGCAACCAAACGTCGAAGGAGACCATCATGGACACCTGTCCTCTCTGCAATCCTGGATCCGTCCGCGAATACGACCTCGAGATACTCTGTCCCGAGCACCTTCAATACGGCGGGTTAGGGAGGGTCTATCGGAGCGCAACAGTCAATCGGAAGATCGAGGAAGCCTTCAGCGCCTGGCGGCGTGGCGACGACACCGGTGCCGCCGCTCTTCTCCGGTTCGCCGCCACTCACGGCGGGCCCTCTCACCGCATCGACATAGCCCGGATCTGCAGACTACTGGCAACCGATGCCACCGATCCGGGCGGGTCGGATGCCTACCTGGCGGTTGCGGCGTCCTGTTCGAGGTAGCGGAAGCCGAGTCAGAAGCCGCACCCGGTTGGAGAACGCCCGGGTGGCGCTATCCCAACGCCTGAGAGCGTGCCGGCTTCGGTCAACGATCGCCTGGAACCAACCGCGCGAACCCGGCGAGGAGCGGCGTGACGGTGATGACTACCCCCTGTGACGACAGGCGGTGCATACCTGCGATCACCTCGTCGCTTGGATCGCCGTAGATGTCGACGCGTTTGGTGGTGATGTGTTGCATCACGTCGCGCATGTGCGGGTCCGACAGTTTCCAGTGGGCAAGGATCGACGCCGAGTCCGCATGCACCTGGATCCCGTGGGCCCGCCCGGAAGCTTCGTCGATCGCTACCTCTGCGAGGAGCTGCGGGCCGTTGGCCTCGAGGAATGCGGTCGAGCGGCGAGCCGCCTCCTTGAACGCCTCGGTGGCGCCTTCTTCGATCTGGAAGGTGGTGATGAAGACGATTGGGGCGGGCATGCGGTCCTCCAGTGCGGGGTCGGTCGCCGGGCAACACGGCGGGGCTGGTCTCACCCTACGCGGGTCCGCGAAATGGGTCCCGAGAGCCGGTTGCGTCGGAGCGGCCTCGCGGCTCGAGCATCAAACGGGGGAGCGCCTTCGAGAAGCGTCGTTCGCGCGACGTCAGAAGGCGCCGCTTTGACTCCCGCTACCGCCAGTATGGCGCCTTGTCGGGGATGATCCACCTGATGCCTCCACGAGGGTCGGGGACGTCGCCCGGATAGCGGGGGATCACATGCACGTGGGCGTGGTCGACGGTCTGTCCGGCGTCGGCACCGACGTTGACTCCGACGTTGAACCCAGTTGTGCCGGTCGAGCCGGCCAGGTCGTGTCGGACGGTGCGGACCAGGTCGATGACCGCCGCATGCTCGGCGTCGGTCAGGGCGAAGAAGTCGGTCTCATGGCGGCGCGGCACCACCAGCGTGTGGCCTGGCGAAATCGGGAACCTGTCCGGGAATGCCACGGCCAGGCCGTTGGCGGCGTCGTAGTCGTCGGCGCCGATCCGCGCACAGAACGGACATGCGGTCATGGTCCGCAGGTTAGGACGAAGGCTCAGAGGGCGAGGGAGAGGAGGAGGCCGTCGTCGATCTCCGCCATCGCGGCGGTGTCGAGGGATGCGACGTGCTCTTCCAGGTCCGTCTCGTTGAGTGTGACCACCTGTGCGACGTTGACGACCGACGGTTTCGGCAGTCGGGACGCACGCCTGGAGAGTCGCACGTTTCCGGGTGCGTCGGCCAGTCGCGGATCGAGGTGATGACGGCCATGACGGTCGTGATGGCGGTGTCGTTGGAGGGGTTGCTCTGCACTCCGAGCATGGGCTGTCGCTGGGCAGGCCGCGAACCTGTCGGGCGGGACAGGTTGGCTCACCAGAGCTCGCCGCCTCCGTTAGGTTGCCGGTATGGCCGAAATCCCGACCTTCTATGCGAACGAAGGGCTCCACACCGAGATCTACGACGTGTTCGCCGCCCGACAGAGTGAAGATCTACCGTTCTGGGTCGGCTGCGCCCGCGAGTTCGGAGGGCCGGTCCTCGAGGTCGCCTGCGGCACCGGGCGGGTGGCGTGGGCACTTGCCGACGCCGGCTACGAGGTGGTCGGCATCGACCTGTCCGAACCGATGCTCGCCCGGGCCCAAGCCAAACAGGCGGAACATCCCGGTGCTGTCGCCACGTTCGTTCACGCCGACATGC
>JANTGE010000145.1 GCA_024763085.1 Acidimicrobiia bacterium
ACCACGCTAATCACCGGAGCCCTACGACCATGCGCTATCTCGACATCTACGGCGAACACCTCTCCCGTATCGGTCTGGGGACATGGCAGTTCGGTTCGAGCGAGTGGGGATACGGAGACGACTACGACAACGGCGAAGCAGCCGCCATCGTGCGCCGCGCGCTGGAACTCGGTATCACGGTTTTCGACACGGCCGAGATCTACGGCCGCGGCAGGTCCGAACAGATCCTCGGCGGCGCCCTCGGCGATGCCGACGCCTTCGTCGCGTCGAAGTTCTTCCCTGTCTTCCCGACCCCTGGCACCGTCGTACGGCACGCTCACCAGTCCATCGAACGGCTCGGGCGAAGTCCGATCGATCTGTACCAGATCCATTGGCCCCATCCGCACGCTCCGCTGTCATGGTCGATGCGAGGAATGCGGCGCCTCCTCGACGAAGGCACCATCCGCTACGCGGGTGTCTCCAACTTCGGGTTGAAGCGATGGCAACGGGCCGAGCGGCTCCTCGGCGCGCCGGTGCTATCCAATCAGGTGCAGTTCAACCTGATCAGACGGAAGCCTGCCGACCTACTCATCCCGTATGCCGCCGCCAACCGCCGGATTGTCATCGCCTACAGCCCGCTCGCTCAGGGGCTTCTGTCCGGCGCCTACTCCCCGGATCGCCTGCCCGAAGGCTTCCGCCGCCGCAACCCGGCCAATCCTCTGTCATCCAAACGACGGCTGGCAGCCGCCATGCCGCTCATCGGGGCACTGCGCGAAGTCGGCGAGTCGCACGGGGCCACCCCGGCACAGGTCGCCCTCGCCTGGGTGATCCGGCATCCCAATGTGATCGCCATCCCCGGCGCACGCACCGTCGAGCAGTTGGAACGCAACGCCGCCGCAGCAGACCTCATCCTCACGGCCGAGGAACATGCCCACCTCACCGACGTCGCCAGGCTCAACCTCGGCTGAACTACCCTGCGGTCATGAAGGCCTGGATTCTCCACGACGTCAACGGACCCGACTCGTTCCACCTCGAGGAAACGCCCACCCCTGAGCCGGGACCCGGCGAGGTACGGGTGCGCATCGAGTCCGCCGCCCTCAACCATCTCGACCTGTGGGTGTCGATGGGCATGCCGAAACCGCACCTGCCGCACGTGGCGGGAGCCGACGGCGCCGGCGTCGTGGACGAGGTCGGTGAAGGCGTCCGACTCGACGTTGGCACCGAAGTCGTCGTCAACCCCTCGGTCAGCTGCGGCCGCTGTCCGGCATGCCTGCGAGGTGATCCGTACTTCTGTCCCCAGTATGGAATCCTTGGCGAACACCGCTGGGGCACCCTGGCCGACTATGTCGTCGTCCCCGAACGCAACGTCGTCCTCAAACCCCCCGCCCTCACCTGGAACGAAGCGGGCGCCTACGGACTCGCCTATGGCACCGCCTACCGGATGTTGCAGCGGGCAAGACTCGCTGCCGGAGACGTGTTGCTCGTCATCGGCATCGGCGGCGGCGTCGCCGGAGCGGCGATGCTGATCGGCAGAGCCATGGGCGCAACCGTCTATGTCACGTCGCGCGATCCGGCCAAGATCGATCGGGCGATCGCTCTTGGTGCCGACGGTGGCTTCGACTCGACCGAGCGCTACGACAAAGCCATGAACGCCGGGATCGGCAGAGGAGCCGACGTCGTCGTGGAGACCGTCGGGGCACCAACCTGGGACAGGTCGCTGCGCACCCTGGAACCCGGCGGACGGCTGGTCACCTGCGGAGCGACCGGAGGGATCAACGTCGAACTATCCATCCCCCGGCTGTTCTTCAAGCAGTATGAGATTCTCGGATCGACCATGTACAACTTCGCCGAGTTCGACGCCGTCACCCGACTCGTCGCCGGACGCCGGGTGCCGGTGGTGATCGACTCGGTCTTCGACTTCGACGTGCTGCCCGAGGCAATCAGTCGGATGCAGCAAGGCGAACAGTTCGGGAAGATCGTCATCTCAAGAAGCTGACGGCCCGGGCCGCCGTCGGATACCCTATACTGCCGCCGTCGGCTACGGCCGACGTGCGCCTGAGGGGGCGTGGTGAAGTCTGGAGTTCACGCCGGCCTGTCAAGCCGGAGGTCGCGGGTTCAAATCCCGTCGTCCCCGCCACCTGCTCGGCCAGGTAGCTCAGTTGGAAGAGCACAGGTCTGAAAAACCTGGGGTCGGCAGTTCGATTCTGCCCCTGGCCACCACCCAGGTACCAGGTACCAAGTACCCGGTACCTTTGACTGCCGAAACGTCGGCAGACACTACGCTCGCCCTATGACTCGACGTCTCGGATGGTTCCTGCTCGTCGTCGGCTCGATCGGTGCGGTCGCCACACTGAGCGCCGGGCTGCTCGTCGGAAGCTGGCTGCACCGCCTTCCCATCCAGAACACGCTCACCGTCGCCGCCGACGTCCTCGACAGCCTCGGGTCCGACCTCCAGGCCGCCGACGACGCTCTCACCGCTATCGATGGAGGACTCGCCACCCTCTCCGAGGCTGCCCACTCCGCGTCGATCGAACTCGCCCGCACCGAACCCCTCCTTGCCGAAACCCGCCGGGTCGTCACAGAAGATGTTCCGGACTCGCTCGATGCGGTACACACAGCGATGCCGGCACTCATCGACGTCGCCGCCGCTGTCGACGACACGATGCGGCTGCTCTCGATCTTGCCGAACGTCGACTACGCCCCGGAGGTCCCCCTCGACGAGGCTCTCACAGACGTCGCCGACTCGCTCGCCGGCCTCCCCGTCCAGCTGAGGGCACAGCAAACCACGCTGCTCCAGGCCGAACGCAACCTCCGTACCCTGTCCGGCGACATCGCCGAAACCGCCGACGGTCTCGAGACCATGCGAGTCGCGGTGGCCGAGATCAGGCCTGCGATCGCCGCCAACACCGATACGGTCGAGAATGCGGCCGACACCCTTCGCACCGCCCGGGACACGGTTCGTCCGGGAACCGTCGTCGCCCTTCTCGCCATTTCGGCGGGCTCTCTCGTCCTGCTCCAAGGCGCCGCGGCCTGGGTTGGCCTACAGACGGTCCGAGGTCAGTTGCTCAGCGGCACCGCGGCGAACGGCGCCCAGCGCCGGGCTGCATCCGAATAGCGGTGCATCGCCGTTTCCATGTCACCGTGATCCAACGCTTCGAGAGCTGCCTGCACATCGGCAGCCGTCTCGTCGAACAGCAGCGATGTCGCGTCGAACAGCCCCGCCACCGATCCGTAGTCGAGTTCGACCATCGCCGGAGCGGGAAACCCCTCCAGCCATGCACGTAACTCGTCGAGATCGTCGGTGATCACCTCGTCCATTCCGGCCCCGCGCAGCGTATCCAAAGCGCCCACCACGCGGTCCGACGCCCTGGCCAAGGACGTCCGATACCGGATCGTCGTACCGGACCTCGCCGTCACCACCTCCCGCTCAGATGGCTCGAACGCCACGAACCAGCGCAACGGAACATGCCACGGCGACGTCAGAATGTATGAACGGCCGGCCGGCTGCGCATAGAGCGCATCGAGCTCCTCTGCAGCTCGGGTCGCCACCTGCTCCGGAACGATCAGATCGCCCCCGATCTCCGCATAGGCATGATGGAACGCCAACAAACCCTCGAGCACCCGCAGGCGAGGCCGGCGAGGACACACATACCGCCGCTCGTGCCAGTCGACCACATACGCGTCGTCCTGCATCGACTCGGCGAGGAGTCCAAACCCTCCTTCGACGAGCCACGGGCGCGCCGCAGCCCCAACCCTTCGCGGCCGCGGTGCGATCCGCTCGGCCACATACACCCGCAACTGGGCGGTCCGTATCATGCCCGGCATGGTACCCGGAGACCGGTTTCTTGGCCGAGGGACCCCGGCCGGGAACTAGGATGAGGACGTTCACCGACCGGAAGGACGTTTGTTATGGGCGTATTCGACGCTCTAGCCAAGAGGAACTACGAGGAGCTCCTTTACGGCTACGACGAAAAGTCCGGACTCCGCACCATCATCGCCATCCACTCCACGGCTCTCGGTCCCGCCCTCGGCGGGACTCGTTTTTATCCGTACGCAAGTGAAGATGATGCGTTGCGCGATGTCCTCCGCCTCGCCCGCGGCATGACCTTCAAAGCCGCCGCGGCAGGCCTCGACCTCGGCGGCGGCAAGGCCGTCATCATCGGCGATCCTCGAGAGATGGCCCACGACGAGCGGCTGTGGAGGGTCTACGGGCGCTATGTCGACTCGCTCCACGGCAGATACATCACCGCCGAAGACGTGGGCACCGGCACCCGGGACCTCGCCATCGTTCGCAAAGAGACCCGCTGGGCGGTCGGCATGCCCGTCGAAGAGGGCGGCTCCGGCGACCCGTCGCCGGC
>JANTGE010000146.1 GCA_024763085.1 Acidimicrobiia bacterium
GCCCAGTCGGGCCCGTTCAGGGTCGCTAACACCGAGATCATCCCGCCCCACAGGCCACCGAGCACGCCTGCGGTGAGCACCACCATGACGGCGGTTTCCTGGCTGAGGGTCATCCGCCGTAGACCATCTGTTCGAGCCGTCGGATGCGGTCTTCGATCGGCGGGTGGGTGGAGAACAGTTTCGAGAAGCCTCCGCCTCCCCGCCGGTTGAGGGCCTTGAGCGGGTCGGCGATGAACAGCTGGCTGACGGCCGGGTTCACCTCCATCGGGATGCGGGACGTGCCGACTTCGAGCTTGCGGAGTGCCGACGCCAGCGCCAGCGGCTGACCCGACAATAGGGCGCCCGATTCGTCGGCCTGGTACTCCCGGGCCCGGGAGATCGCCAGACGGATGATCATCGCCGCGATGGGGGCGAGGATAAGCGACAAGAGCGCGACGATGCCGCCGAGAGGGTTGTCGCGGCTGCGACGGCCGCCGCCGAACCAGAACGCCATCCGGGCAAAGATCGACAGCGCCGCGGCGAGCATCGCGGCGATGGAACTGATGAGGATGTCCCGGTTGCGGACGTGGGCGAGTTCGTGGGCGAGCACCCCTTCGAGTTCCTCATAGTTGAGGATCTGCAAGATGCCGGTGGTGACGGCCACGGCAGCGTGTTTCGGGTTGCGGCCGGTAGCGAACGCGTTGGGCTGCGGCGAGTCGATGACGTAGATGCGGGGCATCGGCATGCCGGCCTGGGTGGTGAGGTTGCGCACGATCGAGTACACCTGCGGCAGTTCCTCTTCGGTGACCGGCCGGGCCCGTGACGCGGCGAGCGCCATCTTGTCTGAGAAGAAGTAGGCGACGAAGTTGAGTCCGACGGCGAACAGCAGGCCGATGTAGAAGCCACCGGTGCCGCCGAACAGCGCCCACCCGAGGTACCAGACCAGCGCGGAGAGGAATCCGAGGAGGGCGACGGTCTTGAGGTTGTTCATAGGTCTGGATGGTACTGCGGCCGGGGAACTGCATCGACTGCGCACCTCAAAACGTCCCTGATTTGCCATGCAGAGCGGTTGAGGACTCCGCTAGGGTTGCACTGCTGGGGCTCGCCCCCGGTCCGGCTCAGAGCGAGCCGCCACCACGTGGGAACTTTGGGAAGGAAGGGGCGCAATGAGACGCTATCTTGTCCTCCTCGCCGTCATGGCTTTGACGGTGGGGGTATTGGCCGCTCCGGCGGGAGCCGGGAAACCAGAACCGGCGGCCATTTCGGCCGACTTCGCCGATCTGCTGGCCACCGCGTCAGGCGGACCGATCGACATTCTGATCGGCACCGAATCACATGACTATTCGGACGCGATCGCTGCAGTCGAGACGGCCGGCGGAACGGTCACTCGACAGTTCAAGTACGCAAGGGGTATCGCGGCGACCGTGCCGGCAGCAGGTCTCATCGATCTGTTCGGCGCCGGCGTCGGGAAGATCGGTCTGGATCAGAAGCGAACCCTCGCTGCCGCACCTGAGCAGCTCGCCGGTGTAGACCCGGCAGCGCTCGACGCCGCGCTGATGTCACCGACCGAACTGGATGCCTCCGGCTATGAGATCATCGCCGCCGACGCCGCCGCGCTCGTCGGTGAGATCGACACCTACTGGGGTTACATCTCGCAGAATGCCTGGCCGGTTTGGGATGAAGGTAACTTCGGCCAGGATTCGCTCATCGCCGTGATCGACACCGGCGTGTACGCGGATCATGTCATGTTCTCCGATGGTATGGGTGGCAGCCGGGCGATCGACGGCGTCGACCTCTCGGCCGACGTCGGCACCCCGTTCGAGGGCTGGAGCCGGGTCGACAACCATTACCACGGTACCCATGTGGCCGGTATCGCTGCCGGCGCGGCGGCGATCGTCGCCCCCAACGACGACCCGCTCGTCGAGTCGATCGAATACCACGCCGGCATCTCGCTGCCTGTATACGACAGCGACAACAAGATCATCCCACTGATCGGTATGGCCCCTGAGGCGTTGTTGTACGGCATTAAGGTGTTCGCCCACGACGGTGGAGGCGCTTCGGAGTCGACGATCATCGCCGGCATCGAGCACGCCATCGAGCAGAAAGAGCTGTACGACAGCACCGGTGGAGCCGAGGGCTATGACATCGATGTGATCAACATGTCGCTGGGTGGTTGGAACGGCTTCGACGGCCGGGACCTGGAAGATCAGGTCGTCAACTACGCAACTGCGGCCGGTATCACCGTCGTCTCGGCGGCGTCGAACGACGGGCCGTACTCGGGCAGCATCCAGAGCCCGGGCACGGCGAACTCGTCGATCACCGCCGGGGCCATCGCCGAACCGGTGACCACCCGGGTGTTCTGGGACATCTACTACGGCCTCTCGTGGGCCGGCGACTACCTGTTCACCTCCGACGATCCCCAGGTGATCTACTTCAGCAGCCGGGGCCCGACGGCCGACGGACGGGACAAACCGACCGCGTCGGCGATCGGCGTTTTCGTACTGTCAGCGATGACGGGGTCTCCCGGTGCGCTCGGCTGGGCATCGGGGACGTCGATGGCGACCCCGAACATCGCCGGCTTGGCGGCGCTGCTGAACACCTACGGGGAGCCCATGGGGGCGTCGCCGTATGACTACAAGCAGGCGATCGTCGCCGGGGCACATCCGGTTCCAGGCTTCGATGAACTGGACCAAGGGGCCGGCTTGATCGACGCTGCGGCCTCGATGTCGGCCCTCGAGGCGGACGGCAATCTGGGAGAAGCCCATCCGGATCTGCGGAACGGCTACTCGGCCCGGATCGCTCAGCCGAAGGGTGAACCGCTGCAGAACGTCAACGCCAAGCACGGCACCACGTTCACGGTCTCGCTGGCGCCGGGCATGCAGCAGCACTACTACTTCCAGTTGCAGCCGAATGCCGAGCGGGTAACTATCGACGTCACCGATGTCGACCTGGGTATCGATCCGATCCTGTTCAACTCTTTTGAGCTGTACGTACAGGGTGGCATGAGCGGCGTGAACAACGCCTACGTGGACACCACGAACGTCTATGGAAACGCCAGCTTCGTCATCGAGGACCTCTCGACGACGGCCACCGGTGACATCTTCGGGGTGAATACGCAGGACATGCCGTTGATGCCGGGCTACTGGAAGCTGGTCATCGAGAACGACTGGACGTCGTTCGACACGATCACCGGTACGTTCACCGTGAACGTCGAGACGGGGGACAACTCGGTGAAGCCGGACGAGTCCTACTCGGACAAGTTCGTCACCGGCGACGAGACCTTCTTCCCGGTCGGGTTCGGTCCCGGTGGTGTCGAGTTGGAGCTCTCCTGGAAGGACAACTACCAGCGGTATCCGACCGCCGACATGGACCTGATCGTGGTGTGGTTCGACACCAACGGCGCCGGCCACGTCGAGTTTGGGGGCGCGACCATCAACTCGCCGGAGAAAGTGCTGATCGACAGCACCGACGTAGCCGAGGTCTACGTGCTGGTCTCTGGATACGACACCTACGGAAAGACCGTACCGTGGACACTGGACGTGTTCTACCGGTAGCGATCGCTACCAAGTGAGCAAGCAGCGGGAGGGCTCCGGCCCTCCCGCTCTTCTGCGGCGAAGACTGCTCAACCGCTGCAGAGTTTCAGGTTCCCCTCAACGTCCAACCGGTAGTCGTACTCGGCTCCGCCAACCGCCAGGACGACCTGGTAGCCGGGCGTCAACACCGGAAGGTACACGAGGCCCTTGTCCGGGCAGCCCAGCGAGGAGTCGTTCCACGTCGTGGCCTGCGCATGCACCACCGTGATGGCCGTCGTGTCGATCTGCAGTCTGTCGGCCAGGTCGATCTTGGCGATCTCGACGGCGTCGTCGAGCGAGATGACACCGTCTCCAGGCTCCGCCGGCGAACTGTCGGATCCGTCTCTGCTGCCCGGTTCCTGAGCCGGGGGCTCCGTGGTCGACGTGGACGTGTCCGGCACGGAGAACGTGATGGTCGGCTCGACAGGCGACCCGCGCACGTCCGGAACCCTTGTGCTTGGAGCTGTACCGGCGGCGCATCCAGATGCGAGGGCTAGCAGGGCCAGCGTCGCGGCAAGCGCTCTCACCTTGCCAAAGCTAGTCCTGCGTGTATTCAACGAGCCCCCTCGCCTGCCACGGAACGGAGTCCTACCTCACTGACCGTACACAGGCGGAGTCGGTGGAGTAGAGTGAGAACCGGTCCTGGGGGCACAGGTTCATAGGGCCAGAGAATCTGACGCTCGAATTGGGAGGTTCGGCATGAAACGATACGTCATTCTCCTTGCCGTCATGGCT
>JANTGE010000147.1 GCA_024763085.1 Acidimicrobiia bacterium
CGCCCGCTTGCCCATCTCGCCTGCGACGAATCCCAGCAGGATCAGGCCCAGGATCGCGACAAGCATGACCATGACCAGGACGTTCGGCTTGTCGGAGAAGTTCTGCGTTGCCACCAGCAGGGCTGCCGACAGGTTCCGCTGCGCGGTGCCGAGGCCCATCACCGAGCGCATGCCGGGCCCACTTCCGCCCAGCAGCAGACCGATGACCAGGGCACCGGCGACGAAGATGACGGCCGCAGCGATGCCCCCGGTGCCGAGCGTGTCGACGATGGTGGAGAACTCGAGGAAGATGACGGTCACCATCATCAACACGATCGCCAGGCTCGAGATCTGCGACATCGTTGGTTGGAGCGAATCGGCCTCATCCGAATAGCGGGCCTTGATGAACAGCCCGATCCCCAGCGGCACCAGCATGGAGCCGATCAGCGACTTCGCGATGTCCCACGCATTGACCGACGCTCCGGGAAGCAGCAACGGCAGCACGATCGGCAGATACACCACCGTCACCACCATCAGCAGCGTCATCAGACCCACAGAGAACGCGGCGTTCCCCTTGGCGACCTGGACCAGCTTGGGCAGGAACGGTGCGCCGGCCGCGGTGCCGACGATGAGCAAGCCCGTCGCCAGAGCATCGTCGAGAGAGATCACCTCTGTGATGGCCCACGCCAGCGCGGGGACCAGCACGAAGTTCGCGACGAGTGCCATCAGTACGACCTTGACGTTCTTGAGCGGCTCGACGATCTGCTTGACCGTCAGGCTCAGGCCCATCGCCAGCATGCTGGTCAGGATGAACGTCAGTGCGGATATCTTCGCAATGACGGTGACAATGTCAGACATGGGCGGCTGCTCCCTGTCGCTCTCTGATAGCCCGCGATGCGGGCGCCGTTCGGTTGCCTACGGTCCCATCACGATTCTCGGCGCGAGGTTGCGCCGTTCCCCCACCCATATCGGGTAGAGGGTCGCTCAGCTGATCGGTACGATCTCGCCCGGCTGCGACGCCCCTACGAGTCGCTCATCGTCTGCTCGACAGCGTGGCGCGCCCGCGGGCTGAGTTCGTGGTTGTGAACCCGCTTGCCCTCTGCGAGCTTCGCCGGCTCGTCGTGCGACTCGTACCAGTTGGCGTAGGCCTGAGATCCCGGATACGCCGTGAGGCCGTGCAGGAGCACGCTGAGTCCGACGATGACGGCAGCGACCAACGTGATCGTGGAGGTCCCCGGCAGATCGGCATCGGTGACCACGAGCGCAGCGAAGACGATCGTGGCGAGACCTCGCGGCCCGAACCAGCCCATGTAGAGGAGCGTAGGTGGCCGGAGCTTCTGGCCGATCATCGAGATCGCGACCGGCCCCATTCTCGCAATGGTGAGGGAGAGCAGGGCCATGACGATGACCGCCCATGTGACCTTCCCAAGAGCGGGCCCGAGGATGAGGGCGCCGAACGCGAGGAAGCTTACCTGCGTAAGAGCGAGCCCGAGATTGGTGGCGAGAATGTCGTCGATCTTCGACTTGCCACGGGTCATCTCGCCAAAGGTCAAGCCCCCGACGAATGCAGCGATGAAGCCGCTCCCGCCGCCGGTATCGGACAAGACAAACGCAATGATCGCAAGCGCGATCACCGCAATGCCGCTCCATGCCTTGCCCATGGTGCCGGCATCGGCGGCCATGACCATGAGCTTGCCGCCGATCACGCCGGCGAGGACACCTACGAGCACCGCTACTCCGATGGCGACGACGAACGTCTCGATGACCCCGGGGCCGTCGGTTGAGCCGGCTAGTCCGATGAAGATCAGTACGAATGGGAAGCTCACGCCGTCGTTGAGGCCCGCTTCGACGTCGAGTGCCTGGCGGATCCGCTCGGGGACCCGCGGATTGGAGATGACCGCCTGGCCGAGTGCGGCATCCGTGGGCGCGGTGATGGCCCCAATGATTCCGGCCTCCCAGATGCTGAGGTCCGTGAACAGCACCGCTGCGAAGATCGTCCCGAGCCCGATCGTGAGGGGCAGGCCGATCCCCAGCAGCCGCCCCGGCAACGCAGCGTCCTGCTTCCAGGATGAGAAGTGGAGGGCTGACGCGTCGGTGAAGAGGAGGAGGATCAACGTTCCCTGGAACAGGACGTTGACCACGGTGGTGAGTTGGCCGTCGTCGACGGTGATGATCCCGAGGCCGCTCGATCCGGCGATCAGCCCAAGAGCGACAAAGATGATCGGGCCGGTGATTGGTGTCTTCGCCAGCCGGCGTTGCACGAGTGCGAACGCCAGCAGTGAGATCGCGATGTAGATGATCGCCGCCATGGATCCTCCTCGTCTGTCGCGTCAGTTCCTGATCCGACGGTTATCAGCCCACAACCGCGAAACGACCGTACTGAGACGCAGCGAAACGGTACACACCCTCTTCGGGTGGGAAGCGACGGGATCGGCCCGGCCGTTGGTCGAATCTTCCACACCGTCCGACATGTCTTCTCCGGCGTCGCGCCGACCACCGGTGCCGCTTCGAACACGACCGAAGCCAGCCGGGCAACGGCTGAAACGCCACCCGTGGGACGGGCGGAAGCGAGCGAACTCCAGGCCACTTCGGGCCAGGCAAGCGGGAGCGCCGTCTCGAGGCCTCCGGCTGACTCAGCTGATCAGTTCGATCTCGCCCGGCTGCCACGACTTGTCGAACCAGGGCTCGAGCGGGCTGTAGAGACGCAAGATCGGGAACCAGCCTCTTCCGGGCACGGTTTGGATCCAGTTCGATTCCTTGCCGTTGGGCGCCGTGGGGGCGAAGTACACGTCGGTCGAACCGTCGGCGTTCTGTTGAACGTCGCGGGCACCCTTGTGCTTCGGATACCCCGAGCCGGCACCGATGGACGGGTATGGGTTGTCGGTCTGGAGCAGGGAACGTGTCTGGGAGTCGTAGACGGTCACGGACCAGAAGTTCTTCTGCGGGATATTCGCTGGCAGGTGCAGCTGGTAGGTCTTGGAGCCGTCGAGCCAACGGCCCTTGGAGTCCTTGGCTGCGCATGCGTACTGTGAACCGGACCCGACGCTCTTCTGCTCCATCGCCGGTGTGATGCCGGTGGCGAAGTAGTGGAAGTTCGTGCGCGCGTCGAGCATCCTGGCTCCGTCCACGAGGAACGCGTAGCCGCCGACGAACGGCGTGTACCACGCCGACTTCTTGCCGTAGAAGTAGGCCGCCTCGTCCCTCGGTTGGAAGGTCATGGCTCGCGCTGTGGCGTTCCCGACGGCGACCGCTTCGGTCAGGATCTTCTTCATGCGTGCATCCGGGTCGAACTTTGTGCCCTTCACGATCCCGATCGCGGCCATCTGGCCGGTGACCTGCGGGCCGAACGAGCCGGCCGGCTCATCCTGCACCAACTCGTTGAGGTACTCCCAGAAGAGATAGGTGTTTGGAGGGATCGTGTTGAGCTGCACGAAGCTGCCGTTCTTGTTCTTCACCGCATCGTGTTTCTTGCCGGCCTCGGTCAACGGGTAGATGCGGGCGTACTTCTTGATGTTGTCGAGCGCCGGCTGCACATCGCCGTCGACGGCGAAGTTGCGCCACGCCCCCCACAGGCCATAGGTCGGCGACTTCACGACGAAGTAGCCGTCGGGAACATCCTCGTTGTAGTCGGGGGGCAGGAACAGGTACTTCCCGCCCTTGCCCTTGTCGGGACCGGCGTAGCCGATGTCGGCGACGTAGCGGAACCAGGCGTCGTCCACCGGGCCGAGGACTTTGGGCGGTACCTCCATCACGATCGGCCCGTTCTTCAGGTTCAGCGTGAACCAGCTCTGCGGCGTGACCGTATTCGGCGTGAGGTACATGCCGGTGGAGTCCATGTTCGTTTCCATCGTCATCAGCGTGTTGTCCGGCACGCCCGCGTCGCGGGGCCCCTTGCGGGCCGTCCACAAGCTGACTCCCGGGATGCAGTTCAGGAAGACGTCGACCGCCCGAGCGAAATCGATGTTCTCGTACACCGTATCGATCGTCGACCGGTCCGGCATGCCGTTGGAGAAACGCAGCGTGCCCAGGCGTGTGTCCACGCTATCGGGCGTCGTGATCTCCTCGGGTATCGGAGTGGTCATCTTCATCTTCGGCGAATTCGTCGTCATGGTCTCCGTCCTCTCCATCTCGACACCAGCGCCTCTGCTCCGGGGGGAGGTGCACCGCTGCAGCGGCACACCTCCCCCCGCGAGATCGTGGTGGCTACTTCTTGCCGACGAGTTCGACGTCGGGCATCGTCCAGGACTTGTCCCAGAACTCCTTGGTGCCGCCGTAGAACCGCATCACCGGGAACGGCTT
>JANTGE010000148.1 GCA_024763085.1 Acidimicrobiia bacterium
CCGAGCCCGGTGTCAACGAGCGGGAGATACAAGCTGTCGTCGAATACGCGTTCCGGCTCGGAGGGTCGGCCCGCGTGGGGTATCCGTCGATTGTCGCCGCGGGCGTCAACGCAACGATCCTGCACTACACACAGAACGACCAGCCTGTCGGCGACGGCGACCTGGTGCTCATCGACGCCGGCGCCGAATACGGCTACTACACCGCCGACGTCACCCGGACCTTCCCGGCGAACGGAAGGTTTACGGCAGAACAGCGAGCTGTCTACGAAGCAGTCCTCGACGCCCACCAGACCGTCATCCGACAGGTCGCTCCAGGCCTCCGGTTCCACGACATGCACGAGACCGCCCGCAGGGTCATCGCCGAACATCTGGTCGAGCTGGGTTTGGTGCCGTTCGGCGTCGAGGAGACGCTCGCCAAACGTCACGACCGGGAGTTCTTCATGCACGGCACCGGCCACTGGCTCGGCATGGACGTCCACGACGTCGGCAGCTACCGGACGCCGGACGCTTCGCGTGCACTGGAACCTGGGATGGTGTTCACCGTCGAGCCGGGGATCTACTTCACTCCGTACATCAGGTTCTCCAACTTGGAGTACGACGTCGACGAATGGATGGAGCGCCGTTATCTGCTCGGCGTCGACAAGGCCAAAGAACTCGAAGCGAAGGAACGCGAGGCGGCCGGTTTCGTCGATCACGACATCCCCGAAGCGTTCCTAGGGATCGGCGTTCGGATCGAAGACGATGTTCTGGTCACCGCGGATGGCCACGAGAACCTGACCGAGGCGGCACTGGTACAGCCGGACGCCGTAGAGGCATTCTGTCAGCGGTAGACGAATCCCTCAGCCGGCGGCGTGCGACTGCCGATACAGACGAAGTGACCACTGCTCTATCGGGAACGTTTGACGAGTTCGGTCTGGACGACGTACTCAGACTGATCGCCGCCGCGTCGGAGACCGGTGTGCTTCGTGTCGACACCGGGTTGAGGAAAGGCCGGATCTACTTCGTCGACGGCCAGATCTCGTTCGCGACCACCCGAACCGTCGACCAGCCCCTCCAGGACCTCGTCGGCATGGGATACGTCGGGGAAGAAGACCGAGCATCTCTCGAGCGACGCAAGGTCAGGATGGAAGACGTCGTCGGCAAGAGCATCCTCGACGGTTTCTTCAGCCAGGTGATCAGCGAAGTCATGGCTCGCCTGGCCTCCGATCAAGGATCGTTCGCGTTCACCCCCGGGGAGCAGACGCGTGTCGAGATCCCCTACCGGCGAACCGTAGAAGAGGTCCTCGAGATGACCGAGGAGCGACGGGCCGCCTGGGAGGAACTGCGCGCCACGGTTCCATCGGTGACCACGCCGTTCCGCCTCGTTCCGGTCATCGAGGAAGAGGTGGTGCTGGACGCCCGGGCCTGGTCGATCGTTGTGGCGTTGCCGGAGTATCCGACGGTGTCGAAGCTCTCCCAGAAGTTGCGGGCGTTCGAGTTTGCCGTGGCGAAGAAGCTCGGGGAGATGGTCGAGGCAGGTCTTGTCGAGGTGGCCGGCGAAGCGGAAGAGGAGACGCCGAGGGTCGTGCTGGAGCCGGCTGCGGAACCCGCCCCGGTGGAGGCGGAGGAGTCGGAGTCAGACCCGGTGCCGGATCTCGTCGCCCAAGCGTTGCTCGAGCCTGCAGGCGACCCTGAACCAGTCGACGACGATGAGGACGAGGAATCGAGCCTCGCCGATCGCTGGAGCCGACTGCGGGGACGCTAGCTCGGCGGGCGCCGATCGAACCAGGGACGGGCTCGCTCCAACTGCCCGGCCAGGCGGAACAGGAGGGGTTCGTCGCCGAACCGGCCGACGAACTGCACTCCGATGGGAAGTCCGTCGGCGTTCCAGTGCAGCGGCACCGACATGGCGGGCTGCCCGGTCAGGTTGAACAGCATCGTGTTGGGGACCGGATCCATCTGCTCTCCGGCAAGCTCGGCGAGGGCGAGATCGAGCAGTTTCCGCACCGGCAGCCGGTTGAGGACGGCCAATGTCAACTGATCTCGCCGGGACGGTTGGAGTTCTCCGATTCGTACCGGCGGCCGGGCAAGGGTCGGGGTGACCAACACGTCGTACCGTTCGAAGAAGGGCCCCATGGCTGCGGCGGCATTGTGGGCAGTGGTGAGCAGCCTGGCCAGTTCGTCTCCCCGGGTGGTGCGACCGATGTTGACCAGCAGTCGGCTGACCGGTTCGATGTCATCCGGGCCGGGCGGACGGCCGATCACCTCGGCAGCGGCTTCCAGATCGGACGCGAGGCCGGTGGCGACGATTCGCAGGTAGGCCTCGACGAGGAGATCCCGGTCGAATGGAGGACATGCCGGTTCGACCCTGTGTCCGAGGGACTCCAGGAGCGCTGCCGCAGATTCGGCGGCCTCACGTGCGTCCGGGTGCATCGTCGAGCCGAAGAGCGGTGTCGTGCAGAGCGCCACTGACAGAGGCTGCGGGTCGACCTCGACGTCGGCCAAGAACGGCCGAGGTGGAGCCTGGACTGCGAAGGGTTCTCCTGGCGCGGGCCCGGCCGTCACGTCGAGCAGTGCGGCGCTGTCTCGGACAGTGCGGGTGAGGACGTGCTCCTGGACGAGTCCGAACCAGGATTCACCCATGTGGGGGCCGAGCGGGTTTCGCCCGCGACTGGGGCGGAGTCCGAAGAGGCCGCAGGCGGAGGCGGGAATCCTGATCGACCCGCCGCCGTCGCCACCATGGGCGGCCGGCACATACCCGGCGGCCACGGCTGCGGCCGACCCGCCGCTCGATCCGCCAGGCGTGCGCTCCGGATCCCAAGGGTTCCGGGTCGGGCCACGCCACACCGGTTCGGTGACGGCGACGAGGCCGAACTCCGGCGTATTGGTCTTGCCGAGGACGACCAGGCCGGCGGCCCGATACCGGGCCACGAGCGTGGAGTCTGCCGTCGGTACGAAGTGCTGCAGATACCGGGACGACGCGGTGGTAGGGGTCCCGGAGAGGCGTGCCCGCAGGTCCTTCAACAGGAAAGGGACACCCGAGAACGGTCCGTCGACCGGCGGCTCGGCGAGGGCCTCCTCGAAGCGCCGGAAGACGACGGCGTTGAGCTCGGCGTCGCGGTCCTCGATGCGTCTGATCGCAGCTTCGAGCACTTCGTTCCGGCTCACCTGGCCGCTTCGGAGCAGTTCGGCGAGGCCGACGGCATCGTGGGCTTCGTACCAGTCGTTCATGACACGAAGCGGATCGTGAGCGGGTAGCGGTAGGAGGTCCCTTCGGAGGTTCGTACCGCAGCGACCACCACGAGGACCAGCCAGGCGACCGCGACGATCGGAAGCAGCACGATACCGATGAGCAGGAAGATCGACAGTGCGGAGACGATCAGATAGATGAAGAAGGTGATGTTGAAGTTCAAGGCTTCCTTGCCGGCCTCGTCGACGAAGGGATGGACATCTCGCTTCAGGAGCCACACCACCAGCGGGCCCACGAGGGGCGGGATGCCCAGGAGACCGACCAGAGCTGATAGGTGGGCGGCGACTGCCCAGTTCTTCGCCTCGATCGGAATGGTGTCGTCCATGGTTACTCCTTGGGTTTCAGTCTACGAACAAACGGGTAGAGAAAGCTGAGCCGTCCCGAGGCGACAGATGAGAACAGACGCCGCAGCAGGGTGTCGGCCGGCTCGAGGGGGATCTCGACCCGAACGACCTCGCCATCGTCGACGAGTTCGGCGTCGCGTCGATCCAGTGCCTCGAGCAGCTTGACGTTCTCGGCAGAGATGTAGCCGCGGAACCGGTCGATCCCGTGCTCCCGGGCAGTTTCGGCGAGGCGTCGCAGCAGCAGCCGTCCAATGCCCCGGCCCTGATAGTCGTCGATGACCGCAACCGCCGCCTCGGCTTCGGTCGGCTCATCGGGGAGGCGGACATAACGGGCCACTCCGACGCCTTCACCCGTTTCGGGATCTTCGGCGACCCAGGCGAAGTGGTCGTCATAGTCGACTTCGGTGAGATAGCGGAGCTGCTCGTCGGTGAGGTCGTTGAGGTCGGCCAGGAACCGTAGATAGCGGGAGTGGGGCGACATGCGGCGAAGGCCGGCGATCAGACGCTCCTTGTCGTCGGGGACGATCGGACGAAGCCGGACCTGCCCTCCGTCGGCGAGCCGCTCGGTGGTGGTGTGTTCGGAGATGAATGCCTGGTCGACCATTCGCCTCGACCCTACCCCCGGAGGCCGCGGCCCGCGGGTACCATGTCCTGGTGGCCAACGAACGTGCCCTCCGACCTCTGTACCGGCTCTACGAGGACCGG
>JANTGE010000149.1 GCA_024763085.1 Acidimicrobiia bacterium
GGGCGGTTGGTGGCGCGTCTGATCGCCGAAGGCCGCGACCTGTCCGAGGTCTCCGCCGGAGAGTTGGAGGCGGCCCATCTGTCGTTCGTTCCCGAAGATCTCGAGGTGATCGATCCGGCGGCAAGCGTCGCCCGGCGGCGTACGGCGGGAGATCTCGACGCGCAGTTCGCCAAGTTGCGGGAGTGGGGAACCTCCGAACGGTGAACGGGCCCGGGGGGAACTTCCAGGGATCGTGACGGCGTTTCCCACGTCGGAGGGACACGATGCGCAGAACGCTGTGGCTGATGCTTCTGACACTGACGGCTGTCGGATGCTCTGGTGGGGTGGCCGGTACCGACGTCACACCCGCAACGACGTCACCAGAACCCGGCACATCGTCGGTGGTTGTCTCTACCACGGCCACGACGCGTGCATCGATCTCCGCGACGACGACCACGTCGACACCGCTCGATCCCCACGAGGCGACACGGAAGCTGAAAACGCTCGTCGATGAGGTCGAGCGCATCCTCGCCGGCATCGAGAGCCGCGACCGTTTGGCGGCCATCGCGGATGAGGCGGACACGATCGGAGGAAGCGTCGCCGACGAATCCGGAGACCGTCGGTTTGGCCCCATGATGGAGACGCTGCAGGTGCTGCTTCGTGCCGCCGACGAAGGCACCGAGATCGGCCCCCGGCTGGAGGCGGAGACGGTGAAGGGGGTGGACGAACTCGTGGCGGTCGACCTGCGTTGGGTAACCGTCTTGGTCGCCATGGACGGCACGGTGCTCGGACATCTCTCCGGGTACACGCTCGACGACCGGGTGTGGGCTCCGGGACCGATCGCCATGAAAGACATGGAAGGACAGCGATGGATCCTCGATGCGGACGGTCTGCATCCAAGCGAAGGGATTCCCCTGGCAGGAGGTTCGATGCTCACCGAAGCTCCGCCGGACGGATGGATGCTGGAAACCCGCGATGAGAAGATTCCGGTAGGCACGGACCCGGCGTTGATATCGGCCCATCGGACCACCCTGACCGAACGGAGGTGGGAAACGGACCGGTATGTCTCCTCGACGGCGATCGACGTGGAGACCGGGCACCGGTTCGAACTGCCGGCCGAGTGTTTGGTCGCCGATCAGGTGGCCGACCACTGGTGGCTGCTGTGCCTTACGTGGGATGAATCGGGGGAGTATGCGACGGTTCGATCCCTGGCCGACGAGGTCCTCGTCGATGGCCCGTCCAGTTCGCTGGACGTCCCATCGGGTCATTGGCAATACGGCGAGGTGTCGCCGGACGGGACCACCCTCCTGCTGCAGTGGACCGGGGAGTGTGAGATCCCGACCGCGTTCTTCGCACCGGCGACCGGCGGCGACCCCTTCGCTTACGACGGCGCCGAGGACTGGGCCGACACCCCCGAGTCGTTCGCCGTAGGGTGGACGTCGGAGGGCGACGCGGTGGTGCTGGTATGGGGGTCGGGCGCCTGCGGGCCGGCCGCACCGCACCCGGGCATCTTTCTGATGGATGGGCCGGGGTCTGGATCGCTCCTCTATGAGACCGGATCTGCCTGGGCATTCGCCCGCTTGTGGCGTCCCCTCGACTGAAGGCCGTAGGCTTCACGGCATGACGACCGCTGCCATCATCCCCGCGCTCGACGAGGAGCAGACGGTCGGCGGGGTGGTATCTGCCGCCCGTCCGATCGTCGACGAGGTGATCGTGGTCGACAATGGCAGCTCCGACGGGACCGCGACGATGGCCTCCCGGGCCGGTGCTCGCGTGGTGTCGGAGCCGGTGCGGGGAAAGGGACAGGCGATGACGGCCGGACTCGAATCGACCGACGCCGATGTGGTCGTCTTCCTCGACGCCGACCTCTACGGCCTCGAACCGGACCACGTCCGGCGCCTCGTCGAGCCGGTCGTCGACGGCCGCGTCGACATGACCCGAGGCATCCTCAGCCGTGGAGAGGTGCTCGATGAACTCGCCACCAGCGGCGCCGTGCCGTACCTCACCGGACAGCGAGCCCTGCGGCGGGTGGTCTTCGAATCCCTCGAGCCGGAGCATCGGACCGGATTCCGCGCCGAAGCCGCCATTGAGGGCTTGGCCGGAGCCTACGACCTCGACACCGAAACGGTGCTGCTCGAAGGCGTCCACCATGTCACCAAAGAGGTCAAGCGAGGGCTGTCGGAGGGTCTGCGACAACGGGGCGAGATGGTGACTCAAGTGGTAGGGATGCTGGTCGTCGCCGCGGCGGCGTACCGCTGGCGCCGCTTTCTGGGACGACTGTTTCGACGATGAGCAGAGTCGCGATCGCTGTCCTTGGTCTCTTCGCGTTCGTCACCTTCGCGGGGTTCCTCGGGAAGGTCTGGTGGGTGTTCGACCTGGTGGGCAACTTCCGGTTTCAGTACTTCTTGGTGTTGGCGCTCCTGGCGGTGGCAGCCGGGGTCGCCCGCCGCCCCCAGATGTTTGCCGTCGCGATGATGCTTGCCCTCATCAACGCCGCGATGGTCGCCCAGGCGCTCTGGGGGAGCCCGCCGGTCCAGGACCCGTCGCGGGAGACGGTGACCGTCCTCAGCTTCAACGTGCTCGTGTCCAATGACCGGAAACGAGACGTCATCGACTTTGTGACCAACTCCGGAGCCGATGTGGTGTTCCTCCATGAATCGTCGATCGACTGGGAGGACGTCCTCGACCGAAGCGAACTGCCCTACCGCATGGTCCCGGGGCGGCTGCCCGGTGACCGCTTCGGCTCGGTAGCGTTGATACGACCGGACCTCGACGCGGAGACGGTTCGGTTCGGCGACCGGGCCGGCGTCGTCGTCGCCGTCACCCTCGACGATCGCCCGCTCCAGATCATCGGTGTGCATCCCCGCTCGCCGATCAGCACCCGGGCCGCTCGGTCACGAGGCGAGACACTGGCTGCGGTGGCCGAGTTTGTGACTTCGTCGGAAACGCCGTCAGTCGTTGTCGGCGACCTGAACTCGACCCCCTGGTCTCACCCTTTCCGAGAATTGGTTCGTGTGGCTGATCTGGTCGACAGTGAGCGGGGCTACGGCTGGCAGCCGTCATGGCCGATGCCGCTTCCTGGAGTGTTGCGGATTCCGATCGACCACGCGCTGGTGGATCCCCGGATCGCGGTGACCGAACGGACACTTGGGCCATCGCTCGGATCCGACCACCGCTCGCTCATCGTCAAGCTGCAGTGGATGAGTAACCTCGCCCCATGAGCAGCAGCGACATCCGACGGTATCGGGAGAACCTCCAAGACGAGGTCGACGGCGCCGCCCAGTACCGGGCGCTTGCCGACCTCGAGCCGGACGAGCATCTCGCCGAGGTGTATCGCAAGTTGGCCGCCACCGAGGAGCGGCACGCCGCGTTCTGGATCGAGCAGCTTCGCAGCGCGGGTGTCGACATCGACGAGCTTCCACCGCCGTCATGGCGGGCCCGGCTCCTCATCTGGCTGGCCAAACGCTTCGGGTCGCAGCTCCTGGTGTCGGTGATGGCGGCCTCGGAGACCACCGGCCAGACGATGTACGACAACCAGCCGGAGACAGAGGGTCATGGGCTGCGGGGCGACGAACGGTCCCACGCGAGGGTGCTGCAAATGCTCGCCGGTGAGGCCCCGAAGGGTGTCGAAGGGAGCGTCCTGGCGAGGATCGAGGGGCGGCACCGCGCTGTCGGCGGCAACGCGCTGCGGGCAGCGGTGCTTGGGGCCAACGACGGTCTCGTATCCAACCTGGCGCTCATCATGGGGGTGGCCGGAGCGACGTCGTCGCGTACCACGGTGCTGATCGGTGGGCTCGCCGGGCTCCTGGCCGGCGCCGCCTCGATGGCGCTGGGGGAGTGGCTGTCCGTCCAGTCGGCCCGGGAGTTGGCCGAGCGGCAGCTCGAGGTCGAGCGGGCCGAGATCGAAGCCATGCCAGAAGAGGAAGCCGAGGAGCTCGCCCTTATCTATCAGGCGAAGGGGCTGCCTGAGGACCGCGCCCGGGAGCTGGCGCAACACATCATGGAGGACCAGGAGGCGGCTTTGGACACCCTGGCCCGTGAGGAGCTCGGCATCGATCCTGACGAGATGGGTGGCAACCCGTGGGAGGCGGCCGGAGCCTCCTTTGCGCTCTTCTCGGTCGGCGCGATCGTGCCGCTCGTCCCCTTCTTCTTCGCCGGCGGGACGACGGCCGTGCTGCTCTCGATGGCTTTTGCCGGACTCGCCCTGTTCCTGACCGGAGCCGGTATCGGCCTCCTCACCGGGCGCAGCGTGTTCAGATCCGGGGCGCGGCAAGCGGTCTTCGGCCTGGTCGCCGC
>JANTGE010000150.1 GCA_024763085.1 Acidimicrobiia bacterium
ACGCTGTACGACCGGCAGATGAGTGACGCCGAGCTTCGGCTACGGGTCACCGAGATGCTCGAGTGGGCGATGGACCAGGAAGGATCTGTCGGGCTCTCCCGTGCGGAGCGCACCCAACTGCTCAACGAGATCACCAACGATGTGCTTGGCTACGGTCCGATCGATCCGTTGCTGAACGACCCGGATGTCACCGAGATCATGGTCAATGGTCCGTACTCGGTATTTGTCGAGCGTCACGGTCTCCTCGAGCAAACCGAGGTCAAGTTCGTCGACGAGGTGCATCTGCGGCGCATCATCGACAAGATCGTCGGCGACGTCGGGCGGCGCATCGATGAAGCCACACCGATGGTCGACGCCCGCCTGCCCGACGGTTCCCGTGTCAACGCGGTGATTCACCCGTTGGCGATCGGAGGGCCGTTTCTCACCATTCGGAAGTTCGCCGTCGACCCCTACACCGAGGCCGACCTCGTCGGGTTCGGCACCATGAACGAGAGGGTTGCCCAGTTCCTTCGGGCCTGTGTCAAAGGCCGGTTGAACATCATCATCTCCGGCGGCACCGGTTCTGGCAAGACGACCACTCTCAACGTGCTGTCCGGGTACCTTCCGGAGGACGAGCGGATCGTCACCATCGAAGACGCCGCCGAGCTGCAGCTGCACCAGCAGCATGTGCTCAGCCTCGAGTCACGGCCGGCCAACATCGAAGGGAAAGGCCAGGTGACCATTCGTGAACTGGTGAAGAACGCTTTGCGTATGCGCCCGGACCGCATTGTCGTCGGTGAGGCTCGAGGAGGCGAAGCCCTCGACATGCTGCAGGCGATGAACACCGGCCACGACGGTTCACTCACCACCATCCACTCGAACTCGCCGCGAGACACGCTGTCTCGTGTCGAAACAATGGTGCTGATGGCCGGTTTCGACCTGCCGGTGCGGGCCATTCGCGAACAAATCGCTTCCGCGGTGGATCTGATCGTGCACCAGTCCCGTCTGCGGGACGGCACCCGGCGGATCACGCACATCACCGAGGTAGAAGGTATGGAAGGCGACATCATTACCCTCCAAGACCTCTTCCTGTTCGACTTTGGGATGGGTGTCGACGAAGACGGTCGCTACCTGGGCCGGCTCAAGTCGACCGGTATCCGACCAACGTTCAGCTCCCGCCTTGAAGACCAGGGCATCAAGCTGCCGGCCGACATGTTCGATCCAGAACCGTTCGCCCGGCGCGAGAGCCAGTACATCAGGTGAGACGGAGGGCCGCATTCGTCGCTCTGGTGAGCGTGCTCGCGTTGCTTGTCGGCAGCGCCGCCGTGTTCGCCCAGACGGCGGCCACGACGGTCGATATCTCGGATGTACAGATTGCCCGGTATCCGAGGGTGCAGGCCGTCGTCGAGTTCCAAAACTTGACCACGCCGCTCAACCCGGCCGACGTGGTCGTGACAGAGAACGGACAGCCCGTGCAAGACCTCGAAGTGGAGACCATCGCCGAATCGGTGGTGCCGGTCGGGATCGTGCTGGCGATCGATGCATCGGGCTCGATGGTGGGCGCACCGATCGAGGCGGCAAAGGGTGCCGCCTTGTCGTTCATTCAGCAGAAACGCGACCAGGACTTCATCGCGTTGCTGACCTTCGCCGATGAGGTCAAGGTGCTGTCGGGATTCACTACCTCGAAGACGGCACTCACCGGACGGGTAGAGGCGATCACTGCCGGCGGAGAAACCGCGTTCTACGACGGGATCGTTCGTGGTGCCGGCCTGTACTCAGGAGATGCGGCACGGCTGGAACCCAACATGATCGTCTTGACCGACGGCGCCGATACCGTGTCAGAGGCGACGCTGCAAGATGCGATCGGGGCCGTCACCGAGAAGAACATTCGAGTCTTCGGCGTAGCTCTCGAGTCTCCCGAATTCGACCCCACCGACCTGCAGGCGATCGTGGATGCCAGCGGGGGGCTGTTCCTTTCGACCCCGAACCCAAGCCAGCTGACATCGCTGTATGGCGACATCAAACGCGAGCTGGACAACAAAGTGGTGATTCGGTTCACGGCCACGCAGGACAAGGCCGGACCGTTGGAGATCGGCGTCGCCTATCAGGGCTTGAGCACAGCGACCTCTATTGAGGTACCCGGGTTCATCAAGCCGTCGGCCACGACCACCACGACGGTGACGCCGACGACGTTCGCCGAACCCGAACCGTTTTCGCCGACCGTCAACACGCCGTTGCCGGTCTCAACCCTTGGGCTGATAGGGCCGGCTGCCGCCGGCGTCGCCCTGCTGCTCCTCCTCTTCCTGCTGGGCGGCACCGGGGAGGATGAGAAGAGCTCAGCGCTGCGGAAGCGGCTGCAAGCCTACGGACGGAGGGGGACAGGCGAGGAAGAGAAGGCGAAAGGTTTCTTCGGGAGGATCTTCGGCAGTGTCTCGAAGGGGGCCGAGAAGGCGGTCAGCGAGCGCGGGTTGCTGTCCGGGCTCAACGCCACGCTGGAACAGGCGAACATCCCGTTGCGTGGTGGGGAGGCCATCGCAGCCGGATTCGGTCTGTCGTTCCTGATTGGGTTTTTCGCCTGGGTACTGACGTTTAGCGTTGTTGCCGGGCTGGCAGGGTTTGTCGTCGGGATCCTTGGGGTGTTGGCGGCGATCCAGTTTGCCGGTCGACATGAGAAGCGGATGTTCGAAGACCAGTTGCCCGACACGCTGACCCTGTTGGCGACGTCGCTGCGGGCCGGCTATTCGACGCTACAAGCCATCGAAGCTGTCGCGAGTGAAGCGCAGCAACCGACGTCCCGTGAGTTTGGCCGGGCCCTGGCTGAGAGCCGGCTGGGTGTCGGTGTCGTTGAAGCCCTCAAGGGGATTTCCGAACGGATGCGGTCGGAGGATTTTGCGTGGGCGGTTATGGCCATTGAGATCGAACGGGAAGTCGGCGGCAACCTGGCAGAGGTGTTGAGCACCGTGGCGGACACGATGCGGCAGCGAAACCGACTGAAACGAGAGATCAAGGCGTTGACGGCGGAAGGACGCATTTCTGCCATTGTCCTGGGCGTGCTGCCTTTCGCTCTGTTCGCTTTCCTGTACGTGTCGAACCAGGACTACCTGTCGCCTCTGTTCACGAGAGTTTCGGGTCTCATCGCCATCGGCGTCGGCCTGGTGCTCATGGGCGTCGGAATCTTCTGGCTGAAGAAGATTGTGGATATCGAGGTGTAGATGGACTGGCAACTGCTTTCGGCAATCTCGGTGTTCGTTGGTACGGCTGCCCTGGTCGGGTGGATCGGGTTCGGCGTCATTCGTGCTCGCCAGGTGGCTTCGGAGCGGCTTGCCGTGTATGGCTCGGCCGACTTCATGCGTGAGGAGACGCTCAAGCGTCCGTTGGCAGAGCGCGCAGTAGCGCCCGTCTTTATTCGGATAGGCAAGTGGTTGAACCGCCTTACACCGCAGGGTTGGTTGCAGAAGACGCAACATCGGTTGGTGTTGGCGGGCAGCCCGGGGACGCTCGACGCGAACGCCTGGGCCGTGATCAAGCTGCTGACGACCATCGGGGCCTTTGCGCTCTGGTTCTTCGTGCAGGTCGGTCTCGACGCACAGATGAAGATCTTGTCCCTGACCTTGTTGTTGGTGCTCGGGTTTTTCGGCCCGGATGCCTGGCTGACCCGCAAGATCGACGAGCGCCGCAAGGCTATGCAGCGTGCCCTACCCGACGTGCTGGATCTGCTGGTCATCAGTGTGGAGGCCGGCCTTGGCTTCGACTCCGCCCTGGCGCGGGTCGTGGCTACCGTTCCCGGGCCTTTGTCCGAGGAGTTCTTTCGGATGCTGCAGGAGACCCGTGTGGGGGTGAGCCGTCGGGACGCCATGCGCCATCTCCAAGACCGGACCGACGTCGAAGAGTTGCGATCGTTCTTGCTGGCGATGATGCAAGCCGAAGCGTTCGGTGTCTCCATCGCCCAGGTGCTGCGCGTACAGGCTGACGAAATGCGGGTGAAGCGCCGGCAAAGGGCCCAAGAGAAGGCGTTTGCGGCACCGGTCAAGATGGTGTTCCCTCTGGTGTTCTGTATTTTCCCGGCGCTGTTCATCGTGCTGCTCGGTCCAGCAGCGATTCAGATCTACGAAACCTTCACCGGATTGTAGGGCGCCATGGTCGGCTCACGTTCGACCACCTCTCTCTGGCGGCGATTGAGTCCTCGGCACCTTCTATTACTCGTTCCTTGGGTCGGACTCGGCATAGCGGCATCCGCTCCGATCCGGGACAACTCGTTTCTCTGGCATGTTCGTGCCGGCACTGTGCAGCTCGAT
>JANTGE010000151.1 GCA_024763085.1 Acidimicrobiia bacterium
TATTCAACGACGACTGGCTCGCCGAACATGGGATGGGGGGAATCTGATGCGATTCGAGACCGACGCGATCCATGCCGGCCAGGATCCGGATCCGACCACCGGTGCGGTGACCGTGCCGATCCACGCCACCTCGACCTACGCACAGGACGCTCCTGGCGAGCACCGAGGCTTCGAATACTCCCGCACCGGCAACCCCACCCGCACGGCACTCGAGACCGCATTGGCGACTCTGGAAGGGGCCGACGTGGAGATGGGAGGCGGGGCGGTGGCGACCGCATCGGGGATGGCGGCAACCGCGCTCGTCGGGTACCTGTTACGCCCCGGCGACCATGTCCTGTTGCCTGACGATGCCTATGGCGGAACCTTCCGCTTCTTCACCAAAGTCCTCGCGGAACAGGGCATCGACTGGTCGGCGGTCGACGTCACCGATGCTCGGCTCGTTGAGACCGCGCTCCGCCCCGAGACGAAACTCGTCTGGGTGGAGACGCCGACCAACCCGCTGCTCCGCATCGCAGACCTCGAGCGGCTCGGCGATCTGCTCCGGGATCGTCTCTTCGTCGTGGACAACACCTTCGCCAGCCCGTACCTGCAACGCCCTCTCGACTTCGGAGCCGACCTGGTGGTCCACTCGACGACGAAGTATCTGGGAGGACACTCGGATGTGGTCGGTGGCGCCGTCGTGACCGCCGAACCCGAACTCGCCGCTCGCCTCCGGTTTCTCCAGAACGCTGCCGGACCGGTAGCGGGGCCATTCGATGCATGGCTGGTCCTCAGGGGTTTGAAGACCCTCGCGGTGCGGATGGACCGTCACCAGTCGAATGCCCAGCAAGTCGCGGAGTTCCTGGCCAACGACCCCCGGGTAGCCGAGGTCATCTACCCGGGCCTTGCGTCGCACCCTCAGCACGGTCTCGCCTCCCGGCAGATGTCGGGATTCGGAGGCATGGTGTCGTTCAGACCGCGAGGCGGCGCCGACGCGGCGGTAACCGTCGCATCGAGCACCAGGGTGTTCACCCTCGCCGAGAGCCTCGGCGGTGTCGAATCACTCATCGAGGTGCCGGCGGCGATGACCCACACCTCGGTCGCCGGCACCACGTTGGAGGTTCCGTCAGACCTTGTGCGGCTGTCGGTCGGCATCGAGCATGTCGACGACTTGATCGACGACCTCGACCAGGCCCTGGGATAGCAGAGTGCCGTTTCCGATCGAGGTGCTGGTGGCAGCATGGTTCGTCACGCTGGTTGCCGGCATGCTCCAGGGCACGGTCGGCTTCGGGTTCGCGGTGTTGTCGGTGCCGATCTTGACGATTCTCGATCCCGCACTCACCCCGATCCCGCAACTGTTGATGGCGTTCCCGGTGGCGCTCACCATGGCGATGCGCGAGCGGTCCGACCTCGACCTTCACGGCGCCGGATGGATCATCGCCGGCCGGGTGCCAGGAGCGGTGATCGGCGCGCTGCTGCTGTCGGCGGTGACCGAGTCGACCCTGAACATCATCATCGCCTTGGTTGTCCTGGCTGCGGTGGCGGCGTTGGCCAGCGGACTGCAGGTCAAGCTGAACCCGGCGACGAAGTTCTCTGCAGGGGTCGTGTCCGGTATCACCGGCACGACGTCGGCGGTTGGCGGCCCTCCGGTTGCGCTCCTCTACCGGTCGGCGAAGGGAGGTACGCTCCGGGCGAGCCTCGGCGTCATCTTCTCCATCGGTGTCGTCATCAACGTGACCACCTTGACGGTGGCGCGCCAGATCCACTGGTCGGACGTGACCACGGCGCTGCTGCTGTTTCCGGCGGCAGCCGTGGGGTTGTGGCTGAGCCGATTCCTCACCGGGAAGGTCGAAGGGGAACCGCTGCGGCGGGCCATCCTGGTCGTGGCGGCACTGGCTGCCGTCGGTCTGGTCGTCAGGACCTGGGCGGGTTGACCCCCGACGGGTTCGAATCGAGCACCTTTCGTCGGACCTCGAGGACGAGTTCATCTCCGATGGTCAAGTCGAGCGACGCGAGGTAGTCCTCCTGCATCACCGGATCCCACGACTCCCACAGTTCCGACGGCTCCATACGAACCCCTTCCAGCCACCAGCCCAGCCACCAATAGTGGGGTTATATCACTATCTGTGGCAGACCGTCAAGGGATTCATCCGAAAACGCCGGTCCACAGTTCCTTCAGCGACGTCCCCACCGACCGTAGACCCCATTCGATGAGGAGGAGCAGCAACAGTCCGACCGCCGCCGTCAACAGCGCCCGTATCCGGTAGGTCATCATCTCCCGGGAGTCCTCGAGATACGACGTGGGTGCCGGCGCGGACGGTGGCGGGGGCACGGCAATCGGCGGAAGCGGAGGCGGCACCGTCGCGGAGGTTGACGGTGCCACAACGTCGACCGGCATCTCGACGGAAGGCTCGATCGGTTCTTCCGTCTCCCACGGCCTGGCCGGTGGCTCCGTCTCCGGGGCCAGATCGGCCAGCGTCGGTGGGGCAGGGGCCGGGTCCTCCGGGGCGAACCCGGCAAGTTCAAGCAGTTCATCTTCGGCAACGTCGAGCACCGCGGCGAGCGCGACGACGATGCCCCGGTCCGAAGGCACGGTCTTGCCCCGCTCCCAGTTGCGAAGCGCGCTCGGTGAGCGGCCGACGAGTTCGGCGACTTTGGCCTGCGAGAGTCCGGCAGCGACCCTGGCCGAGCGGATGCGCTCTGCGAAGTTCATCACGGGGAGGATACTCTCGGACCACGGTTCGCGGATGCAGGTACGAGGGACCGCGAGCGCGGCCAAGAACGAAGACCGCCGCTGGGCGGGTTCATGGCGGAGGCGGACGGGAATCGAACCCGCCGGGGACCTTTCGACCCCCCACCGGTTTTGAAGACCGGGGAGCCCACCAGGCGCTCGGTCGCCTCCGCCCACCAGGGTAGCCCGGTGGAGGAGGCACCCGGCCGAGGCTATTCGCTGCAGACGGCGTCCGGATGGAACCGGGGGTCGGCGATCCGGACGGCAGGAACGATCGCCGCCGCCATCAAGACGGCTCCGGCCCAAAACAGCGTCTGGTAGCTGAACACGTCGAGGAGGCCGCCGACGGCCAGCGGCAGCAGCACCACCGGGGTCAGGAGGGTGTTCTGCAGCGCCACACAGGTGGGTCGCAGGTCGAGCGATGCCATCTCGAGAATCAGGTTCTGGTAGCCGAGTCGCATGCCGCTCATCGTCGTGCCGAGCAGCAGGAACACCACAAAGAACAAGCCGGGCGTCGCCCCCGCCAACAGAGCGACCAGCGGCGTGCCCATACCGGCGAGCGAACTGGCGATGATGACCAAACGGTTCCCGAACCGGTCGGCCAACCATCCCCACAGCAGGTTCGACGCCGCCGCGCCGGCCATCTGCATGGCCAGATAGGTGCCGATCGTCGACCGGGCCACGCCGACCTCCGCCAGGGCGTACACGGCGTAGAACGGCGCCAGCGCCAACACCGCGGTGATCGCCGCCTGTGAAGTGAGGAACCGACGGAAGTTCGGGTTCGACCTTGCCAGGCGAACAGCCCGGGCGAGGAGGTGCCGCAGGCTGGTCGAGACCCGCTGTGTCGGAAACACCGGCTCTTTGATCATGGCGAAACCGGTGAAGGCGACCAGCAAAGCGACCGCCGCCATCGCGAAGATGACCGCATAGTTGGTGGGAAAGGCCAGATCCTGCCGATCGAGCACCGACTTGACGACGTACCCGGCGGTGATCGCCAGCCCATATCCGATCAACTGCCTGATGCCGATGAACCGTCCCCGCCGCATCGTCGGGATCGCCTTGGCGAAGATGTCGGCATACACCACGGTGCCGACCCCCCCGGCGAACGAAAACAGGGTGAACAGCACGAGGAACACGGCGAGTACCACACCGGGACGGTCGGCACCCAGCCGCCAGGTCAGATAGGCGATGAGCCCCCAGGACAGCCACCGAAAGGTGATGACCCCGAGGAGGATCGGTTTGCGACGGGGACGGTCCTCGATCGCATAGGCGGTAACGAGTTGCGGCACCACCTGTCCCACTCCCTGGATGGCAGCCATGGAACCGATGGCAAGGGTCGACGGGGTGAGCAACGCCAGGAACGACGGGAGGACCGTGTGGATCGACACCAACGCGTCGTGCATCTGAAAGAACACGCCGTGGACCAGTCCGGCGATGAAGTTCCTCCGATACCAGCGCTCCACCTGCTCATTCGGATCCATCGAAACCCCAGCTTCGATACGGGTGTGCCACCAGGTTGGCGTTGTAGTAGCGAGGATCGCCGGTGACTTCGTCACCG
>JANTGE010000152.1 GCA_024763085.1 Acidimicrobiia bacterium
CAGACACTCGTAGCCCTGGCACCACTGGTGTTGACGACCGGAACGCTCCTCGGGTTCATCTCGGCGTCGGGCATCGAACTCAACCTGGTGACAGCAATCGCCTCGTCAATCGTCATCGGGGTCGGCATCGACTACGCGATCCACTTCGTGGCCGCCATCGACTACGAACGGCCAGGCGGGCCCGGCTATGTGCTGCGGGCCATCGACCTGGCCGGCAGACCGATCGTCGCCAATGCGTTCGGAATCGCCATTGCCCTGACCGCCCTGTGGGTGTCACCGTTGAAGATCCACCCGGAGATCTCGCAGATCATGTGGGTGTCGATGACGACGGCGGCGCTCACCGCCATCGTGGTCATCCCGGCGCTGCTGCCCCGCGACGGCGTTGAGACCGGCTGATGGCGAAACCGCTCGGCGCGAACTATTGGAAGCTCTGGTCGGCGAGCCTCGTGTCGAACTTCGGGGACGGCGTATCGACGATCGCCTATCCGTGGCTCGCTTCGACGATCACCCGTGACCCGATCCAGATTTCCCTCATCGCGGTGGCGACCCGCCTGCCCTGGTTGATCTTCACGCTGCCGGCCGGTGTGATCACCGACCGGGTAGACCGGCGCAAGATCATGGTCGCCATGGATTCGCTCCGGTTCGTGATCACCGCCGTCGTCGCTGCGTTCGTATGGTTCGGTCGCTCGTCACTGGCCTCTCCCGATGCGATCGCCGCCGGCACCGCCCAGCCACCTGCCAACCAGGCGGCCTGGCTTGCGCTCCTCTACCTGACCGCCCTCGCATTCGGATTCGCCGAGGTGCTCCGGGACAACGCCGCCCAGACGCTGATGCCGGCGCTGGTCGACACCGAGAATCTGGAACGGGCCAACGGCCGCCTGTGGGGGGCCGAGATGGTGATGAACTCGCTGGTCGGCCCGCCGGTGGGCGGTCTCCTCATCGCCGCCGCGTTTGCGCTGCCGTTCTTCGTCGACGCGGGCACGTTCGCCTTCGCCGCCGTCATGCTGGCACTCATCTCTGGGACGTTCCGCAGCGACCGGGCCGCCACCGGCAAGGTGGCGTGGCGGGCCGAGATAGCCGAAGGAGTCCGCTGGCTGTGGCGTCACCCGCTGCTTCGCTCACTGGCGATCATCCTCGGCGTCATGAACGCCATGCTCTCCATGTCGGTCGCCACCTACGTGCTCTTCGTGCAAGAGATCCTCGGGCTGGACGCCGCCAGGTTCGGCCTGCTCCTGACCGCGGGCGCCATCGGCGGCACCATCGGCAGCTTCCTGGCATCCAAAGTGAGCGAACGCCTTGGCCCCGGCCCGTCGCTCTACCTGACCCTCGTCGGATCCGGCCTGACCATGGCGGTGACCGGCCTCACCTCGTCGGCGGTCGTCGTCTGGGTGATGTTCTTCCTCGGCAGCTTCCTGGCCGTCTTGTGGAACGTGATCACGGTGTCGCTCCGGCAGACGATCATCCCCGACGAACTCCTCGGTCGGGTCAACAGCGTCTACCGGTTCTTCGCCTGGGGGATGATCCCGATCGGGTCGTTCCTGGGAGGCCTGGTCGTCGAAGTGACCACCGGCATCGCCAACCGTACCGTGGGGTTACGGATGCCGTTTCTGATCGGTGCGGCAGTGTTTGCCGTTGTGTTCGTGTTTGCGATACCACGCCTCACCACCGCCAAGATCGAAGCTGCCCGAGCGGCGGCCGCCGGCTCGTAACCAGCGGCTCAGTCCTTCGGGCCGGAGGCCCGTTCGGCCAATACGTCAAGCACGAGCCGCGGTTCGATGCCCCGTTCCGCCAGCAGCACGAACAGGTGGTAGATGAGGTCGGCGGCCTCTTCGGCGACCCGCCGATCGTCGGCCGCCCCGACGGCGTGGTCCTTGGCGGCGAGCAGCGTCTCGGTCGCCTCCTCGACGACCTTCCTGCCCGGACCCTCCACGCCGGCTTCGACGAGCCGGGTGGTGTAAGACCCGTCGGGCCGGTCGGTGAGTCGCTGCGCGATGGTCTGCCAGAGCTGCTGCAGCCGGTCGAACCCTTGTCGGCCGGGCGCGTCGAAGCAGCTCACCGCGCCGGTGTGGCAGGTCGGACCAGACGGAACGGTGGAGACGAGCAGGGCGTCGCCATCACAGTCCGGGGCGACGTCGACGACGCGCAGCACGTTGCCCGATGTCGCCCCTTTCTGCCACAGCTCGTCACGGGACCTGCTCCAGAAGTGCACCAGCCCGGTCGCTTCGGTGGCGGCGAGACTCGCCGTGTTTCCGTATCCCAGCATGAGAACCCGGCCGGTGCCGGCATCCTGGACGATCATCGGGATCAGGCCACGTTCGTCGAACACGAGACCTTCCATCACGACCTCACCGGGATTCCCGCGTCGGCCAGGCCACGTTTGAGGACACCGATGTCGATCTCTCGGCGATGGAAGATCGAGGCGGCGAGCACCGCGTCGGATCGTTCCAACGCGTCAATACAGTGCTCCACGGTGCCGGCCCCGCCGGAGGCGATCACCGGAACGTCGACGGCGGCGCGCACCGCGTCGAGCAGTTCGAGGTCGTAGCCGTCATACGTGCCATCCCGGTCCATCGACGTCAGCAGGATCTCTCCGGCTCCCCGATCCGCTCCTTCCACGACCCAGCCGACCGCGTCGATCCCGGTGGCGGTACGTCCTCCGTCGACGACGACCTCCCACCGATCGTCGGACCGCCGGGCGTCGACGGCAAGCACCACACACTGGTTGCCGAACTCGGCGGCGCACTCGTCGATCAACTTGGGGCGTCGCACGGCAGCACTGTTCACCGCCACCTTGTCGGCTCCGGAGCGAAGCGCTGCCCGCATGTCGTCAACGCTTCGGATGCCGCCACCGACCGTCAGGGGCACGAACACCTGCTCGGCAGCGCGACGCACCAGGTCGAGCATGGTCGCGCGATGCTCGACCCCGGCGGTGATGTCGAGGAAACAGATCTCGTCGGCGCCTTCTTCGACGTACCGGCCGGCGAGTTCGACCGGGTCGCCCTCATCGACGAGGTCGACGAACTGCACACCCTTGACGACCCGGCCGTCGGCGACGTCCAGGCAGGGGATGACCCGTTTACGAAGCACGTCGCACCTCGTCGACGAAGTTGGCGAGGATCCGCAGCCCGTCGCGGCCGGACCGCTCGGGATGGAACTGCACACCGACGCGCCGGCCGTCGCGGACGGCGGCGGCGAACGGCCTGCCATAGGCGCTCCGCGCAATCGTGGTCTCGTCGTCGGCGGGTTCCGGGGCGTAGCTGTGCACGAAATAGAACACGGCGTCCTGCACACCCGCGAAGATCGGATCGTCGCCGAGTTCCACGTCGTTCCATCCGATGTGGGGCAGCAGCGGTGCGGCGTCGAGTCTCCGAACGGTTCCTCGAAGCAAACCGAGGCCGGGACCGTCGTCTTCTTCGGACCGGTCGAAGAAGAGCTGCAGTCCGACACAGATGCCGAGCAGTGGCCTGTCCCAGGCACGCAGCGTGTCGTCGAGCCCGGTGGCGGCGAGGCGGGCCATGGCGGCGCCGGTCCGGCCGACGCCGGGGAGGACCACTCCGTCGGCACGTTCCATGTCGGACGGGTTGTCCACGATGGAGATCTCGGCGCCGGTGCGGCGCAGCCCCTGGGCGATCGAGACCAGATTGCCGGCGCCATGGTCGATGACCGCTATCACGTCGTCCCCTTCGTCGATGGGATGCCTTCGCGGCGAGGGTCGATTGTCACCGCGGCTCGCAACGCCCGGGCGAGTGCCTTGAACGCGGCTTCGGCGAGGTGGTGGTCGTTGCGGCCGGTTCCGTGCAGATGGATGGTGAACCCGGCGGTGCGGGCGAAGCTCTCGACGGCGTGCGGAATCATCTGGGTGCCGAGGGCACCGATCCGTTCGGCGCCGAACGGCAAGTCGACCACTGCGTAGGGTCTGCCGCCGACATCGACGACGGCGGTGGCGAGGCTCTCGTCCATCGGGACGGACGCGTCACCGTACCGGACGATGCCGGCCCGTTGGCCGAGCGCTTCGGCGAACGCCTGCCCGAGCACGAGGGCGGTGTCTTCGACGGTGTGGTGTTCGTCGATGTGCAGGTCGCCGGTCGTGGCGACGGTCAGGTCGAACAGTCCGTGGTGGGCGAACGCGGTGAGGAGGTGGTCGTAGAAGCCCACTCCTGTCGAGACGTCGGCAGCGCCCCAGCCGTCGAGGTCGAGGGTCACCCGGACGTCGGTCTCCAGTGTCGT
>JANTGE010000153.1 GCA_024763085.1 Acidimicrobiia bacterium
ACCCGGTTCATCAACTTCACCGGCTCCAAAGAGGTGGGTCTGCGCATCGCCGAACGGTCGGCGAAGGTGCACGACGGTCAGAAATGGCTGAAGCGCGCCTACATGGAGATGGGCGGCAAAGACGCCGTCGTGGTCGACGAGACCGCCGATCTGGAAGCCGCAGCTGCCGCGACGGTGGTGGGCGCCTACGGATTCCAGGGCCAGAAGTGTTCGGCAGCCTCGCGGCTCATCATCGTCGACGACGTATACGACCAGGTGCTCGACAGGGTCGTCTCGATGGCGGCCGAGCTGCCGATCGGACCTGCCGAGGAGAACTATCGGGTCAACGCGGTGATCAGTGCCGCCCAGCAGAAGAATATCCTCGCGGACATCGACCGTGGCCGGAGCGAGGCGAAGCTGGTACTCGGCGGCGAATCGGTCGATCTGGACGGCGGCTACTACATCCAGCCGACGATCTTCGCCGACGTCGCACCCGACGCCTACATCGCTCAGCATGAAATCTTCGGTCCGGTGTTGTCGGTGATCCGGGCGTCCGACTATGACGATGCACTGGCGATTGCCAACAGCACCGAATACGGCCTCACCGGCGGGGTGTTCACGTCGCGCCGTGACCGGATCGAACAAGCACGGCGGGAGTTCCACGTCGGCAACCTGTACATCAACCGTAAGATCACCGGTGCGCTGGTCGGCGTCCAGCCATTCGGCGGCTTCAACATGTCGGGGTCGAATGCCAAGGCGGGCGGTCCCGACTACCTGAGGCTCTTCATGGAAATGAAGACGGTCGCCGAACGCTGGATATAGGCGCACGCTTTGCGTGCGCCGTACCTGGTACCTGGTACCCGGTAGAGGAGTGGTGTGGGAGCCGGTGGTGAACCACCGGCTCCCTGGTCGTTACTCGGTGGATCCCTCGGCGGCGTCCTTGGCCTCGTCGGCCACGTCGGCGGCTTTCTCGGCGGCCTCGCCGACGGCCTCTTTGGCCGACTCGGCGGTCTCGGCGACCGTCTCTTTGGCGGTTTCGGCAGCCTCCGACGCTTCGCCGGTGAGGTCCTTGACCTTCTCGACGGCCTTGTCGACCATCGGTTCGGCCTTCTCCTTGACCTCTTCGGCTACCTCTTTGGCCTTTTCGACGGCTCTGTCGACCATCGGTTCGGCTTTTTCGGCTACCTCTTTGGCTTTCTCGACGGCCTTGTCGACCATCGGTTCGGCCTTCTCTTTGACGTCTTCGGCGACTTCTTTCGCCTGTCCAAACCACTTCTTGAGGGTGTCTTTGAACGCCATACCAGTTACCTCCTTGCTTACTCAGAAGTGTAGGTGAACACGTCGACGATATGCCCCGCAGCGTCGAGAATTATTGCGATGTCGCCTTGGTTGTCCCACACGGGGCCCCCGGCGCACCATGCGAGGTCTTCGGGCCGGTCGGGGCCGCACCCGGAACGGATTCTGAGCGTCGCCTTCGGTGCGAGGACGGTCGAGTCGAATACGAACCGATGCACCGACGACCCGTCGCGTACGGTCCAACCGGTGAGATCGATGGGGCGATCCGACCGATTGGCGAGCGTGATGGTTTCTTCATCCAGGCGCTGCTCGTCGGGGCCTGGAGGGTCGGCTTCGATCTCGACGATCTCGACACTGCCTGCCGCCGCAGAGGCGCAGACGTCCCACAGACCCCGATGTTCTCTCCGGGCCTGCTCCATCGCTGTTTCGAGGACAGGTTGCAGCGCGACGTTGGGCGGGTACGGACGGGCGATGGCGTCACCCTGCTCGACGAGTGCCTCGTTGACGAACACGCCGTCGACGTAGACGTAGGCAAGCAGCCGTCCGTATCGGTCGGTTTGTTCGACGTCGGTGGTCAGACGGACGGTGCTACCTCCGATGAGGTCGGCGAGCCCGGCGGTGGCTTCGGGCCCGTAGCACTCGTCATGTTCGGGTGCGTTGACGCCGATCAACCGCACGGTGGTCGCTTCGGCCCCCACGATGAACGTGTCCCCGTCGACGATGCGGACAACCCGGAACTCGGGCGTGTCGGGAACCGCCGGCGTGGCGACAGGGGTGCAGGCGGTGAGGAGCAGCAGCAATCCGAGGAAGGCACGCATGCCGGGATGGTATGTCACGGCAGTGACAGTATCCTCATAGGGTGCGGTTCGCGAATATTGCAGGGCGAGATGTCGCCTACACCGAGGTCGGCTCCGGCCCGATGGTGCTGTTTCTTCACGGGTTTCCGCTCGACCATCGCATGTGGATTGACCAGCTTGGAGCGGTCGATCGTCGCTGCGTAGCCATTGACCTGCCGGGGTTTGGCCGGTCCGATCCAATAGGTGGCCCGGTGCTCACGATGGATGCGCTCGCCGACGGTGTCGCCGCGTTCCTCGGAGAAGAGCCGGCCGACGTCGTCGCGCTGTCGATGGGCGGGTATCTGGCCCTGGCATTGTGGGAGCGACATCCGCAGGTTGTCAGAAGTCTCGTGTTCATGGACACCAAGGCCGAAGCCGACACCGACGAGGGGCGGGCCGGCAGGCAAGCCATGGCCGAGAGTGTGGTGGCGAACGGCGCGGCGTCGCTCGTCGAGCCGATGACCGACGCGTTGTTGGCACCAGACGCCGGGTTGTGGGCCAAGGCTCGGCTGCGGACGATGATCGAAGACACACCGGTCGAAACGATCGTCGCAGCACTGAACGGCATGGCGGCACGTCCCGACCGCACCCCGCTGTTGGCGAGCATCGACGTACCATCGTTGGTGGTTGTCGGTGATCAGGACCGACTGATCCCGGTCACCCAGGCCGAGGCGATGGCCGAGGCCCTGCCAGGAGGCAGCCTGGTCGTCGTCGAGGACGCAGGCCATCTCCCTCCGATCGAGCAGCCTGCAGCCGTCAACGGTGTCCTCGCCCGGTTCTTGGAACGGTGAGCCCCTGGAGCGTGCTGTGGACCCGCGGCGAAGGCTGCGAAGACCTCGCCAGACTGCTCGGTGACGCCGCTCCGGTGGACGGTGACCTCCGGTCGGCCTGCCTCGACCGGAAGGCCGATCTCCTGGTGCAGCGCAGGTTGAGCTCGTTCGACCTCGTGAGCACCGCCGTCCCTCAGGGGTTCGACCGCAAGACCGTCACCGGTGTGGTCGCTGCCGTCGGTGGTGGACCTCATTCGCAACTGGCTGCTTCCGCTGCGGAACGGCTGGCAGAGAGCCTGGGGGTTGGCGGGCGACTCGTGACCGGCGCCCGTGGTCCGGACGAACGAGAGGAGGCTCGCCATCTGGTCGAGACACTCGCGGGCGCCGTACCGGGGCTCGTCCCCGAGGTCGTCGAGGTCGAAGGAGCCGGAGACCTGGTGGATGCGCTCGAAGATGGCATGCTGCTGGTCGTCGGTGCCCCCGGAGGGTCATGGTTCCAGCGGCAGTTCTTCGGCCCGGGCCGCCAACTCATCCGTTCGGCACCGGGCGGCGTCATCGTGGTTCGCAGTAGTCCGCGGCGCTGTTTCCAGGCCGCAGAGCCCGTCGAGGCATTGTCACCTCACCTGCCGGTGGAGGAGGCGATTCGGCTGGCCGAGTATCCGCTGACCCCGGTGGCAGACGAGGGTCGGCTCGTCGGCCTGTTCCGCAACAGTCCGACGATCGAACAGGGAACCACCGTGGGGGAGGTGATGTCCGAGGGGGTGTTCGTGTCGGTCGACGACCCGATCGACGCCGTCGCCGAGGTCGCCGGGTTCTTCGACGGTTCGCCGGTCCCCGTCGTCGACCGGGACGGTTCCCTCTCCGGAGCCGTTACGCCTTGAGCGCCGCCTGCGCTGCTTTTCGGGCGGCGATCTGCACCGGCTCCCACACGCCGGAGAACGGCGGGGCGTACGCGAGGTCCATGTACTCCATGTCCTGAGCGGCCAGACCGGCCCATAGGGCCGTCGCGAACGTGTCGATCCGTTTGCCGGCGCCGGGCCCGCCGGCGATCTGGGCGCCGAGCAGCTTGCCGGTGCCCCGTTCGGCGGTCACTTTGATCCGCATCGGGGACGCCTTCGGCCAGTAGTGCGATCCGGTGGCGCTCCGCAGCGTCGCCGACACCGCGTCGAAGCCGTCGTCGGTGGCCTCCTTCTCGGTGAGTCCGGTGCGGGAGATCTCCAA
>JANTGE010000154.1 GCA_024763085.1 Acidimicrobiia bacterium
GGGAGCCCGCCTCGGCGTCGTTTTCAAGGGAGCAGAAGTCTTCGAACGGTCACGTGAGGTGGATATGGTCCTGTTCGACAAGACCGGAACCCTCACCTACGGCATGATGCGGCTCACCGACGTCGTCGCCGACGACGAGGAACGCCTCCTCTTCCTTGCCGGTTCGGTCGAAGCGGCATCGGAACATCCGATCGGGCGTGCCGTTGCCCTCGGAGCCGAAGAGCGCGACCTCGACCTGGTGCCTCCCACCGACTTCGAGAACGTAGCGGGCCACGGCGTGCGCGGCGTCGTCGACGGGGTCGAGGTTCGTGTCGGCAAACGGAGCCTGATGGAGGACCTGCCGATACCTGAGCGGCTCTCCGATGCAGCCGAGCGTCTCGAGTCGGAGGCGAAGACGGCGTTCTTCGTGGCCTGGGACGGCGAGGTGCGCGGCGTCCTCGCCGTAGCCGACACCATTCGCGACACCGCACCTTCGGCCGTTGCCGACCTCAAAGCCATGGGTGTTCGCGTCGGCATGGTGACCGGCGACAATCAGCGAACCGCCGACATCATCGCCTCTCGTCTCGGCATCGACGACGTGGTTGCCGAAGTGTTACCAGGCGACAAGGCGGAGCACGTGAAACGGTTCCAGGCCGAAGGCTTGGTCGTCGCGTTCGTCGGCGACGGCATCAACGACGCTCCGGCACTCACCCAAGCGGACTTGGGGATGGCGGTGGGTACCGGGACCGATATCGCGATCGAGGCCGGTGACGTGATCCTGATGTCAGGGGATCCCGCCCTCGCCAAGACCGCGCTGCGACTGGCGAGAGCAACGTTCCGCACCATCAAACAGAACCTGTTCTGGGCCTTCTTCTACAACACGGCGATGATCCCGCTGGCCGCCGCAGGCATCGTGCATCCAATGCTCGCCGCCGCCGCCATGGCGACCTCGTCGGTGTCGGTGGTGTCGAACAGCCTGCGGCTCCGCCGGTTCACTCCCTGAGGACGCGCCGGCCGGGGACTGTCCGCTAGGTTCGGGGTACCCGATCAAGGAGAAGCGGCATGTCGTTCGACGAAACCTATCCGGCGCCTCCGTCGGCGCCAGGCACCATCAGAGTGCAAGACGCGGCGCTGCCGCTGTACCAGTCCAAGGGCTGGTTGAAACTCGTAGCCGTCCTCATGATCGTCGGCGGGGTCTTCTATGCGATCACCATTGTGGGGATCGTGATCGCTTGGCTGCCCATCTGGATGGGTGTGCTGCTGTGGCAGACGGCCGACAACATCGAACAGGCTCGCAACTCCGGGAACGCCGAACAGTTCATGGTCGCCCAGCAGAAACTGAAGACCTACTTCACGATCACCGGCGTCACCGCCCTGATCTCGATCATCTTGGTGGCCATCACGTTCCTCCTGTTCGGCGCGGTCTTCCTGGCGTCGATCAGAGAAGGCGTCTCGCTACCGGCATAAGACACCGCCGGGCCTGAGGCCCGGCGGCATGGTGTCGCGAAGCGGCGTTACTTCTTCTTATGTCGATTGGCCTTGCGGCGCTTGCGGTACTTGTGCTTCGACATCTTCTTGCGCCGCTTCTTGATCAGCGAACCCATGCACATCCTTTACTGCTCGTGGAGCCTGTAGCTTGCCCAATCTGGCCGTCATTCGCAAGCCGGTCAGACCAAACCGGTCTGCGCGACCCCTGGTTCCAGGACCTCACCACCCGGTCCTACGATATCGAGGAGGCGTTCAATCACCTCTCCGACATGGTCCTGGGCGCTGACCGCTAGGACCGAAGGGCCTGCCCCGCTCCAACACGCATAGACCGCTCCGGCCTCCAATGCGCCCGTGATGAGATCTCCGGAAACCGGACTGAGTCTTGCCCTTGGCGCTTCGTGAAGCTCATCGCCGAGAGCAGCCTTGAGTGCCGCTCCGGATCCGGTACGGAGTCCATCGAGCAGCGACGACAACCGTTGCATGGTGCGAACCGCCACCTGGAGCGGGACCTCATTCGGAAGAGCCCTACGGGCCTCTTTGGTGGAGAGTCCTTGGGGCGGAACCGCCAGCACCACATGGAAGGCCCGGTTCAGCTCGAGGCTGCGCACCGACCCGTCTGCCCCGACCGAGATGAGCCCGCCGTAGACCGCCGCGGCGGCGTTGTCGGGGTGGCCTTCGATCGATGCTGCCAGCTGGTACACCTCGTCGGGGCTCGGATCATGCCCCCTCGCGCGCCAGGCGGCGGCCGCCGCGGCAACGGTGACCGCCGATGACGATCCGAGGCCCTTCCCCACCGGGATGTCGGACTGCACCGTCATCGCCAGCGGATGGTCTCCCACCGCGCCACGAGCGGCTTTGATCACGAGGTCGGCGTCGGGGGCGCGACGGCGGCCCACTTGAGCGACTTCCCAATCGGCGGCCGGTACCGCGGAGATGGTGCACCGCAGGTCAACGGCAAGCGCCAGCGTGTCGAACCCGGGGCCGAGGTTCGCGGCCGAAGCCGGTGCCGACGCTTCAGCCACCGGGAACCACCTCGACGAAGATGTCGCGCGCGTCAGGCTCGACCTCGCGGATGGAAGCTTCGATGTCGCGGATGACCTGTTCGATCTCCTCGGCGGTGAGCTGATCGTGCAACTCGACTTCGAGGTTGATGAGAATGTCATGCGGGCCGAGCTGCATGGTGAGGAGCCGCTGCACCGTCTCGACCGCCGGATGGGACAGCACGGCCGCACGAATCGCCGACCGTTCTTCTCTGCCGGCCGCCTCGCCGACGAGCAGCGACTTCGTCTCTACGGCCAGGATGACGGCAATCACCCCGAGCAACACCCCGATGGTGATCGACGCGATGCCGTCCCAGATGACGACACCGGTCAGCCTCGTCAGGAGCAGACCGACGAGGGCCACCACCAGACCCAGCATGGCGGCGCTGTCTTCCAATAGAACCACAAGCACCGCGCTGTCCTTGGTGGCCCTGATGGACCGCCACAGGCTCCTGGATCCGCGTTCACGGCTGAACGCTCGCCAGGCCACACTGAATGCCGCAGCCTCGATCACAATCGCCACCGTGAGGACGACAAACGAAATCGTGTAGCTGCTCACCTCGTGCGGATGGGCAAGCGCATCGAGTCCCCGTCGCACTGCGAGCACGCCACCGCCGACGAAGAGCATGACGGCGACCATCAGGCTCCAGAAGTACAGCTCCTTGCTCCGTCCGAAGGGATGGCGCACCGACCGGGGGCGCCGGGCTCCTGCGAAGCCGAAGAGCAGCAACACCTGGTTGCCGGTGTCGGCCACCGAGTGGAACGCCTCGGCGAGCATGGCGGCACTGTTGGTGATGCCGGCGGCGACGAACTTGGCTATGGCGATGGCGGCGTTGCCCAAGAGGGCGGCCATCACGGCTTTTTTGGATCCTGTTGCCATTTGGGCATTGTACGACCCGGCAGCGGACACGGTACCGTGGCGACATGAGCGAGGTGTTCTCTCTCCGCGAGACGATGGCGCTGCTGCTGCTCGGCCTCGGTATCGCCGCCGTAGCCGGAAACGCGGTTGCGCTCTGGAAAGGGCGCGGCGGCCGTCTGCCGAGCGGCGTTGCGGGCTCCCTCCACCGGGGCCGGGCGTGGTTCATCCTTGCTGTAGGCGTCGTCCTCGTCATCTGGGCTCTGGCGACCCTGGCCGCCTCGGGGTAACATCCCGGCCTGCGCGGGTGTAGTTCAGTGGTAGAACACGAGCTTCCCAAGCTTGTAACGGGGGTTCGATTCCCCTCACCCGCTCCGTCCGTCTGGCTTTGTCTGTCTGTTCATCCTTCCGTGGCGCCCTGTCCATCTGGCATCTTGCCGAGTCGCCTGTCCACCGACGTGCCGCCTCGCTAGCCTGAGGCGATGATGCGTCGACTGCTCATAGCCTTTCTGCTATCCGCCGCCGCCTGCACCCCGGTCTCCCTGCCGTCGACCACGACCCTCCCGCCGCTCACGACGACCACCACGACCACCCTGCCGGCCGGCCCAGGACTCTGCGGCACCCCCCTCATCAGTGATGACCTCAAACCCGACGTCGCCACCGCCACAGAACTCCTCACCCGGTTCTTCGAAGATCGCCGCACCGGCGAGGGAGCCGAAGGCTG
>JANTGE010000155.1 GCA_024763085.1 Acidimicrobiia bacterium
GAGGAACCGGGATCTGGACGAAGTTTCGAGGAATCTGAAACATGGCGATGTCGCCGCTGTCCGGGTCCACGCTCGCCACGATCATGGTGTCGGTACGGATACCCCTCCGGCCGATGCCGGCGTCGCCGCCGAGGAGCAGCACGTTCAAGCGTCCTTTGCCCTCCCACAACGGAGCCAGCGTCGTGGTGGTCGTCGGCTGCGTCGTGGTCGTCGATGACCCGACCGTGACCCCGTTCGACGTGTCTGAAGTCGATGACTCGGTCGTGGTCGCCGTCGTACCCGTCGGGGTCTCGGCAAACAGTCCGGTGATCGTCCGGTGCGCCACCATGTCGACGTAGCCGACGTACGCATGGGGCACCAGGACCAATACGACCGCGCTGAGAATCATCAGACCGGCAACCTCGGAACGGAGCATGCGGGCGGGCTGGCCGGCGCCGAGCCGGTAGGCGTCGAACACAGCCCACGCTCGAAACAGAAACAGCACGATGTTGCCGATGAAGATGCCGATGAGGACCTCGGGTCGGACGAGCACCTCGAGCAGGTTGCTCAATCCACCGGCAACGACAGCGCCGGCGCCGACGACGAGTAGTCCAGTGACAACGAGGAGCACCATGCCTCGGCGGCGGTGTCCCAGATAGAGCTGGCCGAACCCAGGAACCAGCGCAGACAGCAAAGCTGCGGCGGCGCCGCGAGTTCCCGGTGTCGTGCGATGGCGTGCCATTCGCAGGAGGATACCGTCGCCGCCGGCTCTGCCACGCCGGCTCAAACTCCAGACGATTTGTCGCTATTCCGACCATCGTTGCTCGGCTTCAGGATGAATTGCGTTGACCCCCAGGAGAGGAGTGCGTGGAGTACTGGTACCTGCTGCCGATATCGATTGTCATCGCCACCGTCGCCAACGGCGCTGGGATTGGCGGTGCGACGTTCTTCTCGCCGCTGTTCGTGATCGGGCTCGGCCTGGAACCGACGGTGGCGATAGGAACGGCGCTCATCACCGAGGTGTTCGGCTTCCTGTCCGGTGTCACCGCACACTTCAGGGCCCGGGCCATCGACTGGAAGGTCGCCGGGATGCTGCTTGCCACCTCGGTACCGGCGGCAGCCGCCGGTTCGATCGTCGGCCAGCGCCTCGAACCCACCGTCTTGAAGGCGATCCTCGGCTTCGGTCTGCTCCTCATCGGATTCTCCTTCATCCGACATCGCTCCCACGAGATCGATGATGAGGAGATCATCCATGGCATCGGTGTCACCCGGCCGTATGTCGTCAGGAAAGTCGTCACCGCTGACGGATCGACGTATGAGTACAAGCTGTGTCGTCGCAACGAGGGCCGGATCGCCTCGGCGATCGGCGGCCTGTTCGTCGGCATCATTTCGACCGGTCTCGGCGAGTTGAACACGTATGCGTTGGTGAAGCGCTGCCGCATCCCGAGCCGGGTCACCATCGCCACCGGGGTCGTCGTCGTCGCCGTCACGGCACTGGTCGCCTCGGTGACCCACCTGATCGACTTCGTCGCCCAGGGCTCCGCGGGCATCGACACGATCATCAAGCTCGCCGCGTTCACCGTCCCCGGGGTGATCATCGGCGGCCAGTTCGGTCCGCAGGTCTCCCGTCGGGTTCCTGAGGCGCCGCTCATCCGCAGCATCGGCTGGCTGTTCCTGGCCGTCTCCGCGTTGACACTCATCGAAGCGCTCTGAACAGCCAGCAGCCAGCCAAGCGTTCCGCAGAAACAGTGCCCGAGCATGTTGCTGAAAGCTGAAAGCTGTCATCTGGGCGACAGTCCCGGATGAATACACCCGTCGAAGGGGTTGTCCCATCCATGAGGACGACGCCATGACTGCATTGCTCGCCACCGCCTTCGTCGCCGGTCTCGTCTCGACGGTGAATCCGTGTGGCTTCGCGATGCTCCCTGCCTATCTGGGCTACTTCCTCGGTGTCGACTCGCATCACGACGGGACGGTCCGTCGGGCACTCTCCACCGGCGCGGCCGTCTCGGCAGGTTTCCTCGTTGTCTTCGGCATCACCGGGGCGATCGTCGTTGCCGGCGTCCGGTCCTTGACGTCGGTGATCCCGTGGGTCGCCGTCGTGATCGGCGTTGGCCTGGTCATCCTCGGTATCTACACCCTGCGTGGCCGCTACATCAACCTGCGGCTTCCCCTCCCGAAGCGCATGCGCCGAGGCCGAGACCACGGTTCGATCTTCCTGTTCGGCATCTCGTATGCGATCGCTTCGCTGTCCTGCACCCTGCCGATCTTCCTGTCGCTCGTGGCGACCAGCTTCACACAGACCGGCTTCATCCGGGGCTTCTCGGCATTCCTCGCCTACGGGGCCGGCATGAGCCTCATGCTGGTGGGGATCACCGTCATGCTGGCCATCGGCAAAGACGGCCTGGTTCGACGGCTCCGTTCGGCGAGCAGGGCGGTCTCCACCATTTCCGGGATCGTGCTGATCGGGGCCGGTCTGTTCATCGTCTGGTACTGGGTGACGATCCTCTCCTTCGGTGCGACCGCGCTCGGCACGAGCGGACCGGCCGCATGGGTCGAACGGGCATCGAGCGCCTCTATCACGTTCATCTCTAACAACCCCGCCGTCGTTGCCGTCGGCCTCGCGGCGATCGTCGCTGCGCCGTTCCTGATGACATGGCGCCGGCGCCGGTCGGCGGCAAGGGAGGAAACGATCGGCTGATGGGAACCCTCGCTGTACTCGAAGGTGGAGGCGTCAAAGGAATCGCCCTAGCAGGTGCAGCCGCGGCGGCCATGGACGCCGGTTTCGTGTTTCCCACCGCCGTCGGGACATCGGCCGGAGCACTCGTCGGCTCACTGCTGGTCGCCGGGTATCGAAGCGACGAACTGCGGGACGCGGTGTGCTCCCTCGACTGGCCTTCGCTGCTCGATCCCTCGCCCCTGGGTTCCATTCCGCTCATAGGCAAGCACCTTTCCATGGTGCTGACTCGGGGGATGTACCGGGGGGACCGGCTCGAAGAGACCTGGAGCGCCATGCTCTCCGCCAAAGGCATCCACACGTTTGGCGATCTGCCACGAAACGCGCTGCGGGTGGTCGCCACCGACCTCACCCACGAACGCGGCGTGATCCTGCCCGAGGCCCTCGTCGACTACGGGATCGATCCGGCCGAATTTCCGGTGGCAGGGGCGGTTCGGATGTCGGCCGGCGTCCCCTTCGTCTTTCGGCCGGTTCGCCTCCAACATGCAGGCACGGGCGATCTTGCCCATCTGGTCGACGGCGCCCTCGCCGCCAAGTATCCGATTCAGCTCGCCGACCTGAAACAGAATGTGCTGGGGTTCCGCCTCGCCGAGTCTTCCAGGCCGCATGTCCATCATCTCATCCGCGGCCCGCTTTCGCTGGCGGCGGCGGTCGTCACCTCCGGCATCACCGCGCGGGAACATCTACCGGTGCTCTGCGCCGACATCGCGCGAACGATGGTCATCACCGTCAACCGCGACCCGCTGGACTTCAACCTCACGTCCCGCCAAGCCACCGACATGTTCGATCTCGGCTACCACACGGCAGAGGAGCTTCTCGGGGTGTCATGACCTCAGCGTCGGAAGATCTCCACGACGGCGTCGTGCAGGAGCCCATTGGAGCTGATCGCGCTGCCACCGTCGTAGCCGCGACGCCCGGCCAGGTTCGTGAACCGTCCCCCGGCCTCTTCGACGATGATCTGAATGGCGGCCAGGTCCCAGGGGGCAACGACCGGTTCGACGGCGACGTCGACCCCGCCTTCGGCGACGAGCATATGTGACCAGAAGTCGCCGAATCCCCGGACGCGGGCACACCGCTCGACGAGGGACGTGGCCTGTTCTCCCAGCCCGTGGCGGTAGAAGTCGCGGATGCTGTTGTAGGAGAGCTGCGCGTCTTCCAGCCGGTCGACGCCCGACACCTGTATTCGGCCTTCCATGTCGAAGGCTCCCAGACCTCGCGCCGCCCACCAGCGTCTCCCCAGGGCCGGCGCCGATACGACACCCACCACTGGCTCGCCCGCATGGGCGAGCGCGATAAGGGTGGCGAACACAGG
>JANTGE010000156.1 GCA_024763085.1 Acidimicrobiia bacterium
GGCGAGAACAGCAGCAGGTTGATGGCCGAAGCGAACAACAGCACCCCGGGACCCTCACCCGGAACGACACCATAGGCGAGGTTCAACGCCTGGTCCCAGGCATCGGGAAACACGACGTTGGCCTTGATGTGACGGCCAACCGGTTCCTCCACCCCGTCCAACTCCGGCGCCAGTTCGATGAAAGCGACCCGGTCGCCGTAGTTAGACAGCTCGACGCCGGCAACCCGCCGCATGCTTTCCACGACGAAGTCGGTACTCGGGTACTGCAACGACATGAACACGACGCTGCCACCGGCATGCAGCCAGCCCGCCACCACCGCCTCTGCAATCAGCGGCTTCCCCGATCCGCCCGGTCCGCTGATGAGCGTCGATCCGGTCGTCGGGAACCCTTCAGGTAGGAGACGGTCGAGCCAGCCCGATCCCGTACGAATGGTTGGAACGCCCATCATCCCCTCCAGTGGGAGTGCTCCTTCACAAAGAAGGCCTGGCGCTCCTCCGGGGACATCTCGGCAATGTCGAACTCGACGACGTCGACGCCCGTGCTCTTCATCGCGTCATAGAGACTTTGCAGCAATATGTTCCGGATCACCTCCGGGATACCCATGAAGGGGATCACCAGTGTGGCCCGGGCGGCGTTTCTCTTCGGGTCATAGTCGACGTCGCGCACCATGCCAAGGTCGACGAGGGACATGGAGATCTCCGGGTGCTCCACGGTGGCGACGGCTTCCATGATGACATCGTTTGTGATGGTGGTCATCTGGTACTCCTTGGGATCCAGTCATACCACTGTATGCATCGCGTCAAATCGGGAAGGCGGGTCGTGCGTCAACCGGCCAGACCCAGCATCCGCAACTCACAACTCACAACTCACAACCCACAACTCACAACCCACAACTCACAACCCATAACTCACAACCCATAACCCATCACCCACGTCACCGGTCGCCCTGGGCCTTGGTACCTCATAGAATCGCAATGGACACAGGAAGGACCACCATGGACGAACCAGGGACGCTGTATCTCGGAGGGACCGTCGACCCGGTCACGGGGAAGGGCGAACCTGCCCAGCCGATTCTCTACAAGGCCCACCACCTCACCACCCACGGCGTCATCGTCGGTATGACCGGTTCCGGCAAGACCGGTCTCGGCATCATCGCCCTGGAAGAGGCCCTCCTTGCGGGGATCCCGGCGCTGGTCATCGACCCAAAAGGCGACATGGGCAACCTGCTGTTGACGTTCCCCGAGCTCCGTCCCGAGGACTTCCGTCCCTGGATCGATGAGGGCGAGGCCCGGCGCAAGAACGTCGACCCGGACACCTACGCCGCCCAGACCGCCGATCTGTGGAAGAGCGGCCTGACGTCCTGGGGTATCGACGGCGAAAGGATCCGGCGGCTGCGCGCTGCCGCCGACGTCACCATCTACACCCCCGGCTCGGAGGCAGGGGTACCGCTCAACATCATTGGCTCTCTGACAGCACCCGATGTCGACTGGACATCAGACTCGGAGACGGCACGAGACGAAATCGAAGGGTTCGTATCGTCACTCCTCGTGCTGGCCGGCATCCCCGGCGATCCTCTCTCCTCTCCGGAACACATCCTCCTGTCGAACCTCATCGAACATGCCTGGCAGGCAGGACGGGACCTGGACCTGGCAACGTTGATCGGCCAGGTGGTCAACCCGCCACTGCGCAAACTCGGCGTGTTCGACCTCGACACGTTCTTCCCGAAGAAAGACAGAACCAAGCTGGCGATGCGCCTCAACGGACTCATCGCTTCGCCATCGTTCGGATCATGGATTGAAGGGGTTCCCCTCGATCCGCAGCGTCTGCTCTACACCGACGAGGGCAAACCGAGAGCGGCCGTCATCTACCTGCAGCACCTGTCCGATCAGGAACGCCAGTTCATCGTCACCCTGCTGCTGTCCAAGATGGTCACCTGGATCCGCTCCCAACCCGGCACCTCCGACCTGCGCGCCCTCATCTACATGGATGAAGTGTTCGGGTTCGCTCCGCCGACTGCCGAACCGCCATCGAAGAAGCCGATCCTCACCATCCTCAAACAGGCACGAGCCCACGGTGTCGGCATGTTGCTGTCCACGCAGAACCCGGTCGATCTCGACTACAAGGCCATGTCGAACGCCGGCACGTGGATGATCGGACGGCTGCAAACGGAACGTGACAAAGCACGCATCCTCGAAGGTCTCAAGTCTGCCTCGGGAGACGTCGACGTCGCTCACTTCGATCGACTCATCGGCGACCTCGACAAACGCCAGTTCGTCCTTCACAGCACCCGGTCGGCCGAACCGACGACGTTCGCGACCCGATGGGCCATGTCCTACCTGCGCGGACCGTTCACCAGAGACGACGTCGCCCGACTGATGGCCGACGCCCCGGAGAGGCACCAGGTGCAGCGTGCCGCCCCCACCGAGTCGACCATTCCCGACGACGCCACTCCGACGGCGCCAAGCGTCGCCCGGGGAGTTCGGGTCGCCTACCTGGATCCGGCCGCGCCCTGGGCGGATCTCGTCGGCGCAGATCCCTCGAGTTCCCGCCTCGAAGCGGCCCTCGCCGCCCGCGTCCACCTGCTCTACGACGACGTTCACGCCGGCGTGAACCACACCGAAACCTGGGAGGCGGTGCTTCATCCGCTCACCGACCCCATCGACCCGGCCGATTTCGTCGAAGTCGACTACGACCCTCGAGATCTGACCGACGAGGCCCCCGACGGGGCGGTCTATGTGCTGCCCGACGCGCCAATCGATGCATCCACCTGGTTCCGATCGGCCAAGACCGCGTTGACGAACTGGCTTCGGCAAAACCGGAAAGTCACCGTGTTCAAGAACCCGAAACTGAAGCTGTACTCGCGCGTCGGAGAGGAACGCGAATCGTTCGAACGTCGGTGTCGCGCCGCCGCAGAAGACGCCGCCGACGCTGCCATCGCCAAGCTGCGTGATCGTTACCGTTCGAAACTCCGCACCGCCCAGGAGCAGCTCGCTGCTGCCGAGCGGCGGGTACGGGAACTCGAGGTGGACACCCAGACTCGACGTCAGCAAGAGCTCATGGCCGGAGCCGGTGAGCTGCTCTCGGTGTTCCTCGGCGGGCGCAAACGGTCCCGCAGCCTCTCCGGAGTCGCCTCTCGACGATCACAGACGGTTCGCACCCAGGAGCGGCTACGCAGCGCCCAGGACAAGTACGCCGACAAGGCCCACACGATCGAGGAACTCGAGGATGAGCTTGCCGACGAGATCAACGAGATCGCTGCGAAGTGGAACGAAGCAGCAGATGCCATCGAGCAGGTCGACATCGGCCTCGAGAAGACCGACATCCAAGTGAACGAGCTGACCCTGGTGTGGATCCCGAAGGCGGGCGAGCGGTCCAGCGAGGGCTAACGCGTATCCACCAATCTGTACCTGGTACCCGGTACCTGGTACCTGTGCTCGCTACGAGATACAAGGTACAAGGTACGAGGTACAAGGCAGCCCGAACCAGTCCGACCGCAACTCAGAACTCAAAACTCAAAACTCAAAACTCTACGCCTGGTGCAACGCCCAGAGCACATCCCGGATCGAGAGGATGCCGAGCAGTTCGCCGTTCTCCATCACCGGGAGATGGCGGTAGCCGGTTTCGAGCAGCCACGAGGCTGCCTCGGCTACCTCGACGTCGGGAGAGAACACGTCGGGATCGCTGGTCATCCAGTCTTCGACGACTTCGACGGTGACATCGGCGCCGTCCGACGCTGCCCGTACGATGTCCCGCTCCGTGATGATGCCGGCCAGGTCGCGTCCCTCGACCACGCCCACCGAACCGACGTGCGCTTCCATCATCCGTTCGGCGGCCTCCTGGAGCGTCGTCTCCGGTCCGCACACCTCTGCCCGACCCGAAACCATTCCACGCAGTTTCACGTTCTCCCTCCTGCTTCAG
>JANTGE010000157.1 GCA_024763085.1 Acidimicrobiia bacterium
GAGGTGGTGGAGCTGAGGGGATTTGAACCCCTGACCCCTTGCATGCCATTCATGATCGGAGCGATTCGCCTACCTGGCCAAATGCCCGAATCACCCCGTATTCATTGACGATTCACCGCGTGTCATCACCGGTCGTTTCGGGTCGCCAATGGTCCTCTCGCGGACTATCCGCGGACTCTGCGCGGACTCGCCGGTCCTTCACGGACGCCGAAGTCGAGCCTCGAGCGGCGGTAGCGCAACGATGTCCTTCGGTCGGCCCGCGGCCCGTTTCGATGCAACGACATCCTCCAAGGAGGCCACCGGCACATCGACGGCGGCGACCTCGATCACCGAAGCGCGCTCGCTGAGGCTCGCATACCCCTCGGGGAATCCGTCCGGAGTGAAACACAGGTCGAGCGGACCGTGTTCGGTGATCAGAGTCATCAGCTCGACCTGACGCAACATGTCGGCGTGAGGCTCGAACGCGACACCCTCGGGATCCCCCGACACCCGGAGCCGAGCGCCGAGGTCCGCCAGTGCCGAGGCGAGCCTGGCCAGGTTGGTGTCATCAGTCGAGGGGCAGATGTCGACATCGATCGTGGCATGCCCGGTGTCGTGGAGCCGGGCCGCCATGCCTCCGATGATCACGAACTGCACACCGTGGTCGATGAGCACACCACAGATTACCGCCACTTGCTCGTCGCTCAGCTCAGGCGGCATCGCTCGCCAATCGATAACCCTTCGATCTCAACCGCTCCCTGGTCGCCTCGTCCAGCGTTCGCTCCCACTCGGCGAGCACCACATCGTGGTTGTCGAGATCGGTCAGCTCCAGCCGCAACTCCAGCCCTGCTCGGGCCAGCAGCCTCAACAGGGTCGGCAGCGTCGGCTGACGACGACCCGACTCGTACGCCGACAAGGTGGGCTGGGCAATCCCCAGCAGATCCGCAAACGCCGTTTGTGACAACCCGAGCCGTGTCCGAGCTAGCTGCAGAAGCGAGCCGGCCACCCGGTCTTCCATGCTCTTCATGCCCATAGCGTATCGTCTATGGCAGCAAGTCGCAAGGTTCTCATCTGCGCCGATTCAGCGAGCGCCGATGTGCCGTTCTGCGTGCTTTGCCCATCTGTGCGATATCGCTCATAATGGGTGATCGGGTCCGAGAGGAACAGCGACATGGACAGCTTGGCGGTCGTTTCAGCGTGGTTCGACAAAGCCGGAACTGCTTCGATGGAACTGCCTACCGGCTGGTTCGGTCGGCCCCACGACAACATGCATCGCCTGACATGGTCCGCGGTTCGCGACGACAAGGTGCTACTGGAGCTCGACGGCCAACTCCACCTCGTCCTCGCCGACGTCGAGATAGTCGCAGACACAGCACCGTTGCTTGCACTCCAGTGCAGCCAGCTCGTCTTCGACTGGCGTGAAAGCGGATCTAGTAGGCGACGTCATGCGGAGATCCGCACCGCCGGCGGCGTGGTCAAGTTCCATGCATCCGGTCATTGAGCATCGGAGAACACAGATCACTCAGCCACCAGAGCGTTCTCGCTCACCCCGCTCCGAGCCGAACCGGCAATCGGCGCTAGCACGACATTATCTGGCAGGACGCCTCGCTACCGGCCGGGTAGGCCGTGGCAGTGCTTGTACTTGAGACCCGATCCACATGCGCATCGTTCGTTGCGACCGACCTTGGTCTCCACCTCTGTGGGTTGAACAGCCACCTTCGCTGCGAACTCGACCCGCCGCTCTCGGGTCGCCAGCTCGACCTCCCACGTGCGGAGGTGGGCGTTCCACGCCCGGAGCCGTTCCTCGACTGCCGCCGCCTTCTCCTCCCGGCGGGCAACCTGCTCCTGGCGTCTGACCAACTCCTCCTCGGCATGTTCGGCGAACACCACATGGTGTTCCCCAGTGTGATCACCAAACACGCTCACCAACTCCCGATCAATCAAAGTGGCGATGGCACGACCCATCGAAACGCCGGCCGACTCGCAGTATCGTCTCCAGGTCGACCACTTGGCTGGAGTCACCGGCACCCGCACCATCCGGTACGTCTCGCATTGTCCGAGACCGGCGAGCAGCTTGCGGTCGAGCCTCGCCAGGGTGCCGCGGTCGAGGCCCATCACCGGCTCCCATGTCTACATGTACACACCCAGCAACTTGTTGCACGTGCGTGTGGGATTGACAGGGTGCGGTGCGCGAATCGCGCTTGCGCTCTCGTAGGCCGGATTGTGTGAGGCTCTCGGGGTGCTTGGCGATTCATGACGGGTACCTCCCTTCTCCGATGTTTCCTGAGCAGATAGTGGAGGGTGACCCTGTCATGCCGCTGTCAGGCTCGGAGTTCCGTGCTGTCACGGGGTTTCCGCGCCTTGGTGGATGGTGCTGTCTGAGGCCCTCGACCTGGAGCTAGCCACGAGACCGACCCAGAGCACCTCCCGAGGACAATCCAACGCCCTGCCGCAATGACCCGTCGCTCAAGCGCTCCCAGGGTTGTTCTCCGCCGCCGGGGCATGCAGCGGCTATCTCGGTGGTGTCACATGTCTCCGGAACGTCCGACATGTCCCCGGAACGATCCGTACGACATGAAACCGGAAAGAACACCTGGGTCTTGACAGGGCCACTGACACTCTGATGACAGGGTTACGGACACTCTGATGACAGGGTGGCGGCCGAAGGTGGAGGGTGCCCTGGGGCCGCAGCCGGCTCCGCACGCAGCTCATGACGGAGGGACTTCCGCAGTGGCACACGTTCGCAAGACCGACGCCGGTACGTGGCAAGCCCGGTACCGAACACCCGACGGTCGCGAAAGAGCGCGCAACTTCCGCCGAAAGGTCGAGGCCGAAGCCTTCCTCGCCACCATCGAGGCAGACAAGCTTCGAGGCGAGTGGACCGACCCTCGGCGCGCTCGTATCACGTTCGCCGAGTGGAACACCCAAGTTCAACAGAGCCGGGTCAACCTGGCCGCCTCCACCCGCGACAACGACGGGTCGGTCATCCGCAGCCTGATCCTCCCCACGTTCGGAACCGCCTCCCTGTCCTCCATCGAGCCCGGCCACATCCGCACCTGGGTCGCCGACCTGGTGGCCGCCGGCTACTCCCCCTCCACCATTCGCCGCGCCTACACCCTGCTCCAACTCGCCCTCGAGATGGCCGTCGACGACGGCCGACTCGCCCGATCACCCTGCCGTCGAATCGTCCTCCCCAGCATCGAGCAATCCGAGAAGCGCTTCCTGGGCATCGACGAAGTCGAACAGCTCGCCGAGACGATCACACCCCGTTACCGGGTGTTCGTCCTCACCGGCGCCTACACCGGCCTCCGCCCCGGCGAACTGGCAGCACTGCGCACCGATCGGCTCGACCTATCACGCCGCCAGCTTCGAGTCGAAGAACCGATCAAGACACCCGCCGCCCGCCGCACCGTGAGCTTCTCGCCATTCCTCGCCGAGGAACTCACCACACATGTCGACACGTACCCGGGCGAGCAGAACCTCATCTTCACCGCCCCCGAAGGCGGACCACTCGACCTGCGCGTCTTCCGTCGCCGCTTCTGGTACCCCGCCGTACGGGCATCGATCGGCGAGCCGATGCGGCCCCACGACCTCCGCCACACCCACGTCGCTCTCCTCATCGCCTCCGGCGAGGACCCCTACGTCATCTCCCAACGACTCGGACACGCCTCCATCCGAACCACCTACGACATCTACGGTCACTTGTTCGAAGGCCGGGACCGACAGGCCGCCGACGCCCTCGAAGCCGCCCGGGCTCAAACTCTCGCGGACCTTCCGCGGACTCTGGGCCGATTCGAAGGACCCTCACTGGGCCTCTGAAACGACGAAATCCCCCGCTGAACACAGGGGATTTCGAGGTGTGGAGCTGAGGGGATTTGAACCCCTGACCCCTTGCATGCCATGCAAGTGCTCTGCCGAACTGAGCTACAGCCCC
>JANTGE010000158.1 GCA_024763085.1 Acidimicrobiia bacterium
CGGCGCAGCTTGAAACCGAGCGGCTTGTCAGCAAACCGGTCGGCGGTCGTACGGACGATCTCGGCGACCCGCTGCGGGTCGAAGACGTAGCTCACGATACCCAGCCGGGAGTGAACATGGCGACCGTTCGTTCCGGGTTGGCCACCCCGAGACCCGAAAGGGAAGCTGTCGCTTCGGCCATACCGGGACGGTCGCCACGGCGTTGAGCGATCCGATAAGCGGCGACGGCGACCCACAGCTCCAGGCCTAACTGCTGGAGCTTCACGTTCGCCACCTCGGCGGCCTTCGCAGGTGCGTCTCTCCGATCGTCGAGAGCTGCCGCTGTCGCCTCGTGCAGGTCGGCGATGGCGTCGCCCCACGGTGCCCTTTGCCGGCGGATCCGGGCTATGGCTCGGCCGGCCGACGCAAGATGGGAGCGTCGGCCGGCGGCTGCCGCGGCCAGATGAGCCCGCACCACACCGTCATAGAACATGATGGCCGCGTACTGGGCTCGGAGCAGCATGGTGCGTTTCATGAGACGTGCCTGCTGATCCAGCAGCGCTAGGGCCGCTTCGACGTGTCCTTGGTACAGCTCGAGCTCGGTACGGATGAGGAGGGTCTCCGTGTGATGGAGACCGTACCGGTCCTGATGCCATGAGCGTTCCGCTTCGGCGACGTCGGTCGCCACCATGTCCGGGTCGTCGGTGGCGAGCAGTCGGATCACACCGTTCAGGCCGACGTTGAGCCTGCCGATGGCGTCGCCCCGAGCCGCAGCGTCGTTGAGCTGCATCATCCGATACGCCTCGGCGTCGGCGATGCGACCCAGCCAATAGAGGCTGGCGTTGTGCTGCAGGGTCGCGACGTCCTGCTCTGCAGCTTCCAGGCCGCCCAGGTTGTTGAGCAGCTTCGCGGCGGCTTCGTCATGTTGCAGCGTCTCTGAGAAGTCACCCGCCATGAACGCGATGGTTCCCTCAACAAGCTCGACGGTGGCGGCAACCCGCGGATCGTCCGCCTGCCTGGCTGCGGTGCGTGCCACTTCGGCGAACCGGTCGGCTTTCGCAGACCGGTTCGTGCCGGCCACGGCGTTGAACACTGCCTGTTCGATGGCGGCCACAGCCCGGTGGGTGGCGTCGGTGGAGCGTGCCGCCAACACGGCGTAGCGGGACGTGATGAGTGCCGACGCGAGCGGGTCGGCGTGGCGGAGCCCGCGGTAGGCGATGCTCGCGAACTCGAGCTGCATACGGCGGTGACTGTCGAGCCGGTCGGTGGTCGCCTGGCGGGCAAAACCGAGGCGGGTTTGCTGTGCCGCGATGGCGGCGATGATCCCGACGGTGCTCCGAGGTATCCGGATGCCGAACTCCCGGGCGGCGGCGACGATGAGGTCCCGTCCTTCATCGACACGTCCTCCTCTGACCAGGTTGACGCCGGCGTCGGTGCGGAGCATGCGGGCTCTGGTCGGGTCCTGCTCCACCTCCGCCGCGGCCAGGTAGTGCCGGGCGGCTTCCAGGCGGTAGCCGGCCCCGGCATAGCTGCGAGCCAGGCCGGCTGGAACGGCGCCGGCCGATGCGGCCGGGTCGTCGATCGTTGCGGCCTGCTGATAGAAGTCGATGGCGTCGAGGAAGGCGTAGGCGGCTTCGGCGTGGCTGCCGGCCTCGATCAGATAGCGGCGCCGGGCCGCAGCGTTGCCCGCCCGACGATGGTGGTAGATGAGGTCGGAGAGCGTGGCTGGTGACAGATCGTATTCGGCTTCGATCAGGTCGGCGAAGGCACCGTGGAGATGGGTCCGGTGGCCGGCGGTCAGTTCGGTCTCGAGGCTTTGACGGATGAGGTCGTGGGTGAACCCGTAGCGGGAGGCCCGCTCTTCTATGAGACCGGCCTGGATCGCCTCCTCGACGGCGCGGAAGGCATCGGCGGTGGCCATCTCGACAGCCTGAGCGACAAGCTTGGGGTCGAAGCCGCGGGGGCGGAGCGACGCGGCTGTGAGCAGGGAACGGGCCTGGGGCGACAGCCTGCCGACACGGGCATGGATGATGTCTCGCAACGCATCGGGAAGCCTTGACGGATCGAACGCCTCCGGGTCGGCCAGGATGCCCTGCTCTCGCAAGTCGAGGAGGATCTCCTGGACGAAGAGTGCGTTGCCGCCGGTCTCTTCGGCGACTTGCTCGATGAGGATTCGGGTACGGTCTCGGCGGCCCCCGAGGAGCTGCACGGCGTCGGCGATGGCGTCTTGACCGAGGGGGCCCAGTCGGACGCGGTCGATCTTCGTCGTGCGCTGGAGAAGCGCCAACGCTGCCGAGAGCGGATGGTCGGCGAGCACCTCGGTCTCTCGGAAGGTGCCGACGATGGTGACAGCAGCGTGGGCGGTGACCGGTCCGACCAGGTGCAGCAGCTCGAGGGTGCCATGGTCGGCCCATTGGAGGTCGTCGAACACCAGAACGAGCGGAGTCGAGCCGGCGATCCGTTCCAGGATGTGTCGTATCTGCCGGGCGATGTCGGAGGTGGTTCGTTGCCTCTGGTCGGATCCGATGGAGGTGCCGCCGGTAAACAGTCGGATGATCGCCGGGTCGTCGCCGAACGAGTCGGCTACCTCGTCGATGTGGTGGTTCTGCGACCATTCGCTCAGGATCTCCGACCAGGGAGCGTACGGAACAACTTCGTGTTCGCTGCACCTCCCGGTCAGCACCGTGTACGAAACTTCTGGCGATGTCTGCGCGGTCGCGTGCCGGACAAGTCGCGACTTGCCGACGCCGGGTTCTCCGGAGACCATGACGATGCGACCGGTCCCTCCGGCAAGGGACGTCAGGCCGGCGCCGATGGTGTCGACTTCGGCGAGCCTCCCGACGAACGGAAGTGTTCGGGATCGTTGGTCGCCGGCGGACGTGGGGCGCCACGCGACCTCGAAGAGCTCCATGGGCTGTTCGATCCCTTTGAGTTGACGGACACCAAGGGAAGCCAGGGATGCGGCGTGTTGGTGCGCCAGGTAGGCGACGCCAGGGGAGCAGAGGATCTGCGACGGTTCGGCGAGGTCGCAGAGGCGGGCTGCTTCAACGACGGGCATGCCGAAGCAGTCGCCATCTTCCCACGCGACATCGCCGGTGCTGATGCCGATCCGGATCGGCGGTTGCTCGTGTCGCCGACGCCGGAGACGGGCCATCACCGTCTGCATCGCGACGGCGGTGTCGAGAGCATCGGAGACCGTGTCGAAGGTGAAGATGAGCCCGTCGCCGGTGCCTTTGACCAACCGTCCGATGTGCTGACCGGCGACGTCAGCCAATTCATCGTCGTGGATGCGCCGCAACTGGTCCGCGACCTCGTCGCCGAGTCGCGACCGGAGCGCCGTCGAACCGACCATATCGGTAATCAGGACGGTTGCCGTGGCGCGTCCGGTGGCAGACGTGGCGGCTGGACGGCCGCGGTCGGCTGCTTGGCTGGCGGCGATGCTCGAGTCCCTCGTGGCCCGAGCGTCACGCTACCACTAAGAACTGGTTATCTCCTGGGATCGATGCCGTTGAGAGGGTGGCCGTCGATGTTTCGCCCTGCCAGGGCCAGCGAGACGATCGGCAGCGCCGGAAACACCCACCTTCCGACGTGACCTCCGTTCGTACCGACCAGCGCGACGACGGCGAACCCGACGATCGCGAAGATGACCGCGGCGACCTGTCTCGTCGGGCCGACCGGTCGGGATGGGGCAGGCACGGGGCGTTCGAACCGGGCGAGGAGAGGCAGGACCAGCATCGTCAGGCCGATGAGGGCCAGAAGCCACAGCGGACGGGTCCACCACCACGACGGCGTGTTGGGTTCCAGGTGGAGGCCGAACCCTCCGAGCCAGGTGGCGACCGCCACCGCCGGCACGACCATGATCGTGTAGTGCCACACGAACAGAGTCATGATGATGCCGTTGACGAGGATCGTCGC
>JANTGE010000159.1 GCA_024763085.1 Acidimicrobiia bacterium
TGGAAGGTGAGGGCAGCCAGGGTGGTATAGCCGCCGGCGCTGCCGCCGCGGATCGCCATCCGATCCGGGTCGACGAGGCCGCGTCCGGCGAGGTACCGGGCAGCGGAGACACAGTCGCGGGTGTCGGCGATGCCCCACATGGTGCGGAGCCGCTGCCGGTATGCCCGCCCATAGCCGGTGCTGCCGCTGTAGTTCACATCGACGACGGCGAAGCCACGGGTGGTCCAAAACTGGATCGCCAAGTTGAGGTCTGGCCGCGTCGCGGAGGTTGGACCGCCGTGGGAGAACACGACGAGCGGCGGCTTTTCGCCCTCGGGGGCTTCGAACTCCGGATTGCGTGGCGCGTAGAAGAATGCGTGGGTCGGCCCGTCGTCGGTCGGAAACGTGATGGGCTTGGCCGGCGACACGGAGGCGGGGTCGAGATCCAGCGTCGAACGCTTGATCGCCTTTGTTTGCCCATCGACGACGAGGCGGACCGTGTCCAGTTCATCGACCGCTCCCGAGATGACGGCCATGCGGCGGCCGTCGGTGGCCAGGCGTCCCCTATGGGTCCCCTTGGGGACCGCCATCGGGGTGCGTGCCCCGGCAGCATCCAGACGATAGAGGCGCTCGAAGCCCTCCTCGACGACGGTCATGACGGCCGATCCGTCATCGAGGATCGCGAAGTACGTTCGCCCGAACGTCCAGGTCGGGCCGGCACAGTCGGCAGCGACGGGTGCGACCGGGCGGCCTTCACGGTAGAGGTTCCAGAAACCCGTCCGGTCGGAGACCCACCACAGGTTCCCGGCCTCATCGAACTCGGGCTGCACGATGGACTCGTCGAGGCCGCCGGCGACGCGGTGTCGGGCAGTGGGGTTCAGGCTCTCGTCGAGGTCCGCGACCCACAGTTCGGTAGCGTCCCAGGGCATGTCGGGCTGGTTCCAAGAGAGCCACGCCATCTCGTCGCCTGTCGGTGCTATCCGCGGCGACGAGTAGAAGTCATACCCGGTAGCGAGCACCACCGGTTCCTCGTCCGGCGTGATGCGAACGAGATCGTTCTCGACTTCCTCGCCGTGCCGTTCGCGGACGGCGATGAGAGCTTCGGTGTCCGGGATGACCTGAAGGTCTGCGTACCGCCAGGCCCGGGGCGCAGGGGGCTCCGGGGTGATCGCTTGCGGGGCGCCGCCGGGAGCGAGTCGGTAGATGTGCTGGTCGTCCCAATTGACGAAGAACACCGTGCCGTGCTCGTCCACGGTGTAGGACCCTCCGCCGTACTCGTGGACGGCGCTCCGGGCATTGAAGCCTGCCGGGAGCACATCGACCACGTTGTCGTCTTCGAGGCGGACGATCACATAGCGGCCGCCCTCCTGCGGACGCATCTCGAGCCAGTAGAGGTGTCCGGCGGCGAATCGAGGGAGGTCGAGGCCGATCGACCCCGCGGCGACGTCGGTGGAGGCGAGCGGGGATGTCCAGGTTCCGTATGGTGCGACGGTCATGGCCCCAGTCAAGCAGCGAACGATGTTTCGTGAGGCCAACCCTTCAATTGCATGATTATGCGAACATGCGTATTGTTCTGTCATGCAAGCATCCGCACGACGGAGGACCATCCGCCGCCTCCTCCAACAGCAATCCGTTCAGAGCCAGACAGCTCTGGTGGCGTTGCTGGCATCGGAAGGGTTCGACGTCACCCAGGCGACCGTCTCGAGGGACCTCAAGGAACTCGGCGCGTTCAAGGCGAGGAGGGATGGCCGGCTCGTCTACGTGATCGACGAACCTCGAAGCGACGGGACGGAACTGGCTTCGATGCTCGACGCCTATGCACTCAAGATCGACGCGACGGGAAACCTCGTGGTCATCTCGACACCCCCCGGAGCTGCCCAGGTGGTCGCAGGGGCCGTCGACCGTGCCGGGCTGCCCGGTGTGCTGGGGACCGTCGCCGGGGACGACACCCTCTTCATTGCCACCGAGGCCGGCGTGCCCGGCAGGCGGATCGCCACACAGTTGAACGAGATGGGAGCACCATGAAAGTCGTACTTGCCTACTCCGGGGGACTCGACACCTCCATCATTCTCACCTGGCTCGTCGAGACGTACGGAGCCGAAGTCGTCGCCTATACGGCCGACGTCGGTCAGGGGGAAGAGGTAGAGGAGGCTCGAGAGAAGGCACTGAAGACCGGCGCCGTCGAGGCGATCACCGAAGACCTCCGGGCGGAGTTTGTCGAGGACTACGTGTTCCCGGCGCTGCGGGCCAACGCCGTCTACGAGTGGTACTACCTGCTGGGAACATCCCTGGCGAGGCCGGTGATCTCCAAGGGGTTGGTGCGCGCTGCCGAGGCAACCGGCGCCGATGCCATAGCGCACGGTGCCACCGGCAAGGGAAACGACCAGGTGCGGTTCGAACTCTCCGCCTACGCGCTCAAACCGGACATCGACGTGATCGCCCCCTGGCGCGAATGGGATTTCAAAGGCCGCGCCGACCTGGTCGCCTACGCGGAAGGGCACGGCATCCCGATTCCCGTCACGCCGGAAAAGCCGTATTCGATGGACGCCAACCTGTTGCACATCTCCTATGAAGGCGGAGTGCTCGAAGACCCGTGGGTGGCCCCACCGAAGGGAATGTTCCGGATGACGACCGACCCGGAGGACGCACCGGACACGCCCGAGTGGCTCACCATCGGGTATCACGAAGGAAATCCGGTGTCGTTGAACGGCGAACGGCTCGACCCGGTGAGCATGCTCACCGCCCTCAACGAGATCGGGGGCCGCCACGGCATCGGTCGAGTCGACATCGTCGAGAACCGGTTCGTGGGAATGAAGAGCCGGGGGGTCTACGAGACGCCGGGTGGGACCATCCTCCAGCATGCGCACAAGGCGGTCGAGTCGATCACCCTGGACCGTGAGGTTGCCCATCTGCGGGACGAACTCGTTCCGAGATACGCCGAGATGGTGTACAACGGCTTCTGGTTCGCGCCGGAGCGGGAGGCGCTGCAGGCATTCATGGACGACATCCAGTCGCGAGTGTCGGGCGAGGCGAGACTGAAGCTGTACAAAGGCCAGGTGATCGTGGAGGGGAGACGGTCCGACCGCTACGCCCTCTACGATCAGGCGACCGTCACCTTCGAAGAGGACAGCGTGTACGACCAGTCGGACGCCACCGGGTTCATCAGACTGCAGGCGCTGCGACTCCGTACGCTGGCCGAGGCACGGTTGGGGGAGGGCGAGTGACCCTTTGGGGCGGCCGATTCGACGAGCCACCCGCGGCCGACCTGTGGGCATTTACCGTCGACGCCGCGGACCGTCGCCTCCTCGAGGTCGACGTGCTGGGTTCGCTGGCTCATGTCCGCATGCTGGGTGCCGTCGGCCTCATCTCGGAAGAAGAGACGGAACAACTGGTCGAAGGCCTGCAGGACGTTCTCGTGGAGGCTCGAGAAGGAAGCTTCGAGTATCTCCCCGGCGATGAGGACGTTCACTCCGCCGTCGAGCGACGTCTTGGGCAACTGGTTGGCCCCGTTGCCGGGAAGCTGCATACCGGTCGGTCGCGCAACGACCAGGTGGCGCTGGACATTCGGCTCTACCTGAAGGCGGCAGGAGCGGCCCGTATCGACCAGATTCGGGCGTTCGTAGGTGTCCTCGTCGAGGTGGCCGAAGGGGTGCGCGACGTCGCGGTGCCGACGTACACACACCTGCAGCAGGCCCAGGCGGTGCCGCTGGCGCATCATCTGCTCGCCTACGCGTGGATGCTGGTGCGAGATGTGGACCGCTTCGAAGCCGTCGTGGAGCACCTCGACGTTTCGCCGCTTGGCGCCGGGGCCGGGGGCGGTAGCAGCCTGCCCCTCGATCCGGGCATGGTGGCCGACGACCTGGGCCTGGCCGGCGTCTACGA
>JANTGE010000160.1 GCA_024763085.1 Acidimicrobiia bacterium
TGGACACCCGCGATGCCGACGATCTCCCCCGAGCGGACCTGCAGGTCGACTCCGTCGACGGCGAGGTGGCTTCGATCGTCGAGCACGGTCAGGCCTTCCACGGTCAGCACCGGCTCACCTGGCTGCGCCGGCGCCTTCGCCACCGTGAGCTCAACCGGCCGCCCCACCATCATCTCGGCAAGCTTCTGCTCGTCGGCCTCCTCCGGCAGGGCCTCCCCCACCACCTTTCCCCGGCGGATCACCTGAATGCGATCCGCTATTTGGAGCACCTCTTTGAGTTTGTGAGTGATGAAGATGATCGCCTTGCCGGCGTCTCGCAAAGACCGAACGATCCCGAAAAACTCTTCGACCTCTTGGGGGGTGAGTACGGCGGTCGGCTCGTCGAAGACGATCACCTCTGCAGAACGGAAGAGGACTTTGATGATCTCGACCCGTTGCTGGATGCCGACCGGGAGATCTTCGATGACGGCATCCGGGTCTACCTCGAGACCGTACTTGGTCGAGATCTCCCGTACTTGCCGGCGGGCGGCCTCCATGTCGAGGACACCGCCGGCCTTGACCGGTTCGACTCCCAAGACGACGTTCTCGGCAACGGTGAACACCGGGACGAGCATGAAGTGCTGATGCACCATGCCGATGCCGGCAGCGATGGCGTCACCCGGACCGGTGAAGTCCTGGACCTGCCCGTTGATGATGATCTCACCCTCGTCGGCGCTGTACAGGCCGTACAAGATGTTCATGAGCGTCGTCTTGCCGGCGCCGTTCTCACCAAGCAGGACCAGTACCTCTCCCGAGCTGGCGTGCAGGCTCACATGATCGTTCGCGAGTACTCCCGGAAACCGTTTCGTGATGTCTCGCAGTTCGAGTTCCACATCCGCCTCGCTCGATCGACGGCCAGCCTAGTGCCTCGACCAAGACCCTTCGCGCCGTTCTGCTCGCCGGCAAGAACACCGGCTTTTCTCCGCCTGGCTCGAGGTCGACACCGTGAGCGTCCAAGGACAGCGTCGGCACGCGTGGAGGGCCCCGAAGGGCCCTCCACCAGTCAAGTATCGGGTGTCGACTACGCAGGCGGCTGCTGAATATCCAGCGTACCGGCGATGATCTGGCTCTTCAGATCTTCGACGGCTGCCTTGACATCGGCAGGCACCTTGCTGTCCCAGTCGTGGAACGGAGCGATGCCGACGCCGTCGTTCTCGAGCGTGCCGACGAAGAGCCCGCCCTGGAACGTGCCGTCCATTGCCTCCTTGATGGCGTTGTACACCGCAACGTCCATGTTCTTCATGACGGAGGTCACATAGACCTCTTTGTAGGTCGGAATCGACACGAACCAGTCGGTGTCCACACCGATGACACCCACGTCACCACGCTCCTGGGCGAGCGCAGCGGTACCTTGGCCGACCGGACCGGCGACCGGCAAGATGATGTCGGCACCCTCATCGATGAGGCTCTGGCCCATGGTGCGACCGTCGTCCTTCGACTCGAAGTTACCAACGAACAGACCATCCTTGGCCTCAGGGTCCCAGCCGAGCACCTTCACGTCCGTGCCGTTCTGGGAGTTGTAGTACCGGGCGCCCCACACGTAGCCGTCCATGAAGTCGGTGACGGGGCCACCAATGTTGATGCCACCAAAGGTGCCGATGGTTCCGGTCTGCGTCGTGCCCGCAGCCACATAGCCGGCGAGGAACGCTGCTTCAGCCGTGTTGAACACCAGGCCCAGCACGTTCGGCAGCGCAGGGTCGTAGGCGAAGTCAACGATGGCGAACTTCTGATCGGGGTTCGCCTCGGCGGCTTTCTTCGTGGCATCACCGAGCAGGAAGCCAACGGTGATGATGATGTCGCAGTTCTCGCCGATGAGCGAGTTGATGTTTGTCTCGTAGTCGGCTTCCGACTGCGACTCGAGCACCTTGGTCTCGATGCCGAAGTCTGCGGCGGCATCCAGCACGCCCTTCCAGGCGGTCTGGTTGAACGACTTGTCGTCGACACCACCGGTGTCGGTTACCTCGCACGCCTTGAACGTCGGCTCCGACGTCGTCTCGGTCGTGCCGCTCGTGCCTCCACACGCCGCCGCCACAATGGCGAACACGGCGATGACGGCGGTTAGCTTGATCCAGCGCCTCACGTTTCCTCCTGTGAGCTTTCGACCCCGGATTCGGGGCCACCGGCAGTTTAGCGAACGGTCACCCTGCTGCCAGATCGGGCACCGGTTCGGGACGGACCAGATAGATCCAAGGGATCGAGATCAACGTCACGGCACCCTTGATGAGCACATTCGCCCAGAAGATTCCGATCACGACGCCGGCAGGCAACACCCCGCCGAACGCCAGAACACTGAAGAGGGCCGAGTCGATTGGGACCGACACGGCATTCGAGCTCAACACTCGACCCCACTGGAACCGCTCGCCCATCCGGGCTACCCACCGGGCATACACCTCGGTGTCGATGAACTCGGAAACCACCTCGGCGAGAATAGACGCGAACACGATCCGCCACACCGGAGCAAGCACCTGCCCGAACGCCAACTGGGCCCCGACTTCCGGGTCTGGTGGTAGCGCAGCGACGAGCCAGAAGATCACGGCCATCACGAGGTTGATCACCGCGGCGAGGACGATGAGCAGCCGGGCCACCGACTTGCCGGCCACCTTGTGGACCAAGTCCCGCAGCGTGAACGTGAACGGGTAGATGATCGTTCCGGCGTCGAGCGACAGCCCGGCGATCGTCACGATCCGCAACGAGGCAATGTCGGACAGCATCTGCGCCGCGATGTACGCGGACGCGACAATCACCAGGGTGCGATAGGCGCGGTTCATTGGGGAGACACTCTAAGCGCTTCCGGACCGGCGCAAGTACCGGTACCAGGTACCAAGTACCGGGTACCGGCTGAGCGATCAAAGATCGCTCAGCCCTCGGAACCGGCCATTTCGATCGGAGGCTGCGTCGGCGCCTCGATCTCCTCGAACGTGAGCTCGTCGTCTTCGACGTCGACGACGATCGTCGAGCCGGCCGAGAACTCGCCCTGGAGCACCCGCTCGGACAGCGGATCTTCGAGCAGCCTCTGGATGGCACGGCGGAGTGGCCGGGCACCCAGCTCCGGGTCGTAGCCCCGGTTGGCAAGCAGTTCCTTCGCGACGTCGGTGAGTACCAGGTCGAGGCTCTGCGACTTCAGCTGTTCCCGCACCCGGGTCAGCATCAGGTCGACGATCTCCTTCACCTCATCGATCGACAGCTCGTGGAACACGATCACCTCATCGATGCGGTTGAGGAACTCAGGCCGGAAGTGCTTCTTGAGCTGCTCCAGCACCTTTTCCTTCATCTTCTCGTAGCTGACGTCGTCGGAGTCGGCGACGAACCCGACGGCCTTTTTGCGGAGGTCGGCGGTGCCGAGGTTGGAGGTCATGATGATGACCGTGTTCTTGAAGTCGACATGCCGACCCTGAGCATCGGTCAGACGACCATCTTCGAGGATCTGCAGCAGCGTGTTGAACACGTCCGGGTGGGCTTTCTCGATCTCGTCGAACAGCACCACCGAGAACGGCTTGCGCCGTACCGCTTCGGTCAGCTGGCCACCTTCGTCGTAGCCGACGTACCCGGGCGGCGAACCGACGAGACGGCTCACCGTGTGCTTCTCCATGTACTCGGACATGTCGAGCTGAATGAGCGCGTCCTCGTCGCCGAACAGAAACTCGGCGAGCGCCTTCGCGGTTTCGGTCTTGCCGACGCCGGA
>JANTGE010000161.1 GCA_024763085.1 Acidimicrobiia bacterium
CGGTGGAGGTACCCGACGGCAAGATCGCCTTCGTCTACGTCTTCAAAGGCGACGGCACCCTGGCCGGCACCTCGATGGGCAAGGGGCAGATGGCGACCATCTCCGAAGGCGGCGGACAGGTTGCTCTGCGCAGCGGCGCCTCAGGCATTCAGGCGATCATCGGCATCGCCGAACCGCTGACGGAACCCGTGGTGCGATATGGACCCTTCGTGATGAACACCCGGGCTGAGATCATCCAGGCGTTTGAGGACTACCAGTCGGGGAAGATGGGCAGCATCGAAGCCGAACGGCTCTGACGCGGGCGAACCCCCGGCAGGGAGGTCGCACCGGGGGCTCGCGGGGGTCGGCGGATGTTGTCTAGCCTTCGATGAACTCGCCAACCATGCCGGACTCGTAGTGGCCGGGCAGCAGGCAGGCGTAGATGGTGTATTCGCCGGCCTCATCGAAGTGCACGTCCAGCGTCTTGGTCTCCCCGGGCTGGACCAGGATCTCCCCTTCTTCGTGAGCCTCGCCTTCCGCTCCTTCTTCTTCATGGTCGGTATGGCCCGAGGCGAGATGCTCATCGGCACCCGCAACCGTCGTAGGGCGGAATTCGTGTTCGATTTGGCCGTCGTTGGTGACCACGAAACGGATGGTCTCGCCGGCCTTCACGGTGACGGTATCCGGTGTGAACGCGAACTCGGTCATCGTGATCTCGACCTGACGGTCGAACGCCTCGTCGTGACTCGACTCGGTTTGCGTCGCTTCATCGTCATGGCCAGTCGCCGCCGTTGTGGTCGTGGCGGCGGCACCGCCGCAAGCGGCGAGGATGACGGCTCCCGCAGTCAGCAGGGCGAACTTCTTGAACATGATTTCCTCCTCGATATCTCTCATCCCAAGGTACGGGAGGTTGCGGCAGTCCGGTAGTCGCCCATTGGGCCAGCACCCCTCGCCCATTCGAGGGAGGCACCGTGCGAGATCGGAGGAGCTACTCGATGATGCCGAGCCGAATCCCGACGGCCACGGCCTCGGCGCGGCTACGCACGTCCAAACGGGAGAAGATGCCTTTCAGGTGTGTCTTAACGGTCGCTTCGGAGATGCCGAGCTCTCTGGCGATCTGTTTGTTCTCCCGCCCGTTGGAGACGAGCTGCAGGATCTCCCGCTCCCTGGGACTCAAAGACGGAACCTCGTCGTCTCCGACCTCTCCTGCCATGGCAGCAAGCAGCGGTTTGGTGACCTCGCCTTGAACGTAGGCACCGCCCTCATGCACCACGCGGATCGCCCGTTCAAGCTCGTCGCGGCTGGTGCTCTTCAGCAGGTATCCGGAAGCTCCGAGTTCCACGGCTCGACGCACGTACGCCACGTCGTCGTGCATCGACAGGATGATCACCTTCAGGTCGGGATGGGTGGCGGAGAGATGTTCCAGAGCGTCCAGCCCGGACATGCCCGGCATGCGGACGTCAAGCAGCACTACGTCGACGTCGGTATGGTCGAGTAGCTCCAGAAGCTCGTGGCCGCTCTCGGCCTCGGCGACGATGTCGACGCCGGGGCTCTCGGAGAGCATGAAACGAAGCCCTTCACGGACGATCCGGTGGTCGTCGGCGATCACGACTCTCATTCGGATGCCCCTTTCGGCACCCAGGCCTGAAACACCGTGCCGCCCCCTGGTTTGGCGTGGACGTCGAGGCCGCCGTCGATGGCTTCGAGGCGTTCCCTGGTCGTGGTGAGTCCCAGACCCGGCTCGCCGCGAAGTCCTGCGCCGTCATCGGTGACGTCCAAATAGACCACGTCTCCCTCTTCCCACACATGGAGCTCGATCCGGGTGGCCAGCGCGTGTTTGCGTATGTTGGTCACCGCTTCTTGAGCAGCACGATACAGCGCGGCCCGTTGCACCGTTCCCGGATCAGTGACGTCCTCGAGCTCGAGCCGAACCTCGACGTCGGTCTCCTCTCGGGTCGTAGCTGCAAGCGACTCCAGAGCCGGTCCCAGGCCGACGTCCTCGGCGACGGTGGCATGCAGCATCCGCAACTCGGCCCGGAGTTTCGCATCGACGTCTCGAACGATGTCCTGGAGCCGGTCGAGCTCGTGACGCACCGGGTCTCCCTCTGGAAGCTTCGACCGGCCCCCCTCCAAGCCATAGAGCAGGCGGTACATCGGTTGGCCGATGTCGTCGTGGAGCGCGCCGACGATTCGGGCCCGCTCTTCTTCCTGTGCCTGCAGCAGGCTACCCAGCAGCGTCTCGGCCTGCCGGCGCCGACGGTTCATCGCCGCTGCCCGCGCCAAGAGCAGCGTCACCATGAACACGGCGAGCAATCCCAACCCGACTCCGATCGTGATCCACACCGACGTGGCGATCCGGATCTGGGTGGCGTCGAGCGAGTCGGTCCGCTGCTCCACCTCGAAGGCGGCGACCACGTTCCCGTCTGGACCGTGGTAGGGCAGGTAGAACTCGATGAGTGAACCGACGTCTGCCTCGTCGGCGTGGGCGGGATCGGTGGCATCGGAGATGTTCGAAGCCGGAATGCCTCCGAGTGCCAGCGCCGCCGGCGGTGACAGCGTGAAACGTTCGCCGATGAGGTTCGGGTTGTCCGAATAGATGACTTCTCCGTTGGTGTTCCACAATTTGACCCGCAGCGTTTCACCGCCGAGGAGCCGGGTGCGGACGTCGCGGTCGAAAGCTTCCATCCGGTCGGCGTCGAGGCCGCCTGCAACCAGATAGTGCTTGGATTCAATCTCCCTGATCACGTTCGACAGAATGTCGGTGCGCGCGTCGAGCAGATGGCGGCGGGTGGTCGTTTGGATGAAGAACCCGAGGGCAATCGTGAGCAGCAGGGAGAATGCCACGCCGGCGAATGCGAGCCTGCCGAGGCTGCCCACCTCGCGCCAGTCGTTTCGTATGGCGGCCGCCAGTCGGCGCAGCCAAGAGTTCTTCATAGGGCCATCTAAGCAATGCTGAAAGGTTGTGTGACTTGGGTCGCGGGTTTTGAGTCTTGAGTCCCCGGTGGGGGGACCTGGTACTCGGTACCAAGTACTGCTGGCGAAGTACGCACTAGGGTCGATCCTCATGCGTCGGTTCCTCAAGGTTCTCCTGTGGGTCGTGGCGGTCGCCGCGGCGGTTGGCATCTGGATCTATTGGCCGGTGTCGGCCGCGCGAGAGGTCCAAGGGATCGGCCCCGACCCGGGCACCTACGACGTCACGATCCTGCGTGACACCTACGGCGTGCCGCACATCCGGGGACACACCGACGCAGACGCTGCGTACGGACTCGCCTGGGCACACGCCGAGGACGACTTCGTCACCATCCAGCAGACCTTGCTGGCGGGGAAGGGCAAGCTTGCGTCCGTCTATGGGCCCGACTCGGCTCCCGTCGACTACTTCGTGCATCTGCTTCGCATCAGAGATGCCGTCGACGCGGGGTGGTCGACGATCCCTCCTGAGGCCCGCGCCGTCGCCGACGCGTACGCCGACGGTCTCAATCACTATGCGGCGACCCATCCGAAAGAAGCGCTCCCCGGGCTGTTCCCGGTCGAGGGCAAAGACACCGTCGCCGCCTTCACGCAGAAGGTGCCGCTGTTCTTCGGACTGGACGGCACCCTCGCCAAGCTGTTCTCAGATGAGCGTCCCGACCTGACCGTGCAGGCGGCGCCGGCGGTCAGGTATGGATCGAACGTCTTTGCGGTCTCGCCGACTCGG
>JANTGE010000162.1 GCA_024763085.1 Acidimicrobiia bacterium
TTCTGTGCGGAGGTGACACGCCGCTGGGGCGAAGAGGCCCTCCTCGAGTTGTGGACCGACCCCGAACACCTCCCCACCCTCGCAGAGCTCTCCGACCCTGTCGGCTGGGCGGCCCGGGTCCTCCTCACCAGCCTCTAGTCCCCCTGAACCCTGGGCTCGAGAGATCCATATTGGATCCGTGGAACCCAGGGTTCGAGGGATTCATAGTGGATCCCTGCAGCCCACGGTTCGACGCCGTCGTATCGTCGAGGCGGAACCGTGGGCCCCAACTCCACTCTGCTGCAATACCAACCCTGGGTTCGGGTTGACTTTGGGTTCGGGTAGGTTTCGCGGTACCCAGAGAAAGGACCCCACCATGAACGTCGGACAGCCGGCACCCGCCTTCACACTCAAGAACCAGGACAACGAAGAGGTCTCCCTCGACGACTTCCGAGGGAAAAAGACGCTCGTCGTGTTCATTCCATTCCCGTTCTCGGGCATCTGCACCGACGAGCTGTGCAGCATCCGCGACCACCTGTCCACCCTCGCCGATCTCGATGCCAACGTCGTGGTGATCACCTGCGACACCCGCTTCGTTCACAAGAAGTGGGCAGAGCTCGAAGGTTTCACCTTCCCGATCCTGTCGGACTTCTGGCCGCACGGGGCAACGGCGAAGGCGTACGGCGCGTTCAACGAGACGACCGGATCGGCCAACCGCATCACCTATGTGCTCGATGCAGATGGCGTCATCCGCGAGATCATCGATTCGGGCAGCCTGGGTACGCCTCGCGAGTACGCGCTTTACGAAGAGGCGCTGGCGAAGATCTGAACGACCTTCCGACTTGGAGGCTCTCTTGCAGATCAGCCTGGGAAGCGGAGGCTGGCGACCCCGGTCGTCAGCCTCCACTGACGATCACCCGAACAGGCTCCGCCAGAGCCGCTGGAAGAAGCCCAACCGGCCGGGTCGAGGCAGTTCGCCGAGTACGGCCTCCTGCAAGTCGAGGGGCAGGTCCCCGATGAGCGCGTACCCACCGAACCGCGACTCCCACGAGTAGACGACCTCCCCTGGTCTGAAGTGGCGCACATACGGACCGCCACCGATCTCCACCGGCGGCTGATCGGCAAGTTCCGGAATCCTGATCGGCCTTGTCGCCGCCAGCAGAGTGAACGAGAAGACACCGTCCGAGTAGTAGGCGACCGTCATTTCCTGATTGCTCGTATACACGTCGACCCTGCGGAATCCGACCACGCTTTCGGGCAGCCGGGCCGGGTCCACGACCGTCGGGTCGAGCGGCGTCACCTGTTCGGTCTCCACCTCTTCGAGCGGGACCGGCGCCACCTCCGCCCTCCCGGGAGCGAACGACACGTAGGCGCTGGTGCAATACAAGGTGCCGTCGCCGTTCCGCACCTCAGAGCGAAGCAGCGCGCCGGTTTCGGCGTCGAAGTGGAGCGTCACCCGATCGAGTTCGCCGTCGCGGATCGCGACGACGTCGACGGGACGGCCCAGGTCAAAGGTGCCGGGAAGCGGAGCGACCTGGTAGCGATCGGCCATCTGCCAGCCACCAGATGAGCTGATGGTGATCCCCGACAGCCCCCCGTCTGGTCCGCGTTCGACCAGGGTGCCGTCGGCGGCGACGACTTCGGCGTCCGGAGTCCGCACCCACAGCACGCCATCTGACCGCACGACGTCGAGCAACTGCGACACGGCCCCATCGGGCGTCGAGCATGACACGAACAGCTCACCGGAGAACTCGGCCCGGTCGGCCCGCTCCAGATGATCGGCCAACTCGTCTGCAAACGCCGGCGCAGCGAGGAAGACCACCAGCGAGACGACCAGGAGCACGACGAGCAGACGTCTCATTCGGCTCCTCCGATCGACGGGATCGCCGGGATCACCTGGCCGGGCGTGACGTTGGGGTCGAGGGACGTTCTGGCACCGTACTGCGTAGAGATCTCGTCGAGGCGAACCTCGAGAGCGGTACGCGGCCCGGCGATGGCCGAGACGCCGATGAACAGCGCCAACACCGCAGCTGCAGCGGCCGCCACCCACACCGGCACGCGCCGCCGGATCGGCGGCCGTTCCGGCGCCGGCACGAGACCCGGGGGCGGCTCGAGGACAATGAGCGACCGGACGGCAGCCCGGGCTCTCTGCAGGTCGGCGAGTTCGGTGGTGCAGGCTTCACAGGCAGCCAGATGACGCATGACCTTTCGATGCTCGGCGGGACTGAGCTCACCGTCGAGGAACGCGGAGAGGAGCTCACCGGGATGACTCATGAGAGCAGCTCCTTCAACATCTTTCGCCCCCGGTGGATCCGTGACCGAACGGTGCCGATCGGAGCGGCGACCGCTCCAGCGATCTCCTCATAGCTGAGGCCGACGACGTCGCAGAGCACGACGCACTCTCGGAACTCGTAGGGAAGCTCCAGCAGCGCCTGTTGAATGTCGTCACCGAGACGGACCGATGCGAGGACTTCGGACGGTTCGGGTGCCGAACCGGCGTCGAGCCGGTCGACCTCGTCCGGAAGCGGCACGGTGGGTCGGCGCTTCTTGCGGCGAACCTCGTCGATGAACGCGTTCCTGGTGATGCGCCACAGCCAGCCGTCGAAAGAACCAGGCCGGTAACCGGCGAGACCTTTGCGGACCCGAAGAAGGACCTCCTGGGTGAGGTCGGCGGCATCATCGGGATTGCCGGTGAGCCGATATGCGAAGTTGTAGATCTTCCGCCCATAGGTCCGCGCTACTTCTTCCCAGCTGGTTGGGGCGCCTTCAGACATGGCGCTCTATCCAAGCAACGACGTAGCCACGGCCCTGGTTCCGCGTTTTCCGGTCAGGAACCGGAATTCTCGTCGGTGTCGTCGTCTGTTGCGCCCTGTTCGAGTCCTTTGCGGAACTCTTTGGCTGACGCACCGATGGACCGGGCCAGATCCGGAAGCTTTCTCGCACCGAAGAGCAGCAGCAGCACGATGAGGATGATGATCAGCTCACCACCGCCGAGTCGTCCGAGCATGATGTCCTTTCTGTCCCTCGGCATGTTACCCGAGTGTCAGCCGACGATCGCTTCGTCGAAGCCGAGGCGGTCGGCAAGGACAGGATCCCCGTGGAGGCAGAGAGACCCCGATACCAGGTCTCGCTGGTCGACCCGGGTGAGCATCCACCCGTCGGCCCAGGCCCGAGCCGCCTTGATGTCGCGGTCATGGGTGACCCTGGCCCAGATCGGGACGCGATGCTGCGGCCGCGGATTGGCGACGCCGGCGTCCACCTTGAATGAGCGGCCGGCGAACGCCTCACCTGCCCAGACGGCCCGAAACACCCCGGCGACTTCCGGGTCTGTGCCGGCGTCGAGGCTGACCTCGAGGGTCCCGTCCAGGAAACGGTCGAGCGAAGCGAGCGACTTGGCGATCACGGCCGGATGCCCCAGCGATGTGGCATCGACCCGTGCCGGCATACCGACGGCAGCGGCCACAAGGATCGGGTCGTAATCGGAATCAGAACGCAGCCACAGGGCGTCCGGTTCGGCCTCGAGGACGCCGTCGAGGTCGGACAAACGCTCCAGGGCAGTCAGCGATCTGGTCACTCGAGGGCGAAAGAGTCGACGAACTTCTGGATCCGTTCCCGGGTGATGAACCGCACCCGGGGTTCGCGGCGCTCCTGTGCATAGATGGAGAACGGGGCGAACTTGTCGCTCAC
>JANTGE010000163.1 GCA_024763085.1 Acidimicrobiia bacterium
CGATCGACGCCGGTCTCGAGCTGCTTCCAACCGTCGACGAATTTCGTCGGATCGTCGGGCGTTCCGCGACGCATCGGGAACTTGCCCTCCACCGAGGTCGACAGCCAGTCGAGGTAGCCGTCAGTCAGCCAGAACTCGATGAACTGCTTTGCAGCCTCGACGTTTGAGCCGGCACCGATCCCCAGGTAGGAGATCTGCCCGTACTGGGCGGGTGCGCCGAGGGGTCCGGCGAACGACGGCACGAAGCCGGAGTTCTTCGCCAGATACGCAGGATCGTCCTGGCACTCGGGGCAGCTCGGGAACGCCGAGTCGCGCAGGCCGGCCATCTCGTCCATGATGAACGGCGACCAGACGATCATCGCTGCTTGACCTGCGAAGTAGGTCGCCCTGGTAGACACCACGTCTTGGGTGCCGCCGGGGCTGTAGTTCTTCAGCAGGTTGGTATAGAACTCGATGGCCCCGACGCACTCGGGCGTGTCGAGGGTGACATTGCCGGCAGCGTCGGTGAGTTGGCAGTTATTCGCCAACGCGAAGTGCTCGAACGTCTGCTGGGTGAACACGGCACCGCCGTCTGTCGACGCCGTAATCCCGAAGAAGTTGTTCCCGGGATCGTTTAACGCCTTGGCGGCAGCTTCGATCTTCTCGAACGTGTCCGGCCGGTCGAGATTGTTCTTGTCGAACAGATCCTTGCGGTAGATCAACAGCTGGCCCCAACCATCTGAGGGGACGGCCGCAACTTTCCCGTCGACCGTGGCCAGATCGAGCGCACCCTTCGAGAACGTGTCCGCTCCCAGCGACTGGACGACCTCGTTGGCAGCGTCCATGTCGAGCAGCCCCTGGCTTGCCCACCCGACGGTGAAGTCGATCGGGTGGAACACGACGTCCGGAAGCTTTCCAGTCGCCGCTGCAGCGACCATCGTCTCTGGCAGTGCGTCCTCATCGACGTAGACGGGGAACACTTCGATGCCGGTGGCTGCAGTGAACCGGTCGATGATGCCCTGGGTGATTTGCACCCGGGCCGGCTGGGTTTCGGTGCTCCAGAACGTGATCGCCTGGGCTGGTACTTCGACCTGTTCGGTGACGATCGACGTGACCGTCTCACCGGGTACCGTCACAATCGAGGTGACCGTCTCCGGCGCCGAGGTTTCGCCTGTGGTACCTCCGCCACATGCGGCGGCGATCATCGCCATCGCCACGACGAGCAGTACTCCAATTCGTAGTCGTTTCATAGTGCTCCTTCCGCCCAGACATAGGGGTCAACACCCCTTCGCTGTCGAACATACCAAAGTGCGTCCGGCTATGTTGGCGAAGACCCGGGTATGAGCCAAGCTGATGCAAAGGGTGGCAGCGTGCTTGGGGTATCCAGGTTGTGGAGGAGATAATCGGAGATATCGACGGCACCGTCCGACACGTTGACGAGCACCCTGACGTCTTCCCTGTCGACGCCAAACAAGGGGGGAGGGGTGTCGAGGATACGGTGGGGGACCTTGGGAGACAACTGCGGGAGTCGCGACCTGCGGGCTACTTCCGAGGCAAGGCTGTCGAGGATCTGTCGCTGTCGTGTGTCGGGGGTGGCCAGTCGCCGTTCGAGTTCCGAGAGCTCGAACCTGCGACGGTTGATTTCCCTGGGGATGCCGGTCTGTGCGACTGCTTCGATATCGTTGCCGGTCCCGAACAAGCTGTGCACGTAGTAGGCGGGGATCCCCTGGAGGGCAGCCATGATGGTGTGCGAAGCCAGGTGGCGTTGCCGTGCGGCTGCTTCGTCGTAGCCGACGGCGAGGAGATCGAACCAGGTTGCGTTCAGCTCGTACGGACTCGTGCTGCCGTCGGGAAGCGTCCGCTCGCTCACCGAACCTCCAGATGCGATGGCGAGGTCGCCGAGCCGCCCGACGCCCGACGAGTCGAGGATCCCTTCGACCGGCCGCACCCCTACCCCGTCGTGCGACGCGAGGAAGTTCAGGAAGGTCGTGTCCGCGCGTGGCTGGGTTACATCGGCGGCCCACGTCGACAGCGTCGAGGCGTCTCCGGTGGCGAAGGCATCCAGAACGAGTGGGGCGAGAGGAAACTGGTAGACGATGTGCGCCTCCGGATGATCGCCTGTGCCGAAATAGGAGAGGTTCTCCCGGTGAGGAACGTTGGTTTCGGTGAGGAGCAGGGTTCCTGGGTGTGTCTCGTCGAGGCAGGATCGGAACAGTTCAACGATTGCGTGGGTTTGGGGCAGATGAACACACGTTGTTCCTGGCTCTTTCCACAGGTATGCAACGGCGTCCAGGCGAATCACGGAGGCCCCGCGCTCGGCGTAGGTGAGAAGCACGTCGACGATTCGAAGCAGCACCTCCGGGTTGTGGTAGTTGAGGTCGACCTGATCGGCGGAGAAGGTGGTCCACACCCACATCTGGCCTCGGTCCCGGCTGGGGAACGGAGTGAGCAGGGGCGTGGTCCTTGGCCGAACGACGCCCGACAGGTCTGCCGACGGGTCCATGGTGATGAAGAAGTCACGGTACGCAGGATCCCCGTCGAGGAAGCGTCGGAACCAGGTGCTTTCGGCCGACAGGTGGTTGATCACCGCATCGACCGCCAGACGGTGATCGAGTTGACGAACGTCGTCCCAGGTGCCGTATCTCGGGTCGACCTCGAGGTAGTCGACGACGGCGAAGCCGTCGTCGGACGACCAGGGAAAGAAGGGCAGTACGTGGAGCCCATTGAGCCATGAGAGACGGCTTTCGAAGAAGCCCGCCAGGGTGCGCAGCGGCGCTTCTCCGGGGCGTCGAAACTGGTCCGGATAGGTGATCAGCCAGGCGTCGCGCTCGGTCCACAGCGGGCCCCGGCTCCGTCGAGAGCGATGCCCGTCGAGGATGCGTTCCAGGCGGTCCGGTAGGTCGCCGGAATCTTGGTAGAGGAATCCCAGGATCTCGGCTCGGCGCCGACTGGTCATCCGCGCATCACCACCCACACGTCACCGACGTTCGTACCGGTCGGGCCGCAGGTGAGCAGATCACCCACCGTCGCCAGGTAGGGGTAGGCGTCGTGGCGAGCCAGGTGGTCGTCGATGTCGAGGCCGGCCGCCGTTCCACGTTGGACGGTCCACCCGTCGACGATCGCCCCTGCTGCGTCGGTCGGTCCGTCGACCCCGTCGGTGGCGAGGGTGGCGAACACGAGGCCCGGACGTCCGGCGATGTGCCGGGCAGCCGCCAGGGCAGCCTCCTGGTTCCTGCCGCCGACGCCGTCGCCGTCGACCCGGACCGTGGTCTCGCCGGCAAAGACCGTCACCTGTGCCCCTGCGCGTTCTATGTACCGAACCGCCGCTTCGGCGGCCTCGCCGGTCAAGGTCGTGGTCGCGATCTTGGCCGACAGGCTACGGGCTTCGGCTGCTTCGACGACACCGCGGGCTGCGACAGCCCCGTCGGCGACGACGACGACCTCATGGCCTGGAACGTCGATCTTCGAGGTCTCCGGGAGGCGGCCCTCAACGCCGAGCCGCAGGTGGCGGCGTACCGCTTCGGGGACCTGCTCGACGAGACCGAACCGATCGAGGACGGTGAGCGCGTCGGCGTATGTGGTCGGGTCCGCAACCGTGGGGCCGGAGGCGATGAACGGCACCGGACTGCCCACGATGTCCGACAGCACCAGCGTGACGAGCTTCGCCGGGCGAGCCGCCTGGGCGA
>JANTGE010000164.1 GCA_024763085.1 Acidimicrobiia bacterium
GCCTTCCCTACCCGCTCGTCGAGCAGGGAGGGATCGACGACCTCGACCTGTGCGGCAGTCTCCACGTCGGCGTACTGCGGCAGGACGACGACCCGGTCTGCCTCGGTCATCCGGGGCAGGAACCGTTTCGCTTTGGCGGAGCCATCATCGGTGAGGATCACCATCACGTCGGGGCGAAGGACACCGGGATATTCGATCGGGTCTGGAGCCAGGATGAGTTCAGAGACCGAGTGCCCGCTCATGACCGTGATCGGGAAGTCGTCGCGTTGCGCCGCATACAGGCCGGACGAGATGGCGGCAAGTCCGATGAGGCGAACGGCCGAGCGCACCTTGCCGCCGGCCGACCCGGCCACGGTGAACCGGTACGGGTGATCGAGCTCCGAGGCGAAACCGGCTTCGATGTCGGGAACCCTCAGGACGGGCTTGCCGCGCAGGGGTGCGTAGGCCTCACGGTAGGCGTGGGAGAACTCGGCTACCTCCCGCCGGTACAGCACACCGGTCTCCATGCCGAGCGCCTCTTGGGTCTTGGCCAGTGACCGTTTGCCGAACTTGTTGTTGGGAACGAAGTAGGCGGTGCAGAGATCCCAGACGTCGAGCAGCGCGAATCCGGGTGTTTGGATGGCTTCGGCCATCCGTTCGGCCAGGTCCTTGTCGAACGACGATCCCCGGTAGACGTAGGCGGCGCCGTTGACGCCGGCGGTGGCGCAGATGTCGAGGGGATGTTCCAGGTTGCCGTGCCGAGTGGTGGAGGTGATGACCCCTTCCGGCGTCGTGACCGAGTGTTGTCCTCCGGTCATGCCGAAGTTGAGGTTGTTCATGACGATGAGCGTGACCCCGATGTTGCGCCGCGAGATCGACAGCAGGTGGGCCCCACCGATGCCGGCGCCGCCGTCGCCCATGATGACGATGACGTGCAGGTCCGGGTTGGCGAGCTTGATACCCGACGCGTAGGTGAGGCTGCGGCCGTGGAGCCCGTGGAAGGCGCTGGTGGTGAAGTACTGGTCGGAGAGCCCGGAGCAGCCGATGTCGGAGACGATGACGACCTGGGCCGGGTCGAGTTGGAGGCTGACGAGTGCCTCGTTGAGGGCGTCGAGGACCGGACCGTGGCCACAGCCGGGACAGAAGGGGTACGGGTCGTCGGTGCGGTAGGTGGCCAGCGGGGTGATGGTGGTGGTCATAGCGCCTCCAGGAACTCGGCAGGGGCGATGAGTTCCCCGTCGATCCGGTGAACGCCGACGACGTCCCGGTCGCCGGCGATCCGTTCGATCTCTCTCCGGTAGAGCCCCAGGTTCAGTTCGCCGACAACGACCCGGTCGATCCCTTTCATCGCTTCGGACAGGAGGGTCTCAGGGATCGGCCAGAGACTGTGCACGGTCAGCGAGGAGACTTTCTGGCCATCGGCGCGAGCCGCGGCGGCGGCTTCTCGCATCGCACCGGCGGTGATCCCATAGGAGATGAACAGGGTGGTGGCACCTTCTTGTCGGTCCAGAATGCCAGATTCGATTTCGTCGCGGTGATCGTCGATCTTGGCGGCAAGGTGTCGGTTGAGTGACCCGACGATGGCGGGGTCTTTGGTGATGTAGGCCCGTTCGTCATGGGTGGACCCGGTGAAGCGCATCACCTGGTCGCCGTAGTGATGCATCGGTGGAACGTCCGTGGCGGGTTCGTAGCGGTACTCGGCGCCTCCGGTGGCGACGACCCGTTCCCGCACCGCTGCGGGACGCCAGGAGTCCGACTCGATGGTGTTTCGAGTCATGTTGAGTTCCTTGTCGGTGAGGAGAAACACGGGACAGCGGAACCGTTCTGCCAGGTCAAAGGCTTTCATGGTGAGGGTGTACGCCTCGGGAATCGACGACGGGGCGAGCACGATGACCGGATAGCCGCCGGCGGTTCCCCAGCGGACGAATTGGACGTCGCCCTGGGCAGTGGTGGTGGCGCCCCCTGTGGCGGGACCGAGGCGTTGCACATCCACGATGACGAGCGGCACCTCTCCCATGATGGCGAGGCCGATGTTTTCCGAATAGAGGCTGATGCCGGGACCAGACGTGGCGGTGAGGGCTTTCGCGCCGCCGAGGGCGGCTCCGATGCACATGCCGATGGAGGCGATCTCATCTTCGCCCTGCATGGCGACGCCGCCGACTTTGGGTAGTTCGGCCATCATCATCATGAGGATCGGGGACGCTGGAGTGATCGGGTACCCGGCGAAGAAGGTGCAGCCGGCGTCGATGGCTCCTCTGACGATGGCTGTGGAGCCGTCGGTGAACTGTCGAGTCATGGACCGACAGGCTAGTGCCCTTTCGGGGCTGCTCCGATCTTCTCGGCGAGGCGATCGAGAAAGGGCACTTGCGCGGGGTTGACCTTGCGTCTGGCCATTTCGAGGTCGAACCAGCCGGCACGGTCGATTTCCGGAAACTGAGCTGTCTTCCCAGAGCGCGGAGGCCACTCCGTGGTGAAGGTGTTGGAGGTTACCGTATCGGGATCGAGGTCTCCTTCACACGCCCAGGCGTGCACCGTCTTGCCCGATCGGAGCGCTACCCGACCGAGCGGGATGGGGGTCGGACACGGGATGTCGTGTCCCGTCTCTTCACGAAACTCCCGTCGCGCGACGTCCCACAGGTCCTCGCCGTCTTCGGCGATGCCCTTGGGGATCGACCAGGCGCCGTCGTCCTTCGACGCCCAGTAGGGCCCTCCCGGGTGGACCAGCAGCACCTCGAGACCGTGCCGACGACGGAACAAGAGAATGCCGGCGCTGACCACCATGTCGCCCAGTGTACGGGAAGAAATTCGGGAGGCTCGGCGTTTATGGAGGTGACAAACCTCTTGGCTCTTGTACCAGGAAACCTGAGTGCGGTATAATAAAGCCAGGAAAGCCTTGCGAGAGGAGGTGATACGTCATGTTGGCGAACTGGACTCCGTTCGGCACGCTCTCCACGATCGAGCGTGAGATGCAGGACATGATGGACCGCTTCTTCGGCTCGTATCGTCCGACTGAGCGCGGCGAGACGAGCGCCACGTGGGTCTGGCGGCCGCGGGTCGACATCTTCCGTGACGACAAGGACCTCGTGGTGCAGGCGGAGCTTCCGGGCATCGATCCGGAGCATGATCTCGACATCACCGTCGAGGGCAACGTGCTGCACCTGAAGGGCCAGCGGTCGTTCGACCACGAGATCGAAGAGGGTGGTCTGTACGTGCGTGAGCGGGCCTACGGCACCTTCCAGCGGGACGTACTGCTGCCGGAGGGCATCGACGCCGACAAGCTCGATGCGACCTACGAGAACGGTGTGCTGACGATCCGCATGCCGCTTCCGGAGAGTCTGCAGCAGAAGCAGAAGAAGCTGGAAGTCAAGGTCGGCAAGGCCAAGAAGCTCGGCCGTACCACCAAGGCCGCCTAGGCCCCTCTCGCAGGATCCGGGGGCGCCCTCTGGGGCGCCCCCGGCGCGTCTCAGCGTTCGTAGCCTTCGTACAGAGCTGCCAATCGGGCTCCATCTGCGTCTATGTGGGCCCGCAGCGCCGGCGGGATCGGCGCCTGGTCGATGGTGAGGTAGGGGACGAAGTCCTCCTGAGGTTCGACCGCAGGCGCCGGTTCTGCACGCTCATATCCGACGTAGGAAGCGGCGAGACGGGACCCGTCGGCTTCGATCTCGCTGCGTAGG
>JANTGE010000165.1 GCA_024763085.1 Acidimicrobiia bacterium
TTCTCCGCCACCTCCCGCAGCTACCGGTACCGGGTGCTGGCGACGACGCTTCGCGATCCGTTCGAACACCGGTACAGCTGGCATGTGCCCGAACCGTTGGACACGGCGGCCATGCGGCAGGCGGCGGCAGCGTTCATCGGTGAGCACGACTTCGCGTCGTTCTGCCGTCGGGCCGAAGGCCGCTCGACGGTGAGGACCGTGCTTGCATCCGACTGGATGGCCGACGGACGGTTGCTGGAGTACCGGGTGACGGCCACGTCGTTCTGCCACCAGATGGTGCGCTCACTGGTGGCGCTCATGGTCGAAGTCGGTCGGGGCCGGGTCGACGCCGATGCGATGCCGGCGATCCTCGAAGCGAGGGACCGGGCCGCAGCGAAGGGGGCAGCACCGCCGCACGGCCTGTTCCTCTGGTCGGTCGGCTACGACTGAAGGTCGTCGAGGGCGGCCCTGATTGCCTGGGTCACGTCTGGGCCTGCGGTTTCGACGGCGATGCCGAGTTCGGTCGATCCGAACGGCAGGCCTGCCCCTTCGCGTCGATGGTTGACGGTCAGCACGTTGCCGCCATGGGCGGCGATGGTCTCCAACACCATGGCGAGCTGTCCTGGCGTGTCGGGGATCAGCACCCGATACCAGGCGTACCGGCCGGCGGCTTCGAGGCCGTAACGGAGCACCTTTCCGACGAGCAGCGGGTCGATGTTGCCGCCGGACAGGACGATGACGACCGGGTCCGGGACGTCGCCCAGGATCTCTTCCAGCAATGCGGCGGCGCCGACTGCCCCGGCGCCTTCGACGACGAGTTTGCCCCGTTCGAGCAGCAGCATGACGGCCCGCGCCGCCGCCCGATCGTCGACCGTCACCACTTCGTCGACCACGTCGACGAAGTGTTCGAAGACCAGCTCCGACGGTTGGGGGACGGCGATCCCGTCGGCCACGGTCGGCTGGAACGCCACCGGGACGGGCTGACCTGCCTTCAGCGAAGCCTGATACGGGGCAACCGACTCGATCTCTACGCCGATCAGACGGGTTGACGGATGCAGCGTCTTGATGGCGATACCGACTCCGGTGATCAGGCCGCCACCGCCCACCGGGACGACGACCGTCCCAGGGTCAGGGAGCTGGCCGAGTAGCTCGAGGCCGAGGGTGCCCTGGCCGGCAATGATGTCCGGGTCGTCGTACGGGTGGATGAACCGTGCACCGGTCTCGGCGGCGAAGGTCTGGGCTGCCTCGACGGCGGTCTGGATGTTGTCACCAACGAGCTGCACGTCTGCGCCATACCCGCGGGTGGCTTCGACCTTGGGGATCGGCGCCGTGGTCGGCATGAAGATCGTCGCCGGCACCCCGGCGTTCTGGGCAGCCAACGCGACTCCCTGGGCGTGGTTCCCTGCGGACCCGGCGACGACGCCGGCGGCAGGATCGGAGAGCTGGGCGATGACGTTGGTGGCGCCGCGGATCTTGAACGACCCGGTTCGCTGCAGATTCTCGGCTCTCAGGTACACGGTGTGACCGGTGAGCCGCGAGAACGACGGCGAGGGAAGCAACGGGGTGAGGGTGACCGCGTCACCGATCCGCGCCGCCGCGGCGCGGATGTCCTCGATGGTGATGCGGGCCATGGCGGCAGGCTAGTTGCGGGTTCTGAGTTCTGAGTTCTGAGTTCTGAGTTCTGAGTGGCCCGCGCCGCCTCAGTCATCCCTGCCTGGCGTTGATGCGGACTACGAGGTACGGGCCGCCCACGACCCACAACCCAGAACCCCCAACTCGTAACCACGAGGTCGTCCGATTGGCACTTGCCCCGGTATGCGTTTACCATGTGGCGGCTCCGGGAGCCCCGGAGCGCTCCCTTCGCGAGGTTTCCATGAGGCTGCAAAAGACGTATTCACCGAAGGCCGCGGACGTTCAGCGGGACTGGTTCGTGGTCGACGCCGCCGGGCTGCCCCTTGGGCGTCTGGCGTCCGAGATTGCTCGTATTCTGCGCGGCAAGCACAAGCCGATTCAGGCGCCGCACGTCGATACCGGCGACTTCGTCATCGTCGTCAACGCCGAGAAGGTCAACGTATCTGGCCGCAACAAGGTGTACTACCGCCACTCGGGCTACCCGGGTGGCCTCACCGAAGAGACGTTCGAGCGCCTCATCGAGCGTCGTCCCGAAGAGGTGGTCCGTCGGGCGGTGAAAGGCATGCTGCCGAAGAACCGTCTCGGCCGTTCGATGCTTCGCAAACTCAAGGTGTACGCAGGACCCGACCATCCGCACGTGGCGCAGGGTCCGAAGCCGCTTACGTTCGACATTCGAAAGGTGGAGTCCTGATGTCCAAGCCGCTTGTCCAGGCCACCGGCCGTCGCAAGGAGTCCGTCGCCCGGGTCCGTCTCTACGACGGCGGCGGCAGCATCCTTCTCAACGGTCGTCCGCTGGAGGACTACTTCCCCACGATGGCACAGCGCATCCGGGTCCTTGCCCCGCTGCGTGAAACCAACCGGGAAGGCCGCTACGACATCCGGGCCAAACTCGAAGGTGGCGGGACCACCGGCCAGGCCGACGCGCTGCGCCTCGGTATCGCCCGTGCCCTCATTGCCCTCGAGCCGGAGCTCCGGCCAGAGCTCAAGAAGGCCGGCTACCTGACTCGCGACGCACGTATCGTGGAGCGCAAGAAGTACGGCCTCCGCAAGGCACGCCGGGCCCCGCAGTACACCAAGCGTTAGATGCTCGACGTGGGTCGGCGTCTCTTCGGTACCGACGGGGTACGTGGCGCGGCCAACACCGAACTGACCGTCGACCTTGCCCTCGCGTTGGGACGGGCCGCCGGTGAATCTATCCAGGGCGGCTCCGTGCTCATCGGCCGAGATACCCGCCGTTCCGGAGAGATGCTCGCCGCTGCCGTCCAGGCCGGTCTGCATTCGGTAGGCGTCGACACCGTCGACGTCGGCGTGTTGCCGACCGGTGGCATCTCGTACCTCACCCGCGCCTCATCGGCCGATCTCGGCGTGGTGGTGTCGGCGTCGCACAACCCGGCAGTCGACAACGGCATCAAGCTGTTGAACCGTTCCGGTGGGAAGCTCGCAGATGCCGACGAAGAGGCGATCGAGGAGCGGCTGCGACGAGGGGAGCCATGGCGGCTCGTCGACGGTGAACACGTCGGCACCCGTTTTCCGATGGACAACGCCGAAGCCCGATACTTGAAGATGCTTCGGGAGGCGTCCACCTACTCGCTCAACGGGCTGAACCTCGTCGTCGACTGCGCCAACGGTGCCGCACACCGGGTCGCCCCAGAGCTGTTCCGCTCCCTCGGCGCCGACGTGGAGACGTTCGCCGCCGAACCCGACGGAACCAACATCAACCTGAACTGCGGGGCGACGCACCCCGAGTTCCTCGCCCGGGTCGCCAAGGGGCGGCTCGGCCTCGCGTTCGATGGCGACGCCGACCGCCTCATCGCGATCGACGAGGGTGGCGTGCCGGCCAACGGCGATGTCATCATGGCGATCCTCGCCCGGCACATGAAAGAAGCAGGCCGGCTCACCAACAACGTTGTCGTGGCAACCGTCATGGCAAACCTCGGCTTCCGCAAGGCGATGGAAGCCCTCGACGTCGAACTGGTCCAAACCCAGGTCGGGGACCGGTACGTGTTCGAGGCGATGCGTGAACATCGCTCGGCGCTGGG
>JANTGE010000166.1 GCA_024763085.1 Acidimicrobiia bacterium
CCGATGAGGACATCGTCGAGCTCAAAGAACTCCCGGTGACCTCGCTCCCGAGAACCGTCGTCGACATGGCAGCCTTTCTGAAGCCCGACCACACGGCTTCGATCCTCGACGACCTCATCGCATCAAAGCGGCTCCGCTTCGACGCGTTCGAATCTGTTGCGCTTCGGGTGGCTCGTCGCGGAAAGCCCGGATCGGCCGCGTTACGCAAGATCATCGAACAGCGAACCGGTGTTGCCGCACACGCGAGTCGGCTCGAACGGGAGGGGTTGGCGCTGATTCGCGTCGCAGGCTTGCCGGACCCTGTACTCGAGTATCCGATACCGTGGAATCCTGATCGCCGCTTCGACGCCGCGTATCCGGACCGCAGGCTGGCGATCGAGTGGGACTCTCGTCGCTGGCACACGCAGGTGGATGCGTTCGATCGAGATCGACAGCGGGACCGAGATGCGGTCATTCACGGTTGGCGGATTCTTCGGTTCACCTGGAACGATGTCGAGGACCGCAGCGGCGACGTCATCCAGACACTTCGTCTGGCGTTCTCCCTGCCGGCGAGCGGCTGAGCGGCAGCCATAGTCCCCTGCAACCCAGGGCTCGACGGATCCATAGTGGTCCCCTGCAACCCAGGGCTCGACGGATCCATAGTGGTCCCCTGCAACCCAGGGTTCAGGGGATCCAAAATAGACCCCTACAACCCAGGGTTCGGAGAGACGTTGTAGTCGGCCAGCACCGGGCCTCGCTCCGTGAACACCACGTGGGTGAGTGCGGTGTTGGCGGGAGCAGCGAGTCGGCGCCGGTGCTCGTGGTCGAGGCCGAGCAGACCCGCGGCATAACCACGGATCGCCGCGCCGTGCGATACCACGCCCACCTCGACGCCGGGATGTCGGGCGGCGATGGCCGCGAAAGCCTCTGTTACCCGCTCCACCATGCCGCTCCAGGTCTCCCCGTCCCCTCCACGCTGTTCGTCGCGGCCCTCGTCGTAGATGGCCGACCACAGGTCCGGCCACTTGGCCGTGATCTCTTCGACGGTGTGGCCTTCCCAGGCGCCCATGCCAAGCTCGACGATCGACTCGTCGACGATCGGCGGACCGTCCGCCGTCAACGCCGACGCCGTCTCCAATGCCCGCCCCAGCGACGACGAGTAGAGCACGTCGAAGCGTCCGTAGGCGTTGGCGAGAGCAAGGGCCTGCGCGACGCCCTCCTCCGACAATCCGCCGTCGGTCTGTCCCTGCCACGTCCCTGTTTGATTCGCCACGGTCTCGCCGTGCCTGACCAAGGTGAGTACCGTCGATCCGCGGGCAGCTTCGCCACCCGCCCATCCCTGGAGGCGGCCCAAATGTCGGGCGTCGTTGTATCGAATGACCCGTAGCCGCTCCCCCACTTCGAGTTCGGTGATGGCCGTGTTGTCGACTCGTCCTGCGAACGCCACTCTGTTGGGCTTGCCGATGGCGACCGCTACGGCGCGTTCGATCACGCCTCCGTGGGCGAACACCGCCACCCGTGCGTCCGGTCCGAACCGATCGGCCAGTCGACGTATCGCCTCGTCAACACGTTTGGTGAACTGCGGGATCGACTCGCCGGTGCCGCCGATCGGAACGTCCTCACCGCTGCGCAGAGCCCGCAGCTCCTCAGGGAAACGGTCGGCAAGCTCGTCGATGGGTACCCCGTCCCAGGCCCCCAGATCGATCTCCCGCCACCCGGGGTCTTGCTCGAACGGTCGTCCCAGCGCCTCGGCTGTCTCTACCGCCCGTTCCATGTCCGACGACAGCACGGCATCGAACGGGACAGACGCGAGCCGCTCGGCGACCGCATCGGCTTGTGCCCGTCCCCGCTCCGACAGCGGACTCGAGCCGCGTCCTTGAATGATCCCGGACGCGTTGCCAGTCGATTCACCGTGTCGAATGAGAAACAGGCGCATGTCAGACCGTGGGGACGATCCGCTTGCGGTAGACGATCCGGTCCTCTCCTGGGCCTGCCCAATCGGCTTCCAGCCGTCCGACGAATTCCCGGCGCTCCAGGAAGTGGACAGGAGCGGCCGCCTGCGGGTCGGCGACCGTTTCGATGAACTCGCATCCCCACCCGGCCGCCTGCCGTTCGAACCGGTCATACAGCGCTCCAGCCACTCCCTCTCGCCGATGGTCGGGGTCGACGGCGAGGGTGTAGATGAACGCCACCTGGGGATGGCGCTGTGAGCGGAATCCGACGAGGTACCCGATCATCGCCCCGTCGTCGGCAACGGCCGCATAGCCGCCGAAGTGGCGGAAGAACACCGGATGCACCGGCTCGTGGTGTATTTCGCCGTACCAGCGTTTCACGCGGCGGACGGCATCGATGAAGTCGTTCTCTTCGAGCGGTCTGATGTCCATAGGCGGAGCTTACCGTCGCCCACCCATCCACAATGTTCCAGACTGCTGCAGCGGCGGCCGGGACAACCGACCGCCGCCGTGCCGTCGGTCCTCTAGAACGAGAGGAACGCCGAAGCGAAGATCAGCGAGATGATGGTCATCACCTTGATCATGATGTTCATCGCCGGGCCGGTCGTGTCCTTGAACGGATCCCCAACGGTGTCACCGATGACCGCCGCATGATGAGCTTCCGAGCCTTTCCCTCCGAAAGCTCCCGCCTCGATGAACTTCTTGGCGTTGTCCCAAGCCCCGCCGGCGTTTGCCATGTAGATGGCGAGCAAGAATCCGACGACCAGGGCACCCGCGAGGAACCCTCCGAGAGCTTCGGTGTCGATGAAGCCGATGATGAGCGGCAAGGCAACAGCGAGCGCCCCGGGGAGGATCATCTCCCGCAACGCGCCGGCGGTGGCGATGTCCACACACTTCGCGTACTCGGCCTTCACGCCCTCCTTGCCCTCCCGGAGACCGGGGATCTCCCGGAACTGGCGACGCACCTCTTCGATCATCCGGAACGCCGCACGCCCGACCGCGTTGAGGGTCAACGCAGCAAACAGGAACGGGAACATGCCTCCGAGGAACAGACCGACGGTGGTCTGCACGTTCATGATGTTGATCTCGTCGAGCTGGACCGCCTGCACGAACGCAGAGAACAGGGCAAGCGCCGTGACGGCGGCCGACCCGATGGCGAAGCCCTTGGCGATCGCGGCGGTCGTATTGCCGAGCGAATCGAGCGCGTCGGTCGACTTCCTAACCTCGGGAGGCAGCCCGGCCATCTCGGCGATGCCGCCGGCGTTGTCGGCGATGGGACCGTACGCATCGACAGAAACGGTGATGCCCAGCGTGGCAAGCACCCCGATCGCGGCGATCGCGATGCCGTAGACGCCGCCGCCGGCACCCATCCCCCAGTCGCCGGCCCAATAGGCACCGCCGATGCCAACGGCGACAACGATCACGCTGTACGCCGACGAACGCATCCCCTCGGCGATCCCGGAGAGGATGACCGTTGCCGGACCGGTCTGCGCCTGCCGGGCGATCTCTTTGACGACTTTGAAGTGGTCCGACGTGAACCACTCGGAAATGCGGCCGATGAGCAATCCGACCACCAGACCAAAGAAGACCGCGAGGAAGACGCCGAGGGGGTTCTTCACCGTGTCGCCGAACACCCAGTAGGAGAGGCCGAG
>JANTGE010000167.1 GCA_024763085.1 Acidimicrobiia bacterium
ATGAACGGCCTCATGCTGATCTCGTCGGTGTTGAACTTCCAGACGATCGCCATCGACATGAAGACCTATGGGTTCCACCGCGGCAACGACCTGCCGTACATCCTCTACCTTCCCGTCTATGCGGCAACCGCCTGGTATCACGGCAAGCTCAGCGAGGAGTATCAGAGCCGCAGCCTGACGAGCCTCCTCGAGGAAGTCGAAACGTTCGCCGGTGGCGACTACCAGATGGCCCTGTGGGCCGGCGCCGACCTCGACGACGACGAGCGGCACCGCATCGCCGGTCTCGTAGCCGGCTACACCGGGCTGAGCGTCGAGTTCGTTCTTCGGTCGAACCTTCGCATCGAGAAGTTCCACTTCACCAAGGAGCTACTGCGCGACCAGGGGTACACCGTGGGCCGCCTCGACAGCCGCTACAAGGGCGTCGATCGCTACCTGGTCGGTTCGATGCTGGAACACGATCCGTCGATGGACGCGGTACTCGGCTCATATGCAGCGATGCTGAACGACTACGTCCGGCGCTCCCTCCAGTACGAATCCGACCTGCCGTACGAGATCCTCAACCCGAAGGTGTGGCCGTGGAACTACGAGGACTTCCAGAATGCGTACGTGGACGTGTCGGAGACGCTGCGGACGGTGATGACCCGCAACCCGCACATGCAGGTGTTCGTCGCCTCGGGCTACTTCGATCTGGCGACGCCGTACTTCGCGACCGACTACACGCTGCGGCACCTGGGCCTCGAAGCCAGCCTGGTGAACCACATCACCGAAGAGCACTATGAGGCGGGCCACATGATGTACGTGCACCGCCCGTCGCTGGAACGACTCCGGGACCATCTGCACGACTTCGTGGCAAGGGCAACGACCGGGGCCTAAACCCTGCGAGCTGCTGCCACGGCCTGGTGTCGGCTCAGCGTGTGGTCAGGACGCCTGCGAGGCGCCGGCTCGCTCGAGGAGCATCCGCACCGAGTCGCGGAGCGATGCTGGGCTGAACGGCTTCGCCATGTAGGCGTCGGCCCCACCGTCGGCCGCACGTATCATCGACTCTTCCCCGGCATGGGCGGTGAGGACCAGCACCGGCATCTTGGCGGTGGCCGGGTCGTTTCGCAACGCTTCGAGCACCCGCCAGCCGTCCATCCCAGGGAGGGCAATGTCGAGGATGACCAGGTCGACCGGATGGGTGCGGGCCGTGTCGAGGCCGGCGATGCCGTTGGCACGCACGATGGTCTCGCATCCGAGTGGCCGCAGCGTCACCTCGACGAGCAGCGAATTCGACGGCTCGTCCTCAACGAGGAGCACAGTGGCAGCCATGCACTACCCGTCGGCAGGAAAGGCTGTGACCTTGAGCGGAATCGACAATGCGTCGGGTCGCCGACACCGTAGGATCGGCCCATGCACGACCGTCTTTCGATCGGTGACGACGGGGTTACCCGCTGCTGGTGGCCCGGAACCGACCCGCTGTACGTCCACTACCACGACAAGGAGTGGGGCCGGCCGGTCCTCGACGACCGGGCTCTGTTCGGAAAGCTCAGCCTCGACGCGTTCCAAGCAGGCCTGTCGTGGATCACGATTCTGCGGAAACGAGAGGCGTTCCGCTCTGCATTCGACGGGTTCGACCTCGAAACCGTCGCCGGATACGGACCGGACGACGTGCAGCGCCTGTTGGCCGACGCGGGGATCGTCCGACATCGAGGCAAGATCGAAGCAACGATCAACAACGCCCAGGCGGTATTGAGCCTCGTCGACGAGTTCGGCAGCTTCGCCAACTACCTACGCCGATTCGCTCCTTCGATCCAGGCGCCTCCAACCTACGAACTGCTGGCGGCCACCCCCGAGTCGGAAGCCCTCAGCCGGGACCTGCGAGCCCGGGGTTTCAAGTTCACCGGCCCGACCGTCGTCTACGCGTTCATGCAGGCGGTAGGCCTCGTCAACGACCATCTCGTCGGTTGCGCCGTCCGTGACGAGGTCGAGCGAGAACGAACGGAGGCTCGGTGGCCACGGTAACGTCGATTCGCAGCGTCGCCCTCCCGACGGAACACGGCGGCTGGGGGTTCACCCTCGAGCCGATCATCCTCGGGCTCCTCGCCGCACCCACGGCGACCGGATGGGAACTCGGGGTCGCCGCGATCGCTGTGCTCCTGGCGAGGCGACCGGTGAAGCTCGTCAGCACCGACCTGGTCCGGCGACGTTGGTTGCCTCGCAGCCGAGTCGCCCTCGGCTTCGCCGTCCTCTACGGCTCGATCGCCATAGCGGGTGTCCTCGGGGCCTTCGTCACCGAGACCGGCCCTTTCTGGTGGGCCTACCTCGCAGCCATCCCCTTCGCGCTGTATGCGCTGCGGGCCGACGCGCACAGTCGCAATCGCACCCTCGTCGCCGAAACCGCGGGTGCCATCGCCATGGGCTCCACGGCGACGGCGATCGCCCTCGGCGCCGGGATGGCCTGGCCTCAGGCGTTCGGCCTGTGGCTCGTCCTGGCGGCTCGGGACGTCGCGGCCATCATCCTGGCTCGAGCCCAGATCCGACGACTGAAAGGCGGCGAGGCACACACCGGGAAGGTGCTTGCCGTGCATCTGGGTGCCATCACCCTGGTTGCCGCAGGTGCCGCCATGGGAGCCGTGCCGGTCGCCGGCGTGGCCGCGATTGTGCTGCTTACCGCCGTATCGGCCTGGTCGCTGGCCAGACCTCCGGTGCCGGCGAAAACGGTCGGGTGGACGCAAATGGCGGTCGGTCTGATGGTCGCGGTGCTCACGGGCTGGGGAGCGCACGCCGGCTGGTAATCCTCGACACGACGTCGAATCGATGCCGACTCGACGTCGGGTTTCGCACCGCATACCTTCTTCCGACGTGGATCGGCAAGGGTCGAGTTTTCAGATCACCGCCGCGTCGTATGCGCATCCGCACACGCCGGCCGAGGTGCGAACCGCTCTCGCCCTCGACGACGAGCGGCTGGCAGCGGCCTATGCGCGTATTCGCAAAGCCGGCATCGACGCGTTCGTGCTCACCACCTGCCTCCGAGTCGAAGTAGTCGCGGTCGGATGCGAGCGGGCGCTAGGACGCGTCGAAGAGCTGCTCTTCGGAGACGCCCCTCGTGAACCAAGGGTGGTCCGCGAAAACCAGGACGCCCTCAAGCACCTCTATCGGATCGCTGCCGGTCTCGACTCGCCGATCGTCGGCGAACCGGAAGTACTCGGCCAGTTTCGAGCAGCGGTCGAGACCGCCGTCGGTCAAGGTGTCACCGGCGGCGTGCTCGAAAAGGTGCTGCAACAAGCCATCTCTGTCGGACGGACCACCAGGAAGGCCCTGCCCACCACCGGACCCGGCTCCCTCGCCCTCGTGGCCACCGAGCTCGCCGACGGGCACCGCCAGGTCGCCGTGTTCGGAGCCGGGGCGATGGCAAGGGCAGCCGCCCAGGCACTCGGCGACCGGACGGTCACCCTCTACGCCCGCCGCCCTGAAGCCATCACCGACCTCGAAGTCGAGGTGCGGCATCTCTCAGAGGCGCCGATTGCACTCGCGGAAGCCGACATGGTCGTGTCGGCTACCGCCGCCAAGAAGGAGCTGTTTG
>JANTGE010000168.1 GCA_024763085.1 Acidimicrobiia bacterium
AGGCGGGTCAGCAGCCGAGCAAGGGTGGTCTTTCCACTGCCGGTTCGACCGAGCACGCCGAGGACACGGCCAGGGCCGACGGAGAACGACACCCCGTCGAGCACGATGTCGCCGGCTCCTTCGTCGCCGTCGTCATAGGCGAACCGAACGTCGGAGAACTCGACACCGAGCGGGCCGGATGGAAGACGTCTTCCTCCGTTCGCGTCGAGCTTCGACTCGATGGCGAAGAGATCCTCGACCCTCGACAAGGATGCGCCCGCCTTCTGCAGATCCTGCATCTGTGTCCGCACCCGTTCGAGCGGATGCCGCATCAGCTCCGAATAGGCGAACACCAGGTACACGCCGCCGATGGTGAGGGTCCCATCGCCGTGAAAACGAGACCCGAGCAGGAACACCACGATCGTTCCCAAGAGGAACACGACAACGTTCGTCGACCACAGCGCGGCCCATCCCATGACGCCCCTCGTCTCGGCCGGCAGCCAGGTCCTGATCTGCTGGGTGAATTTGCGAACCACGAATGGCGCCGCACCGAGCGACCGGACGTCTTCGGTGCCGCCGAGTTGTTCACCAATGAAACCGTGGAACTGTGCCGACTGCTGACGCATCTCCCGCCACCAGGGGATCGCCACGACCTGGATCCCGACCATCGCCGCCAAAGCGAGGAGTGCGAAGAGGGTAAGCGCCAGTCCGATCCACACGTTCTCGACGACCAGCGCCACCAGGATGCCGACGATCAGGATGACGTTGCCGACGATGTGAATCACGAACTGTGAAAAGAAGTTCGACAAGGCGGTGAGATCCCCATCGATCCGCTCCACCAGCTCCCCAGGCGTCCTCGACTTGTGGAACCCCATGTCGAGCCGGAGCAGGTGCTCGGCGAGCCGGCCCCGCAGTTCGTTGGTCGCTGTCCAACCGACCTGTTCGGCCAGATAGGTGGCGGCGACGGCAGAGACCTGACGCGCTACCGCAAAACCCATGAAGAGGAGGGCCAGCATCACCAGGTCGCGGCCGCCGGTACCGGCAATCGCCCGATCGATGAAGGTGCGGATGATCTGCGGGTTGACGAGCTGAAAAGCGATGCCGGCGAGCAGCAGCACCCAGAGCGCGGCGACCCGACCCCACTGGGGTCGAAGGTGCGCGAGTAACAGACGCCAGTACCTGCGGATCATGCCGCTCACGGTAACCGTCGGACTGGCAGACTGTCGGCGAATTACCCTGCCCGAGCCCGGCGTTCTCCGGTTTGAAGCCTCGTCGGACAGCTTGCAATTGCAAGCACAATATGCGATAATGCAAACAATGGCAAGCTATCGGATCTGATAATTACCTGCTGCGGAGCGGGGCGATCCCGCCCGCCCGAGTGTGAAGGAAACGCCATGACCGTCTACGCACCCCCACTGAAAGATTTCCGGTTCGTCCTCGACCACGTGCTTGGATTCGACCGCCTCGCCGCCCTCCCCCGCTATCAGCACCTCGACGCCGAACTCACCGACGCCATCTTGGGCGAGGCCGGCAAGTTCCTCGCCGAACAGTGGTTCCCCCTCAATCAGGTCGGCGACGAACAAGGTTCCGTCCTCGTCGACGGTGTCGTCAAGACCCCCGAAGGGTTCAAAGAGGCCTATGAACTGACCGCCCGCAACGGCTGGATCGGCATCCCCTTCGACGAGGAGCACGGCGGAGGCCAGGTGCCGGCCACGGTCTCGACAGCGATCACGGAGATGATGGACGCCGCCAATGCCTCCCTCAGCATGGTCGTCGGCCTCACCGCCGGCGCCATCGAGGCCATCCTCCACCACGGATCCGATGAACAGATCGCCACCTTTGTGCCGAAGCTGATGACCGGCGAGTGGGCCGGCACGATGAACCTGACCGAACCGCAGGCCGGCTCCGATGTGGGCGCCCTCACCACGAAAGCCATCCCGCAGGACGACGGCACCTACCGCATCCAGGGCACCAAGATCTTCATTTCGTGGGGCGACCACGACCTCGCCGAGAACATCATCCATCTGGTGCTGGCCCGTACCCCCGGGGCACCTCCGGGCACCAAGGGCATCTCGATGTTCATCGTCCCCAAGTACCTGGTCAACGCGGACGGGTCGCTTGGCGAACGCAACGATGTGAAGACCGTGTCGCTCGAACACAAGATGGGCATCAAGGCATCGCCGACGGCGGTCCTTGCTTACGGAGAAGACTCCGACGGCGCCGTCGGCTACCTCGTCGGTGAGGAGATGCGTGGCATGCGTTACATGTTCACGATGATGAACGCCGCCCGCCTCGAGGTCGGCATTAGCGGCACCGCCATTGCGGACGTCGCCTATCAGAACGCCGTTCAGTACGCCCAGGAACGCATCCAGGGCCGGCCGATCGGTGCCCCGGCGACCGAGTCGGTGCCGATCATCGAACACGCCGACGTCCGCCGGATGCTGCTGTCGATGAAGGCACAGGTGGAGGCGATGCGAGCGATCGAACTCACCAACGCGTTCCACCTCGACCTCGGCCAGTACCACCCCGACGAGGAAACCCGGGAGACCCACCGGCTGCTCGCCGAACTGCTCATCCCGATCACGAAGGCGTGGAACACCGACCGCGGCGTCGAGGTCGCTTCGACGGCAATCCAGGTGTATGGCGGTGCCGGCTACATCGAAGACTCCGGCATGCCGCAGTACTACCGCGACGCCCGCATCGGGCCCATCTACGAGGGCACCAACGGCATCCAGGCGATGGACCTGGTCGGACGGAAGCTCCCCAGCGCCGGCGGCAAAGCGATCATGTCACTGATCGCCGATCTGAAGTCGATCGACGCCGATCTGGAAGCCGCCGGCCCGGGATTCGAGTCGACCCGCCGGAACCTCACCGCCGCCATCCAGACCGTCGAGCAGGCCACCGGCTGGCTCGCCGCCAAGGGCATGGAGGATCCCAACGAAGCGATGGCCGGAGCAACACCGTACCTGCGGCTGCTCGGCAACACCGTCGGCGGCTACCTCCTGGCCCGACAGGCACTGGCCGCGAAGAAGCTGCTCGATCAGGGCGCCGAAGACAAGGCGTTCCTCGACGCCAAGATCGTCACTGCCCGCTTCTACAACGAGCAGATCCTCCCCGAGACACTCGGCCTGCTCGGAGCCGTGACCTCCGGCAAAGAGATGCTGTTCGCCCTGGAACCGGAGCAGTTCTAGATCGGAGCCCTTTCGGGCTCCGATCGGTACCTGGTATCAAGTACCGGGTACCAAGAACTGCCGAGCACCCGGATCGGGTGGTCGCCACCGGCGACGTCAGGCGACGTCGAACCGGTCGAGCATCATGACCTTGTGCCAGGCGTCGACGAAGTCGCCGACGAACTTCTCGGCGCCGTCTGCGGCTGCGTAGACCTCGGCGACGGCTCGGAGCTGCGAGTTCCAACCGACGGCGAGATCCACGGCGGTGGCCGTCCACCGCCGCTCACCGGCGTCGCGGTCCAGACCTTCGTAGATGTGCTCGTCCGTAGAGGCCCGCCACTCGGTTCCCATGTCGAGCAGGTTCACGAAGAAGTCGTTCGTGAGCCGGCC
>JANTGE010000169.1 GCA_024763085.1 Acidimicrobiia bacterium
AACCCAGGGCTCGGGGCACGCTCTACCGGTGTCCCAACCCAGGGTTCAGGACACGGTAGGTAGACCGGCCAACCCTGGGCTCCACGGGACCACTATGGATCCCTGCAACCCAGGGTTCGAGGGGACCACTATGGATCCCTGCAACCCAGGGTTCGGGGGGACGTTCTACCGACACACACCGGCCGCTGCCGACAGTAGGGCAGCGTCGCCGTCGACCAAGGCTGCTTCGGCGCGATATCGGCTCCAGGTGGCACTGCGCCAGTCGCCGCCTCCGAGCTCGATGCCGAGCAGCCGCTCTGCGAGTTGCGGTCGCAGCGCACAGTCGACGTCACCGATCCGGTCGACAAGCGCCGGCACTGCGTCGGACCCAAGCCACAACAGGTAGTCGACGTCGAGTTCATCTCCTGTCGCTGCGGCATGATCGACGTTGGTGTCGACGATGATCGCCGCCGGGTTGGCGATCGTGAGCCCGACCAGCACGGCAAGCGCTGACACGAACGCTCCCAGGGCGAAACCCGCCCGCCGCTCCCGCAGTACCGTGAACAGCATCCATACGAGCAGGAACGCAACCCAACCCATGAAGACGCTCGTGTAGAGGCGAAGTTCGGTAAGGCCGAACGCGTCGGTGTAGAGCCGCATTCGCTGCACCGCACTGGCGAGTATCACCAGGGTCAATGCCACCAGACCTCCAAACAGTGCCGTGGCCGACCGGGACCGCCGCTTCAGCAACCAGTCGAGGCCGAGCACCACGACGACGACCAAGGCCCCGACCGCGGCCAGTTCGAAGAAACCTCGGCGGGCGTATTCGGCATAGGTGAGACCGGTGGCGGCAAGCGTCTCCCGGCCACCGAACAGGTAGGCGGACTGAACGAGGACGAACGCGAGGAACAGGGCATTGAGCAAACCAAGAACGGTCACCGCCTCGACGGTGCCCAACACCGGCACGGTGAGGCGCTCAGGCAAGTCCGTGTGCGGTCTTCGAGCGTACCGAGCCGCCCCGACGGCAATCCAGGTGAAGAAGGTGATGGCGACGACGTGGCCGACGATCTCGCCAAGGTCGAGGTTGATCGAGAATAGGTCGGACAGGTAGTGGGCGAACACGGCGTCCGCCGAGGCGAAGAGCGCAGCGAACACCACCAGGAGCGGCACAGCGACGGCGAACCCGACGAGCACCCGGCGTACCGGGGCTAGTCGACCGGACTGTGGCATCCGCTTGCCGAGCTCCGACAGGTACCCCACCGGCGTCGCCAGCCAGCCACCCAGCGTCAGGAACCCGTGCTGGACGTAGCGGGCTACCGTCCACGAACGCAGACCATCGTGATGCAGCAGCCGGAAGGTCAGCCCGATGAGCAGCACCGTGGCAACCAGGTTCCAAAAGACCAAGGTCGGGGATGTCCTGACCGACAGCAATACCGAAAACACGATGAGCGCCGCAGCGAGGGCACGGGACTCTTCGGTGACCTGCACACCGCCGAACACCCAGACGCCGATTACGCCGACGGCGAGCGCCACCCCGACCAGGGTTGCGCCGAGGCCGATCGGGTGTCGAAGCACCAGCACATCTACGGCGACCCCCACCACGGCGGCGGTCGCCAACAGCCGCCAGGGTTGCGTCGTCGTGTCGGGATGCTCCATGAGCCGCATGATGCCCCTCCGTTGCTCTCCGATGCAACGACACCGCGCACCGCCAGGTTCCCCTCGAGTGGATGCAACCGGGTCGCGTCTCGTAGGGTTCTACCTGCTGATGAAGGACCTGTGCGCCAGCCTCGCCAAAGACGTCGACGGAGCGTTCCCCCGTCTCGTGGAAGCGATGCAGGACGACCTCTACTCGGGTCTCCGCCGGCTGCACCCCACCGACGCCGAGGATCTGACTCAGGAGGCGTTCATCCGGGCCTACCGGGCACTGAAGAGCTACGAACCGAAACGGATTCGTGACCTTCACCTTCGAGGATGGGTGTGGACCATCGCCCTCAACCTTGGAAGGAACCATGCCCGTGACCGGGCCCGTCGGCCGCGACCGATGCCGCTCGACGACCGGCACGGCACCCCTGATCCGGAGCCGTTGGACGAGGTGGCCTGGCAGCGACGTTTCGCGGCGCTGTCTTTGCCACAGCGCAGAGCGGTCGTCCTCCGACACATCGTCGGCCTCTCCTATGAGGAAATCGCCGTCGCGCTCGATCGACCGGTCGGCACGGTGAAAGCCGATGTTCATCGAGGCTTGGCCAGACTTCGCAGCACCATGGAGGCAGAAACATGAATCTCGAACAGTCCCTCGCCGAGTTGAAGACCAGCGCCCCCGGGCACCTGAGCGACGGGGTGCTGCTCGGCACCGGCCTCGCTGATGGTTTCGACACGTTCGAGAGTCCGATCGGAGAGGTCATCGTCGCGTTCAACGCCCGAGGGGTGTCGGCCGTGGACCTCGCCGAGGACGCCGCGTTGGACCGTTTCAAGGCCCGGTTCGGCAGGCCTCTGCTCGAAGCGAAACCACCCCACGGTTGGCGCGACCGGATTCGGCGAGCGCTCGAACGGGGCAAGCCGGGGAGCCTCCCGGTCGACTTTCGGTCCGTGACCCCTTTCCAGCAGCAGGTGCTCGTAGAAGCGGCCCATATCCCGAAAGGCCAGGTGCGATCCTACGGGTGGCTCGCCAGGGTGGTCGACCATCCGAAGGCCACCCGGGCGGTCGGATCGACGATGGCCCGGAACCCGGTACCGCTCATCATCCCGTGCCACCGGGTGGTGAGGGCCGACGGGCGGATCGGCAACTACGCGCTCGGCGGGCCAGAAAACAAAGTCAGGCTCCTCGAGTTCGAAGGCACCGACCTGGACCGCCTCGAGGACCTCGCCCGACGCCGCGTCCGTTTCGTCGGCTCGAACACCACCCACATCTACTGTCATCCCACCTGCCGTCAGGCTCGACGCATCTCGGATCGACACCTCGTCGAATTCCGCTCCGAGAGCGAGGCGATCGCCGCCGGCTACCGGGCCTGCCAGATCTGTCGCCCCTGACCTGCCCCCAACCCTGGGCTCGCTGCACGGTGTGTCTGCTCCCCAACCCTGGGCTCGCTGCACGGTATGTGTGTCTACCAACCCTGGGCTCGCTGCACGGCATAGATGTCTACCAACCCTGGGTTCAGGAGATAGCCTCGTAATCGATGCTCGCCCATGCCCGGAGACTCGCCGCCAACACCCCGCCGACTCGAAACCGATACGTCGACTTCCTTCGAGCCGCGTCGATCATCGCGGTCGTCGTCGGCCACTGGCTGGTCATCACCCCGTGGGTCGACGCTGCCGGGATCTTTCACCCCGACCACCTCCTCACCCGGTCCCGCACCGCCCAATGGCTCACCTGGATCTTTCAGGTCATGCCGATCTTCTTCGCAGTCGGCGGCTACGCCAACGCCATCTCGTGGGAGTCCGCCGTGCGCCGCGGCGTCACCTACGGTGCCTGGCTCCATGCCCGCATCCGACGCCTCGTCGGCCCCACCGCCCCGCTCCTCCTCCTCTGGATCCTGATTACGGC
>JANTGE010000170.1 GCA_024763085.1 Acidimicrobiia bacterium
CGGGTCGTAGCCGGCGTGGATCATTCGGGCGGCCGCCACCCCGCCGATACCGCCGATGCCCTCGATGAGGATGCGGAGACCGTCCACGACGGCGAGCCTACCAACATGCCCTGAACCCAGGGTTGTAGTTGGTGTATAGGTGAGTTACAGCCCACGGTTCGCTGACGCAGTGAGAATGGGCCCCAACCGTGGGCTCCAACTCCACTCTGCTGCAACTTGAACCCAGGGTTCAGCAAGCATGTATACCCTGAACCCAGGGTTGGCCGGGAGCTAGACGAACAGCTGGACGTCGGCGTCGGCGGCGAAGTCGAGGAACGCGGTGGCGCCGGCGATCTCACAGCCTTCAATGAGGTCGGTTTCGTCGACGTGCATGACGCCCATCGTGGTGGCGCAGGCGAAGAAACGGACCCCGAGTCCTTGCGCCATGTCCACGAACTCGGCGACGGATGGCATCTTGGCGTCGTCCATCCACTTGCTCATCACGGCTGTAGCCGCGGCCGTCGCTCCAGGAATCGCTCCGATCAGGGTTGGCACCTGGAGCGGCCCGGCAGGGTTGGCGATCGGAGACATCTTGAGCTTCCCCATCCGTTCCTTGTGCACGATGTCGAGGCCGAAGAACGTGAAGTAGATGCCTGCCTCCCATCCGAGACTCGCCGCGGTCGTTGCCAGGATGAGCGGGGGATACGCCTGGTCGAGGGTCCCCTTGGAGGCGACGAGCGCCAACCGCCTCTTCCGGTCGGTCACAACGCCGCCTTTTCGATCCAGAACACCTGCTGGTGCTCACGCTCTTCGGCTTTGACCAGGCGGTCGCCGCGTTGGCGGACAAGTGCCGGGATGTCGGCAAGTGATCCGGGATCGGTGCAGATCAGTTCCAGCACCTGGCCGGGATCGAGTTTGTTGAGTACGAGCGATGCCTTGTAGACAGGGAGCGGGCAAAGCAGTCCGCTCGTATCGAGCGTGGTGGCAGCAGTCTCCATCGTTCCTCCTAGATGGTGGGGGTGCCGTCGTCGCCGAGCATGTCGGCGAAGTACGACAGGTACTTCAAGCCCGAGTCGGGGGAGATCCCGACGGTGACCCCGTTGGGATCGAGGCGATCGATCGCAGCTACGACCGCCCCGGTCGACGGCCCGACGATCAGCGCCTCCTCTCGGTACAGGCGCAGCGTCCTCGCATACGCCGTTTCGTCGTCGATCCGGACAACCTCGTCGATGACGTCCCAGTCGAGGATCGTCGGCTGCTTCGCTTCCTGGAACGACTTCAAGCCGGGGAGGCGATGTCCCGGATTGGGCTCGACGCCGACGATCCGGATCGTCGGGTCTTGTTCTTTCAAGAAGCGGCCCACACCGGTGATGGTGCCGGTGGTGCCGAACCCGGCGACGAACGTCCGTATCCGGCCTTCGGTCTGCGCCCAGATTTCCGGACCGGTGGTTTCATAGTGGGCGCGCACGTTGTCCGGATTGTCGTACTGGCCAGGCATCACGTACCGATCGCCACCGGCAGAGTTCACCAACGATCGGGCGAGGGCAATTGCACCATCCTTCGGGTGGTCGACCGGGCAGAGGTCGTCGGGGGTCTCCCACACTTCGGCGCCCAGCATCCGCAGCAGGGTCTTCTTTTCCTCCGGCACGCCGTCAGGGATGGTGACGGTCAGTTTCACCCCGGCGAGAGCGGCGAGAGCGGCAAGGGCGATCCCGGTGTTTCCGGAGGTCGCCTCGACCAGCTCTTTGCCGTCGAGTTCGCCACGTTCGGCAAGGCCGTCCAGCAGGTAGGCGGCGGCCCGATCTTTGATCGACCCGAACGGACTGAACCATTCGAGTTTCAGGAAAGTGTCGGGGGTGCCATGCCTGAGTCTGACGAGCGGCGTCGGGTCATGCCGGGTCGGAAGTAGATCTCGAATGTCGTCATAGCGGCGAAGGTTGCGGTCGGTTGAGAGTCGGTTCGTCGTAGTGGTCATGTCGGTCTCCTTGCTGCAAACGAAAAGCCCGTCGGGAGGTGCCGGCGGGCTTCGAGGAGAGGAGGAAAAGGGTTAGGTCATAGAAGCGCCGCGCAGCACCGTTGTACAGGCGCAACAGCAGCGGAACTCATGACGTCTCATTGCGTGCAAGTATATCGCGCGGTGTCAGATAGGGAACATGCCCTGAACCCAGGGTTGGTAAGCGTGTATACCGTGCCCTGAGCCCACGGTTCGCAGGCGGCGGGGCTCGTCGGGGTAGGCTCGAGTCCAGTCGAGGGAGGGACCATGCGACTGAGTGCGCCGACAGGACGGACATTTGGCATCGCCATCGTGGCGCTGGCTGCCGGCATTGTGCTGCGAGGTGGATGGCTTGGTATCAGCGCTTCGCCGGACGTTACCTACTGGCTGACTGCCGGCGGCGGCATCCTGCTGGTACTCGGGGTGGTCTTCAACCGGATCTGACCGCTCTGTGTCCTGAACCCAGGGTTGGTAAGCGTGTATACCGTGCGGCGAGCCCAGGGTTCGCAGAGCCCCAGAGGGTCCCCCTGAACCCTGGGTTGCACGGATCCATAGTGGATCCCTGGAGCCCAGGGTTCCAGGGGATGTTCACGCAGAGTGCCGGCCGAGCGGCTAGGGTGGTTCCGGCCGGACAACTCCGGCGGCTCCCCGCTCACGGGTCGAGCCTGTCGAACCCCCTCTTTGGAGCATCGTGGCCATAGCCGCCAACACCCAGACCTTCACCTCCCTCGGCGTCGCCGAGGACCTCGCCCAGGTTCTCACCGAACAGGGCATCACCCATCCCTTCCCGATCCAGAACCTCGCCCTTCCCGACGCTCTCGCCGGCAAGGACATCTGCGGCCAGGCAAAAACCGGGTCCGGCAAGACCCTCGCCTTCGGGCTGCCCCTGGTCGAACGCCTACGCGACGCCCGGTCGAAACAGCCGGTCGCCCTCGTGCTCGTACCCACCCGGGAGCTATGCCTCCAGGTCGCCGAAGCCGTCGAACCGCTCGCCGCTGCGAGGGGCCACGAGGTGGTCGCCGTCTACGGCGGCGCGCCGATGGGCCAACAGATCGACGCCCTCCGTGACGGCGCCGAAGTGGTCGTCGCCACCCCGGGCAGGCTCATCGATCTCGTCGACCGGAAAGCAGTCTCGTTGCGAGCAGTCGAAACCGTCGTCCTCGACGAAGCCGACGAGATGGCCGATCTCGGATTCCTGCCGCAGGTCCACTACCTGCTGCGAGGCCTCGAAGCCGAACGGCAGACCATGCTCTTCTCGGCCACGCTCGACGGACGCGTCTCGCAGCTCGTCGACCTCTACATGAACGATCCGGTGACGCACCGAGTCGAGTCGGACACGATCACCGTCGACACCTCAGACCATCGGTTCCTGGAGGTCCACCGCATGGACAAACCGAAGGTGGTGGCCCGAATCGCCCGTTCCGCCAACCGGGTGCTGGTGTTCGTGCAAACGAAACGATCCTGCGACCGGGTGGCCCGCGACATCACCGACCTCGGGGTGAAAGCCCGAGCCATCCACGGCGACCTGCCGCAGAAGAAACGAGAGC
>JANTGE010000171.1 GCA_024763085.1 Acidimicrobiia bacterium
CGGATGGGCCCATGATCGCAGTGAATCGGGCTGCTTCGAAGGAGGCCGTGATGCCGTCGAGGGCTCGGACCTCGGTTTCGCCGGTGCCGTAGATCTTGACACCGTCGACGATGCGAGCTGCGGATTGTTCAGTCATGACCACCTCGTCCACTCATCCTGCCACAGACGCGAAACGACCCGGATTCGAATCCGGGTCGCACGCCCCTTGCCTTGGAGAGCCTGTGTCGTCGAGCCCGCGTCCCTGGCGTGCTCCGGTTTCGATGACGGACTCCATCGGCTCCCGAGTAGCACACTCTACACAGTTTCCGACACTACGTCGGCAAGCCCAATCATGCCCTGAACCCAGGGCTCACCACCGTGAATTTTCGACTTCCCGGCCCACGGTTCGCACCAGCCGGCGGAGACGACGATGCCGAGGGCGTCGAAGGTCGCCATGAGGTTCCTTTCAGAAGGCGCCGATCACTGCATTGGCGATCTTGGCAGGCGACAGGCGGTATGCGTCGTAGAGATCAGAGATGCTGCCCGCCTGACCGAAACTGGTCGGGCCGAGGGCATGGACCCGGGTACCCCACACCGAGCCGAGCCATGCCATCGCGTGCGGGGACGCGTCGTGGACGGTGACGATCGGCGCGGAGCGCAGGTTGGGCGGGATGAGCGACGCCAGGTGGCCGGGTTCGCCAGGGAACTCGTTTCGGTCGGTCGCCTTCAGCGATTCCTGCCAAACGCGGAACAGCATGTCGTTGCTGGTGACGGCGATGACGTGGACGGCCATCCCCTCGCTCTCCTCCAGTTCGCGGGCCGCCTCCATCGCTTCGACCACTGGAGGGCCGGCGACCGCGATCACCGCGGCGGGGCCGTCGACGGTCGGTTCGTGGAGGACATAGCCGCCGGCGAGCACGTCGGCGCGAAGCCGCTCGTCGCCAAGGCGCTCCCGTGCCTCCGCGAGGAGGTCCTGGGGGATCGGCCGGGTGGAGAGCCGAAGGTAGAACGAACCGGACTTGTCCGGTGTGGCAACGGAACGGATGGCGTGCTCGAGGAGCCAGGTGGTGTCGGCGGCGAACGCCGGCTCGTAGGCGGTGAGCCGGGGGAGTTCCAGGCCGACCGACGGGGTGGCGAACGACTGATGGGACCCGCCCTCATAGGACAGGGTCAGCCCGCTCGGGGTGCCGACGACGATGAAGTCGGCGCCGGTGTAGAGGCTGTAGATGAGGGCGTCGAGGCCGCGCAGCACGAACGGGTCGTACAGCGCACCAACCGGGACGATCCGAGCGCCGAACAGTTCGTGGGCCATGCCGAGCTGGCCGAGGAGCAGCATGAGGTTGCTCTCGGCGATGCCGAGTTCGATGTGGTGGCCCCGGGGACTGCGAACCCAGTGGAGCGCCGAGCTGGTGTCGGGCTCGTCGGGCGGGGCCGGTTCCGACGGCTGGTAGATGCCGACCTTGTTGATCCAGCCGCCCAGGTTGGTGCTGATGGCGACGTCGGGGCTGGCGGTGACGATCTTGGACCGGAACGGGTCGTCGGCGAGCCGGGCCATGACCCGTCCGAAGGTCTGCTGGGTGGCCGAGGTACCCGTCGAGCCCGGGGTCGGTAGCGGCTGGAGGATTCCGGGCTCGTCGGTCTCGATGGGGTCTCGCCGGAGCCGGTCGGCCACCTCGGCGCAGATTGCTGCCTCCGGCGTGTCGGGCGCGAAGCGAGACCATTCGTCTTCGACCGTCAGCCCACTCCGGACCCTGAGCTCGTCGATCTGGGTTTCGTCGAGCAGCGCCGCATGGTTGAGCTGGTTGGCGGCGATCGGCAGCCGCCACCCTTTGATCGTGTCGGCGAGGATCACCACCGGTCCGGGGATCTCGTCGGCCTGGCGGTAGGCGTTGACGACGGCGGCGAGGTCGTGACCACCCGATTCGGTGAGCACCTGGTGCAGCACGGTCGGGTCGACGTGATCGAGGAACTGGGCGTGTTCTGGCAGCAGTTCTCTGAGGCGTTCGACCATGGTGGCAGGGTCATGGACGGCGAGCGGGAGCAGTACCGCCGGGTCGAGCCGCATGATCGCCTCGCCCAGTTTCGGACCGTGCTCGCCGAGACGGTCGAAGGCGAAGGGGATCTCGATGACCGACCATCCGGCGGCTTCGAACATGGCGCCGATGCGCTCGGTGGTGCGTCGGGGGATGAACCGGTCCAGGGACTGACGGTTCACATCGATGATCCACAGCACGTTGTCGAGTTCGGCGACCATCGGCTCGTGAACGGCCTCCCACACCGACCCCTCGTCCAGTTCTGCGTCGCCCATCAGCGTGATGTAGCGGCGGGGCCGGGCAGGGTGGCCGTGGGCGTCGAGCCACCGTTCGGCGAGGGCGGCGAACAGCGGGGCGACCGAGCCGAGGCCGACCGAACCGGTGGTGAAGTCGGGCGGCTCCGGGTCCTTGGTGCGGCTTGGATACGGCTGGAGGCCGCCGAATCGACGCAGGGAGCGGAGCTGGTGTTCGTCGATGGCGCCGAGCAGGTACTGGATGGCGTGGTACACCGGCGCGCCGTGGGGCTTGACGGAGACGAGGTCGTCCCGGTCGAGGTGGCCGAACCACAGAGCGGTCATGAGCGTCGTCATCGAAGCGCATGACGCCGGGTGGCCTCCGGCCTTGATCTCATGCGGGCCCCGGTTCGCCTCGTCGATCATGCGCACGGCGAGCCACAGCACTCGCTGCTGGACGCGGTCCAGGACGTCGAGGTCGATGCTTGGTCGGGACGGTGTGGGCGTGTCCATGCGTGTTCCGGCGACGCTACCAGCTCGGCTCTCCGGGCGGGAAGCGCACCTGATGGTGAGCGCTTCGACAAGAATGGGGCCATGGACCTCCCACACTTCGGGCGTCACTCGGTGCCGGCACTGACCGAGGCGCAGATGCGCGAGGTCGACCGGGCGATGATCGACGACGTCGGCATCTCATTGGTGCAGATGATGGAGAACGCCGGCCGCAACCTCGCCGACCTCGCGATCCGCCTGTTCGCGCCGGGCACGGTGACGGTGCTCGCCGGGCGGGGCGGCAACGGCGGCGGCGGCCTCGCGGCCACACGGCACCTGGCCAACCGGGGGGTCGACGTGTCGGTGACCCTCGCGGCGGATCCGGACCTGCTCGGCGAGGTGCCGCGAGCCCAGTACGACATTCTGCTTCGCATGGGTGTGTCTGTGCACACGGAACCGAAGAATGTCGACCTCGTCGTCGACGCCCTCATCGGATACAGCCTGCGAGGCGATCCGCGGGGACGGTTCGCCGAGCTGATCGAGTGGGCGAACGGCGGCAGGCCGACGTTGTCACTGGACACGCCGAGCGGACTGAACGTGACAACCGGCGAGGCGGGTACGCCGTGCATCCAGGCGGATGCGACGATGACGCTCGCGTTGCCGAAGGTGGGGCTCCTCGAGGCCCCGCAGGTCGGCGAGTTGTACCTTGCGGACATCTCGGTGCCGGCGACGGTGTACCAGGCGATGGGCCTGCGGGTCCCCGTCGTGTTCGCCGAGG
>JANTGE010000172.1 GCA_024763085.1 Acidimicrobiia bacterium
TAGCTTCCGCGACACGGTACGCTGCCGCCATGGCGATTCTCACCATCACCGACCCGGCCCGCGACCAGATCATTGCGCTTCGCAACCAGGACCCGGAGGGTTCGGATGCAGTGCTCCTCATCGAAATCACCGGTGTGCGAGGCGACGAATTCGCCTACGGGCTCAGCTTCGTTCCTCCCACCCACGTGGCGGGAGACGGTCACCTCATCGAACAGCACGGCGACCTCTCGGTTGCCATCGATAGCCGTGACCAGGAGAACCTCATCGGGGCGGTCATCGACCTGACCTCCGACGGCCTCGCAATGGAGAACCCGAACCGTCCCTACAGCCCGATGTTCGACACTGCAGTCGTGGGAACCCTGGAAGGTCCGCTGGCTGAGCAAGTCGCCACCGTGCTCGCTCAGCATGTCAACCCGGCGATTGCTTCGCACGGAGGCGCGGCCGAACTGGTAGGGGTGCAGGAACGCGACGTGTTCCTTCGGCTGCTCGGCGGATGCCAGGGATGCGGCTTGGCCAGCGTCACGCTGCAGCAGGGCATCGAGCAGATCCTTCGGCAGATGATCCCCGACCTGGGGCAGATCGTCGACGTCACCGACCACGCCTCGGGGACCGACCCGTACTACGCGTCGAACAAGAAGTAGATCACGACTCGACCGTCACGGTCCGATCCCTCCGGGTCCAGACCATGTGATCGTCCACGCGCCCGGCCATCCATCCGTGACCGAGCCGCAACGGTCCCTCGACGGTGGCGTCAGAGAAGATGTTTCCTTCGAAACGGTGGCCGCCGACGGTGGTGACGACCGCCCGGGTCGAAGAGTGAAACCCGAACTCGTCGTGCGGGTCGATGCTGAGCGCTACGGCTGAGATCCGATTCCAGTCGACGAGGAGCGGAGCGCCGTCGAGTGAGCGACACTCGAGGACTCCGTTGGCCGATGCTCGACCGTTCGACGGTTCGAGGAGCGCGAGTACCGACATGACCACCCCGTTGTCGAGGTAGAGGGTCACCAGTCGTGGCAGCACTTCGCCGTTGCCCATCATGAAGGTTTTCGTCACTCTTCGAAGCTCTCTTGAGTGCATAGCCTTACGGTATGGGGTGGCCGGCAACATTCGAAGACCTCGGAGAAGAGCAGCGCCGCCTGGCTTCGCTGCCGCCTGAACCATGGGCCGGAGACGGACCTGTCGGAGGGGTGTTCGTGTGCTTTCCGAGGGGCGGGGAAGGCCCGGGTTCGGCAGGTGATCCCGCCTGGGCTGCCGCCGCCATCGGCGGCGATGGTCCGGTAGCGGTCGTCACCGGTCGAGCCGGCGCTCCGTACAGGCCGGGCCTTCTGGCACTTCGGGAAGGACCACTCCTCGAATCGGCGGTACGGGCTCTTCCGGAGCGGCCCGGAGTCCTGATCGTCAACGCCACCGGCCGGGACCATCCGCGGCGGGCAGGAATGGCACTGCACCTCGGAGCAGTCCTTGGCACTCCATCCGTCGGCGTCACCCACCGTCCACTCGTGGGCGCAGGGGAGTGGCCAGGCGACCGGCGCGGCGACATCAGCCCGATCCTCATAGACGGCGAGACCGTGGCCGTCTGGCTCCGGGTACAGCAGGGGGCGAGGCCGTTGGTGGTCCACCCCGGATGGCGCACCGACCTCGACACCGCGATCTCCGTCGTATTGGCGGAAACGAACCGCTTCAGGACCCCGGAGCCGCTTCGGAGGGCGAGGGAGGCGGCGCGTACTGCCCGGGCACTCAGCCGACGAGCGCCGCGGTGACCCGTTCGACGAAGTTCTTCACCGTGCGCTCGGCGACACGATGCAGCATGGCCTCGTCGAAGAACTCGCCAATCGGGCCGAAGGGCACCGAGTAAGAACCCGAGAACGACACCTGGGTGGTCTCGTCTGTTGCTGCAGCCAAGGCGAGCTGGGCGTCCATCCGCGGAAAGAGGTGTGGGGTCGATGTCGCCTCCCACGAAACTGGAACGGTCAGTTCGGTGGGGGTACGGACCGCCTGACCGACTTCCAGGAGCACCCGTTTGGCCAGCATCGGGCTGCCGGTCCCAACCTTGGTTTGCAGTTTCTCGCCCTCTCGGTAGGCGCCATGGACCAGCCCGGCGAGGTCGCCGGAGATGTGCGCGAACCGATCGGCGGCGGCTTCGAACGGCAGCGACACTCGCGTAACGTGAGAGACGAACATCGGGAAGAGTTTGGCTGGCGACGCTTCGGCGCGCCAGGGCCGAAAGTCCCATTTCGGGTCACCCACGCGACGAGAGAGCCGGGGGTGTGGGGTCGAGGGTCGAGTCGGCCCGGCTCTCTTCGTCGCTCCCCTCCCAGGGAACTCGACTCCATCATGCAGCAAAGGGCAGGGCGTGGCCAGGGTCGAAAGACCCTTTGACGACGGTCTGCCGTTGGCGCGGCAGAGGCGGCCGGCCGGGGTAGTAGCGTCTTTCTGTGGAGGTGAACACGATGCGAGAGCGGACGTTCGACGGCAGCGAGGGTGAGATCTTCTACCGAACCTGGGATGTGACTCCGAGGCGTCGGGTCATGATCGTGCACGGCTATGCGGAACATTCGGGACGCTATGACCATGTGGCGCGTCGTCTCATCGCCGAGGCCGGCGCCGCCGTCTACGCAGAGGACCACATCGGTCATGGCCGGTCCGCCGGTGAGCGGGCACTCATCGCCGACTTCGAACATGTCGTCGACGACCTGCGCACGCTCGAGGCGATCTCCCGCACGGAGCATCCGGACACCCCACTCGTGGTAGCGGGCCACTCGATGGGTGGTCTTTTGGCTGCCCGGTTCGCCGAGCGTCACCCAGATCTCGTCGCCGGGTTGGTGTTCATGGGGGCGGTCATCGGGGACTGGGACTGGGCCCGGCGTGCCCTCGAGGATCCTGAAGTGATGGCGACACCGTCGGACCCCGCAGGCATGTCGCGTGATCCGGAGACCGTACGGCAATACGCCGAAGACCCGCTGGTTTACCACGGGCTGTACAAGCGCCCGCTGCTGGAGGCCGAAGTGGTCGCCCTCGACCGATTCAACGAGCAACTCGCAAAGCTGACGATGCCGGTGCTGTTCATGCACGGCACCGAGGACCCGTTCGTGCCGTGGCAGACGTCACTCGACGCGGTGCTCCGCATGCCCGGTGACGATGCGACGATTCGCCTGTTCAAAGGTGCCCGCCACGAACTCGTCAACGAGACGAACCGGGAGGACGTGATCGACGAACTGGTCAGGTTCGTCGGCCGTTTCTGAGCCGTCCCTGAAGGGGAATGGCACGGTTGATCGCATCGAGGGCCGACGGTGCCAGCTGGCCGAGCCAGCAGTAAAGACGTCCAGACACAGGCGGTAGGTAGACGTCCCGTTTAGGTCGCTTCAGCACCTTGACGATGGCCCGGGCGACTCTCTCTGGCGGCATCTTCGCTTGGATCTGCGGCACGTCGAGCTCGGCGATGAGCGGGGTGTCGACCCGGCCCGGGTAGACAGAGGTGATGTCGATGCCG
>JANTGE010000173.1 GCA_024763085.1 Acidimicrobiia bacterium
GGATCGTCTTCCGGCCGCGGCAGGAACGTCACCCCGGGATGCTCGCCGACGGCGTCCTGCACCGCCTCGGCCAGCTCGAGGATGGACACCTCCTCGGGGTTCCCCAGGTTGACCGGTCCGACATAGTCGGAGAGGAACAGACGAATGATGCCTTCGATGAGGTCGTCGACGTAGCACAGCGACCGGGTCTGGCTGCCGTCGCCGTGCACGGGCAGCGGCTCATTGCGGAGCGCCGCGGCGAAGAACGCCGGAATGGCCCGCCCATCGTCGAGCCGCATCCGGGGGCCGTACGTGTTGAAGATGCGGGCGATCCGCGCATCGACGCCATGCTCTCGGTGATACGCAAGCGTCATCGCTTCCGCGAACCGTTTTGCCTCGTCATAGACGCCACGGGGGCCGATCGGGTTGACCCTCCCCCAGTAGGTCTCCGGTTGGGGGTTGACCTCCGGGTCGCCATACACCTCACTCGTCGACGCCAGTAGGAACCGGGCTCCTTTGGCCGAGGCCAGACCGAGTGCCTTGTGGGTACCGAGCGATCCGACCTTGAGGGTCTGGATCGGCCATCGCAGATAGTCGGCCGGGGATGCCGGCGACGCAAAGTGGATGATGCCGTCTACCTCTCCTGGCACATGCAGGTATTGGGTGACGTCGTACACGACCAGACTGAACGCGTCCGAGCCGAGGAGGTGCGCCACGTTGTCCGGGTCACCGGTGATGAGATTGTCGATGGCCGTCACCTTCGCCCCCTCGACGACAAGCCGGTCGCAGAGATGCGAACCGAGGAAGCCTGCGCCGCCGAGCACGACGATGTGGGCGCCGGCGAGGTTCATGCCCGATCCGGATCGACGAGGGCGCCCATGAGATCACGCATGGAGAGGATGCCGACCAGCTTCTCGCCGTCGGTGATGGGAAGGTGCCGGTGGCCTCTCCGCAAGACGTACATCGCTGCTCGGTCCACAGAGGTCTCCGGGTCGAAGGTGCTGACCGGGCTGCTCATCCAGTTCCGCACCGTCTCGGTCGACGGGTCGGCTTGGGCGGCGACGACGCGGAGGACGTCCCGCTCGGTGAGTATTCCGACGAGTTGATCCGCTTCGACGACCCCCACCGAACCGACACCGGCGGCATGCATCGATCTTGCGGCCTCCTCGACCGTCAGGTCCGGCCCGCAGGTGTGAGGGTGTCCACCGATCAGCCGCTGTAACTCCATGCCCCCAGCCTATTGCATGAACGGCCGAACGCGAAGGAACGGCGGGTCGATGCCCGCCGTTCCGGTATCCGTTGGGTTACATCAGGTCTTGTTCTCTGATCCCGAACGAAGGATGGCGCAGCCGGCACAGTGCCAGCTTCTCCAGCTGTCTGATCCGCTCCCTCGTCAGGTTGAACTCGTCGCCGATCTCTTCGAGCGTTCGCGGCACCCCGTCGTAGAAGCCGTACCGAAGCGCCAGGATGCGCCCTTCCCGCTCCGGAAGCCGGTCGATCGACGTGCGGAGACTCCGTGCCACGTCCATCTCTTCGGTGATCTGCACCGGGTCGGTGGCCTCTTCGTCTTCGATGAAGTCTCCGAGTTGAGCACCGTCTTCACCAACCGGCTGTTCGAGCGACACGGTGTCGGCGACGCCAAGCGCCAGTTCGACCTTGTCGACGGTGACGCCGGCCTCTTCTGCGATCTCCTCCGGCTTCGGGTCGCGGCCCAGTTCGGCTTTCAGGCTTGCCTGCGCTGCCCGAACCGCGGCGAGGGTGTCGTGCAGGTGCACCGGAATCCGGACGGTACGCGACTTGTCGGCGATGGCCCGGGTGATGGCTTGCCGAATCCACCAGGTGGCGTACGTCGAGAACTTGAAGCCTTTTCGCCAGTCGAACTTCTCAACGGCGCGAATCAGCCCCAGGTTGCCTTCCTGGATGAGGTCGAGAAAGTCGATGCCGGACGTGTTGGCGTACCGACGGGCGTTGGCGACGACCAGCCGCAGGTTGGCCGTCAAGAACGCGTCCTTGGCTTCTTTTCCGTGCCGTGCCTTGCGGCGCAGCTCGATCTCTTCCTTCTTGGTCGAGTAGTCCCCTGCCTCGAGCCGTGCAGCGGCCTCCTCGCCCGTCTCGATCTGCTGGGCGAGCTCGACCTCCTGCTCGGCCGTGAGCAGGTCGTACTCTCCGATCGCGGTTAGATACTGGCTGACGAGGTCGGTGGTCAATCGACCACGCTCGTCGGTCAGTTTGTTCCGACGGATGTCCTTCCGAGCAGGACGCGTCTTCTCAGTAGATGCCATAGGGGGTTCGTTCCTCCGTCAAGGTTCTGCGCCGCCGATGCGGCCCGGGACACTATCTCATAGTTTCGGGCCGTTGTGAACCCCCCTTTTTGCCGACGGCACGTCGGGGGATCACCGGGGCGTCACCTTCGTCAACGTCGAACCTTCTGCCCGTGTTCCCGGAAAGCCACGGTTCCGGAGAGGCACCTCGGTACGATGGGTGACGGTTCGGGCGGGAGCGATTGGAGCGTGAGATGGCGCAGCTCGATGATGTAGATACGCTGCGACGCCTCCTCCAGATGCGCGAGTCGGAGCTGCGGGAGGCGCGACGGATGCTGGAGCGAACCAGCATCTACGACCCGACAACCGGGATGCTCAACCGCTCGGGACTCACCCTCGTCGTTCAGGACCGCATCAACTGGCTTCGCCGCAAGTCGGAACCCTTTGCGATCGCCAAGATCACTGTTGGCGACACCAACCCGGAAACCATCCGTCGCTTCAGTTCGCGAATCCGGGCCACGCTGCGTGCCGTCGACTCGGTCGGACGAGTCGACGAGGACACCTTCGTCGCGGTGCTTGCCGAATGCGATCGGACCGGCGTCTCGGCGGTATTGGAGCGGCTCTCCGGCATCGCCGAGGAGGCCGGGACGCTGCCCCGCTACGCCGTGACCGTGCTCGCCGCGCCTACGCGGACCGGCGCCGAGAAGATCCTCGACGCCGCGCTGCAGCTCGAAGCCCGGGCCGGGCGGCCGCTCATCATGCAGGGTTAGGGTCGCGGAGCGGCCCAGCCGGTACCAAGTACCAAGTACCCGGTACCAGGTACTGGCCGTCGGACCGCAAACGCTTCACCGGCTGCCAGGAGCTACTCGTTCGACGGACTCCCCTTGCTGTTGCCCGGGGTGCGGTACGGCAGAGGGATGTACTCGACAGAAGGCTGTTTCCGCACCGGCTGCGGGTAGAGGGTCATCAGCTCCCTGATCGCTTTCGGCAGCTCTGTCGATACGGGCAATCCGAGATCCTGTGCTTCGCCCGGCAAGATCGGGTAGTCGTGGGTCCAGGTGCCCTGCGACAGCTTCTCCGCCAGGGCAGCCGCCCGCTCCGCCCCCAACTTCGGCTCCAGCAGTTTCGTGACGAAGGACTCCACCTGACGCAGCGCCTTCCGGCTCAGGTCGGCCATGATCAGCGTCTGGTCCTCGACCTTGTTGATGTCCGTCTTCGCCTCGACGGCGTTGACGATCGACCGAGC
>JANTGE010000174.1 GCA_024763085.1 Acidimicrobiia bacterium
ACGATGTTGCCGAGGGTCCAGGTCTCTGTTGCGCGCATCGCGAGTAGTGTCACGGCGTGCCACAATAGCGGCGAACGAGGAAGGCACCTTGGCTCAAATCAGATGCGACAACTGTGGAGAGGTCTTCGAGGACCAGGAGTTCTGCCCGAACTGCGGCCAGTGGGTCGGGCCGATCCCTGAAGGCGGCGATTTCGAGGAGTTCTCCCTCAGCGACACTCCAGACGAAGAAACCTTTGAAGAACCGACGACCCTGCCGCCGGAGGCTCGGACCGTCACCTGCCCTTCCTGCGGCGCTCCCAACCCTGCCACCAACCGCCATTGCGAAGAGTGCGGTGCTCGGATCGCGCAGGGGCCGCTACCGGTGGCGCCGCAACCGATGATTCGCACCACGGCCGGAGCCCGCGCCCTCATGGCGATCGTCGGAACCATCGCGGTTGTGGCCGTCATTGCACTGCTCTACAACTCGATCTTCGGAGGCGGCGAGGTAGCGGCGACCACCACCTCGAGCAGCACGACCAGCACGACGATCGGTATGCCGGAACGGATCGTGCCGATCGCCTGGAACTGCTCGTCCGAGATCGCCGGAGGGTGGGAGTGCGCCAACATGTTCGACGGTGACGACACCACCTACTGGAACGACGCCGGTGCCGAAGGTCGGAACGCCACGATCGAAGTGACGTTCGCCGGTCCGGTGTCACTGAAGCAGATCATCTTCCAGAACGTCACCGATGAAGAGAAGTTCAAGCGGAACTTCCGGGTCAAAGGCATCGAGATCACGTTCGACGACCTGCCCGACGCCCCTCTGATCGACGCGCTGCAGGACACGACCCGGGCCCAGCCGATCCCGGTGGCGAGCCTGCGCACCCGCCAGTTGACGATCCGGGTGACGTCGACCTACCCGGCCGAGTCGGTGAACGGACTGCCGCCGTTCACGGAGCTGGCGATTGCCGAGATCGAATTCTGGGGAAACCCGAGCCAGTAGCAAACTGGTACCCAGTACCCAGGCACGAGGTACTGCGAAGCCGCTACTCCTTCACGTAGGGCTGGCCGTCCGCAGCAGGCGGACGAGCCTTTCCGACGATGCCGGCAACCACGATGATGGTGACGATGTACGGGGCCATCAGCAGGAACTCGCCGGGAATCGGGGTTTGCAGGATCGCCAGCTTGTTTTGGAGCGAGTCGGCGAACCCGAACACCAGCGCCGCCGCCAACGCACCGACGGGATGCCACCGTCCGAAGATCATGGCGGCAAGCCCGATGAAGCCACGGCCGGCCGTCATGTTCTCGTCGAAGGAGCCGGTTGATCCGATCGTGAAGTAGGCGCCGCCGAGGCCCGCGATCATGCCGCCCAGCATCACGTTCAAGTACCGGAACTTGAACACGTTGATCCCCAGGGTGTCGGCCGCCCGGGGATGCTCACCGACGGCCCTGGAACGCAGTCCCCAACGGGTCTTGAACAGCCCCCAGGTGATGACGATCACGAGCACGAACATGGCGTAGACGAAGAAGTTGTGGTCGAAGAACATAGGTCCGATCACGGGGATGTCGCCGAGCAGCGGGATCTTGAAGGGCGCCATGATCGGCGCGTCGTTCAACTCCGGGTTGGGGATGAGCAGCTGGGACGTCATGAAGGAGGTGAGGCCGAGGGCGAAGATGTTGATGACGACCCCGGCGATGATCTGGTCCACCTGGTAGCGGATCGCCAACACGGCGAGGGCCAGAGCCAATAGACCGCCGATCAGCACACCGGCGAGGATGCCCATCCACGGCCCCGCGGCCGATCCGACGATGGCCCCCATGAACGCTCCCGCCAGCAACATACCTTCGATGCCGATGTTGATGACCGCGACGCGCTCACACATCACCCCCGACAGGGCCCCGAAGGTAATGGGCACGCTCTTGACGACGGTGAGCTGCAACATCCCGACGAGGCTGAACGCCTTGCCTGCGGCCGCCCAGCCGAGAAAGGCGAAGACGAACAGCAGCAGGGCAAACCCGAGTACGACGTTCGTCGCCTTGCCGAATCCTCTGGTGAGCTGTATGCCTCCGAGAAACGCCAGGAACGCTGCGACCGTGTAGGCCAGACCTGATGCGGACAGGACGAGATCCGGCAAGTTCGAGAACCGGTCTCCTTCTCTGGTCAGCCGGAACGTCGCGTCGCCCTGTGTGTGAATGGCGAACAGGACGAGGACGGCGGCAGCCAGAACCAGATAGGTGACGCCGAGAATTCGGGCCCGTCGGCGCTCCGCCGACGTCTGCACGATCGTTCCTTTCGCAGCGATGGTCATCCGCCCCACCCCCTCGTCAGCTGCCCCGCCCCTTCACCGGTGCGCACCCGGTAGATCGCCCTGATGAGAGCCGGCGCGGCGATGAACACGATGATGAGCGCCTGAATCACGACGATGAGGTCGATGCCAACGCTCGACGAGACCTGCATCTGCTGGCCGCCGGCGCGCAGCGCGCCGAACAGGATGCCGGCAAGCACCACGCCGCCGGGATGGGACCTTCCGAGCAGGGCAAGGGCAATGGCGTCGAACCCGATCCCGGCGGTGAAGCCAGGCGTGGCCCGGTGCAGCACACCGAGAATCTGGTTGGTGCCGGCCAGGCCGGCAGCGGCGCCACCGATGGCCATGACGAGAATGTAGGCAGAGGTAACGCTCATCCCCGCGTACTTGGCCGCGTCCGGGTTGTAGCCGACGGCGCGAAACTCGAAACCGATCGTCGATTTGAACAGCAGCCAGTAGGCGAACCAGGCAACCAGCAAGGCGACGACGATCCCGAAGTGGGCACGGAAATTCGGGTCTATCCAGCTCATGATGCGAGGCAGGTAGGCGCTCTCGAGGACCGACTTCGAGACCGGATCGGAACGACCCGGGGCCTGCAGCACCGGCGTCCTCAGCAGGTAGTCGAGGAGCCGGATCGCGATCCAGTTCATCATGATCGTCGTGATCACCTCGTGAGCCCCTGTCTTGGCTCGGAGCCATCCAGGGATCCCTCCCCAAATCCCTCCGCCGATGATCCCGGCGATGAGCGCCAGGGTCACATGCAGCACCCCGGGGAGGCCCGGAAAGGAGAACGCCACCATCAACGCGAAGACCCCGCCGATGAGCATCTGGCCCTCGGCACCGATGTTGAAGAGCCCGGCGCGGAAGCCGATGGCGACGGCCAGGCCGGCGAGGATCAACGGTGCCGACATCGTGAGCGTCTCCGAGATGCCGCGCATCGACCCAAACGCCCCCTTGAACAGTCCCCCATACGCATCGGCGATCGTCTGCCAGGTGGCGGCGAGTGCGGGACCGGGGCCCTCGGTGCCCCACTTCCTCAACAGCTCGAGGTCGGTGACGGCGATGATGATCGCTCCCACGACGAGGGCCGAGAACACCGCCAGGAGCGGCACCAGTACGGCCGAGCGCCAATCGACCCCGACGCCGGTCAGGTCGGCGAAGAACCCCTTCTCCTCCTGCTG
>JANTGE010000175.1 GCA_024763085.1 Acidimicrobiia bacterium
GCAACCGTGGGGCCGGAGGCGATGAACGGCACCGGACTGCCCACGATGTCCGACAGCACCAGCGTGACGAGCTTCGCCGGGCGAGCCGCCTGGGCGAGGCGGCCCCCCTTGAAAGCCGAAAGGTGTGTCCTCACCGTGTTGATTTGTTCGATGCGGGCTCCAGATTGGAGCAGAAGCCGGACGGTGTCTTGGATGTCGCGCAGGCTGAGGTCCGCCGCTGGAAGTTCTGCGAGAGCCGAACCCCCACCGGAGATGAGGCAGAGGAGCAGGTCGGCGGCGTCGGCCTGCTCGGCGACGGCGAGGAGGCGACGGGCCGCGGCGACGCTTCGGTCGTCGGGGAGCGGATGGCCGGCGACGATCAGTTCGAGGGGTTCCGGCAGGGGCTCCGGATGGTTCGACACGACGATCCCGACGTCGACCGGCATCCGGTCCGCTACGGCACGTGCCATCGCCGGCGCTGCCTTTCCAAGGGCGAGGAGCAGCAACCGACCGGATGGGGGCTCGATACCGTCCAGGTGTCTGGCCACCGCACGATAGGGGTCGACGCGGTCGAGAGCGGCCGTGAAGAGATCGAGGATGGCGGCCCGGCGTACCGGGTCGTTCGCGAGGACGGATGGGTCGAACCGGACAGCCACCCGGCCGAGCCTACCGAGACAGTCGGGCTTCTGTGAGCGCCTTTGCCGACAGATTCTCTTTCCGGCCGGCGAACAGGCGGGGGCTTCCCGGTGTCACTGCCTCCGTGAGATCGAGGTTGACAGCTCCGCAAAGTTCGCAGGTGCGGCGCATGATGCCGCCGCCGACCGGAACCGCCTCTCCGAGGCGGTGATGCCCGTGCTTGCACCCGTTCTTGCGGGCTCGATGTCTACCTATTCGGTTCATTGCTCATCCTGCAATGCCCCACCAGTCCGCGGGGCGAGCTTACCGGCGCCTCGCTCCGTCCTCAGGGATTTCACGACGAACACGGCGGCCGTGTCCACGTCGGCCGCCAGATGCACCAGGTCGCCGTTGGTTGCGAGTTTCTCGGTCAGGTAGGACACGATCTCTTCCCACAGCGGTCCGACCGCAACGATTGGCTTCGGATCCTTGCCGCTGAACGGAGCCACGTAGGCGGTGTTCCACGCGGCCATGAGTTCGGTGAGCGTACCGATCGAACCCGGGAGTGCCACCACGGCGTCTGCCGTGCTGACCAGATGGTGGATCCGCTCGGTGAGGGTCGGGAACGGCTGCTCGTCGGTGACATACCGGTTTACGCCGTCCCGGCCGGGGAATACCTGCGGAGCGGTGACCCCGATGACTTTGCCACCCGCCGAACGGGCGCCCGCCGACACCGCTTCCATGAGGCCGCCGTATCCGCCGGTGGCCACGGTGAAGCCGGCTTCGGCGAGCCGGGCACCGAGCCGGACTCCGTCCTGGTAGTCGGGATGGTCAGGTGGGGTCTGTGAGGAGCCGATGACGGCGATGGTGGGCATGGCGGAAGAGGGTAGCGCGGCTCCCGGCTGCATCAGTTTTGAGTTTTGGGTTTTGGGTTCTGAGTTATGGGTTCTGAGTTTTGGGTTCTGGGTGACGCCTGACTCACTACCCACGACTCATTACCCATTACCCATTACTCACTACCCATGCCTCGTCACCCATCGGGTACCGGGTACCAGGTACCCGGTATGGCTTCAACCCTCCAGGACCTCCCGGATGGCAGCAGCCACCCGATCTGCATCCACCAGTCCCTTGTCTTCGACGGCCGGTTGTGGGAACGGGGCGTCGAAACCGGTTACCCGAACGATCGGTGCCTCCAGCAGATACGCCCCGTGTTCGGCCACGTAGGCCGCCACCTCTGCGGCCGGGCCGAGCGTGCGAGGTGGCTCCTGCACCAGAACGAGCCTCCCGGTCTTCTCAACCGACGTCATGACCGTGTCGGTGTCCCATGGGTACAGCGTCCGCAGGTCGATTACCTCGACCGAGACGTCCCCGGCCTTCGATGCAGCATCGAGGGCCACCGGGACCATGCCGCCGTAGGTGACCACGGTGACGTCGGTGCCTGTCTGCCGGATCCGCGCCTTCCCGATCGGGATCTCATATGGGTCGACCGGGACGTCTTCGCGCATAGCCCGGTAGAGCACCTTCGGCTCGATGAAGATCACCGGATCGTTCGAGGCGATGGCTGCAGCGAGGAGGCCTTTCGCGTCGAACGGTGTGGTCGGGGCGACTACCGCCAGACCCGGGGTGTGCATGAAGTAGGCCTCTGGGCTGTCGCAGTGATGTTCGGGTGCGCCGATGCCGGCTCCGTTGGGGAACCGCACCACGACCGGAAGGGACACATGGCCGCGGGTTCGGTATCGAAGGCGCGACAGGTGCGACACGATCTGGTCGAAAGCCGGATAGACGAACCCGTCGAACTGGATTTCCGCGATCGGTCGTGCTCCGGCGACGGCCATGCCGAGGGCGGACCCGACGATCGCCGACTCGTTGAGCGGCGTGTCGATGACCCGGTCGGGACCGAACTGCTGCTGCAACCCGTCGGTGATGCGGAACACCCCGCCTGCTTTGCCAACATCCTCGCCGAGGATGACCACCCGGCCGTCGACCTCGAGGGCTTCACGCATGGCGGCGTTCAGTGCCTCGGCCATTGTCCAGTGCTCGACGGGGCCGTCCAGTGAAGGGTCTTCTCCGAGAGTCCAGAGGTCTTCCCGGTCGAAGTCGGTGAGTGGCTCACCGGCTCGCCGCTGCGCCACGTGCAGTTGTTCGACGAGCAGCTTGGGTATGCGCTCGAACACATGGGTAACGACGTCGTCCCGACCGGGAGGCTCGATTGCCTCCACGGCGGTTAGCGCCGCTTCGAGTTGGGCATCGATCTGCTCTCCGAGTTCCTTCTCCCGTACGTCGTCCCAGAGGGTCCGCCGCTCCAGGTAGCGTCGCAGCCGCGAGATGGGATCTTTGCGGCGCCACTCCTCCTCTTCGGTTTCGGACCGGTACCGATGGGGGTCGTCGGCGGTGCCGTGCGGCCCGTAGCGGTACGTGACGGCCTCGATGAGGGTTGGTCCTTCTCCAGCGCGAGCCCGGCGCAGGGCTTCGGCTGTGGCGACATAGACGGCGAACGGGTCCATCCCATCGACTCGCATGCCGTCGATCCCGTACGCCGACGCTTTCGAGGCGATGGTCTCGGAAGCGGTTTGCTTGTCCAGCGGCACCGAGATCGCATACAGGTTGTTCTGGCAGAGAAACACCGTGGGGGTCTTCCACACACCGGCCAGGTTCAGCGCCGCATGGAAGTCGCTCTCGGAGGTGGCGCCGTCCCCGAAGTAGGCGACGGTGGCGGCGTCCTCCCCGTTCTTCCGCATCTGATGGGCATGCCCGACGGTATGCGGCAGGTGGGAAGCGATCGGGACGGCGTTCGCCTGGATGCGGTAGCGGTACGGGTTCCACCGGTCATTCGGGAGGCCTCGCCAGTAGGTGAACAGCAGCTC
>JANTGE010000176.1 GCA_024763085.1 Acidimicrobiia bacterium
AGAACCTCCTTGTTACCTGCGGCGGAAGCGACATCCATGTCGCACGTTCCACCCCCACCCGTCGGACACACCCACCCCCCCTTAAGCACAACACCCCTAATGCTCAACTCACCCCGTGGGGCGGCCGACAGGAACCACATGAGCGCTCATGTCTTGATCATCGACGATGACGACGACTTCTCCGGTCTGCTCGCCATCTACCTCCAACGAAGGGGCTACCGGGTCTCGGTAGCCGTCGACGGCGTCCAGGGACACCTCCTGGCTCGTCGAGATCGACCGGATGTCATCACCCTCGACTACCGCATGCCTGGGGCAAACGGAGCGGTCGTCTGCCGTCGACTGAAGGCTTCGGCGGAGACGTCGCGCATTCCGATCGTGGTGCTCACCGGCACCAAGGCTCCCTGGGTGGAGCAGGAGGCCATCGACGCCGGTGCCAGCGCCGTGCTGTCGAAAGTGACGCTGACAGAGACCGAACTCGTAGAAACGCTCGAGCGGGTCGTCACTTTGAACGACACCGGCCTCGAAGACAAGATCCAAGGGCTCTTCGCCGGCAATTCGGCCCATGGCCAAGCATGACCCGAGATGCGCGCAAGGGGCCTGCAGCGCGGCCCTCTTCACCACGGCCTGCGCGGTAGCCGCGGCTCTCACTACCTGGCCTCTGCACAGCATCCCGTGGGCCATCGCTGCCGCATTCGCCGGAGCCTTTGCCGCCCTCGTCTGGCAGATGTGGCGCATTGCCCGCAGTACTCGGGACATGATCGACTCGATCAGCGAGAATGGGTGGTCCGGCCTCGACCTCTCTCGGCTGGCGCCGCAGGCCTCGTCGCTGGCCGCATCGCTGCGCAACCTTGCTGTCGTCACCGAGCAAAGAGAGCATGCGCTGCGTGACGTCATTCAGAGAGAACGGCTCCGGGCCCTCGAGCGAGAGATGTACTCGCAGCAGCTCGAGGAGGTCAGGGAACGCCTCGAAGCAACCAACGCTGAACTGGAAGCCTTTACCTACTCCGCGAGTCATGACCTCGCGGTGCCGCTGAAGACCATCGAAGGGTACGCGTCGGTGCTGCTCGACGGATCGATGGGGGACCTGCCGCCAGAGGCCAGGAACCTCATCGAGCGCATCTATCGTTCGGCGGCGCGATTGAGAAAACTGACTACGGACCTGCTCGTCCTCTCACGGCTGCGCGATCCCGACGATATGGAAGTCACCGAGGTGTCGATCGCCAACGCGGTAGCCAGGGTGGTGGGGGAGTTGCAGGCCGGCCTGCCGCCATCGGCACGTGTCTCCGTCGAAGGCACCTTGCCGACCGTGGAGGCTCCGCCAGAACGAATCGAGCAGGTTCTCCAGAACCTCATCCAGAATGGAGTCAAATACAACGCGTCGGCGGCTCCCACCATCACCATCGACGGATGGGCGGAAGGGTCCCTGGCCGTCGTTCGTGTCCAGGACAATGGAGTCGGCATTCCTGACAAAGACCGAGAACGCGTCTTCGAACTGTTCACCCGCCTCTCCAGTGAGCTCCCGGGGACTGGAGCCGGACTGGCCATCGCCCGCAGGGCACTCCGCTCTCTGGGCGGTGAGCTATGGATCGAATCGAGTTCCTCTGAAGGCACCACGTTTGCCTTCGCCGTTCCACTCAAATACCGAAACCAGGAGCCCCGGCCGAGCTGGCGGCCGTTGGCGATGCAAGCCTGAAGCACTTCTGCCGACAGGAACACCGTGAGCGACACACCACCTGAACCGCAGGAAGCCCCCGTGGAAGCCGAAGGGGCGACACCCGAACCCCCGGCGGCGCCGGAGGCCACAGACCACCCGTTGGTGGTCTGTGTCGGTCTGACCGACGCTACCAAGCAGCGGCTACTCGACGAGGTCGATGTCGACCTCACCGACGACGTCGACCAGGTCTCTAACGCCGATGTCATCGTGGCGTCCACCCGTGCACACCCGGACTGGCAGTCGCTCGCCCATTCGGGCACACCGCTGTTGGTCTTATGTCATCCCGGCGGGGAGGAGGAGGCGGCTTTGGCGATGGGGGAGGGAGCCTCGGCCGTCATCGCCGAAGGCGACGAGGCCGGCGTCGGCCGATTCCTTGACCCCGAAGCTCAGGAAGGGCCCATCGTGGCGGCCTTCTCCCACTATTCGGCAGGTGATGCCCCGCTGCCCGAAACCCCCAAAGGGCCCGTGGACTTCGGTCGTGCCATCGGGGAGTCCGCAGGTGGGACGATGCCCACGATCATGCTCGCTCGCATTGACAACTACGGCACCGCACAGTCCCGGGCAGGCATCGAGACGATGGCGAGTGTGATGCGGCGCTTGGAGATAGCGTTCTCGACGCTCGCCGCTGATGTGCCGGCCGAACCGTTCCGGCTCGGGGACCATGAATTTGCCCTTGTGGGGCCTAACCTCGATCCGGATCAAGCCTCACAGATCGCCGAGCGTTTCGCCACGATTGTCGCCCAGTTCGCCCCTGGATCGGTCGAGTTGATCCCCGCTGCAGGGGTGGCCGGACCCGACGACGCCCAGAACCCCGCGGCGCTGTGGGACCTGGCTCAGCGGGCAGCCGACGCCGCCCCGAAGGCAGGCCGAACCGTGTTGGACGCACGGACGCTCTCCGAGGTCATGTCGGCCGACATGGAACTCGAGGCGGCCCTACGCCTGGCACGACAGAGCGAGGAAGCTGCCGGTTTCCCCCCCGACCATGGAGATACCACCGCGGGGTGGGCAATACGTCTCGCACAGGCACTCGATGTGCCGGCGGACCAACAGGTCCTCATCTCACTCGCAGCACGGCTTCGTCGCATCGGACAACTGGGCGGAACGACCGACGACGAGGCACGCGAGCGCACCATCACGTTTGTTCGGGTTACCGCCGGTATGACCGTGTCGGACCTCCTCGCGGCGGCCTTCGAGCCCTCGGGGTCTCGAGATCTACCGGCGAGAATCCTCGATGCATCCTTCACCATTGCCGACGGTCTTGCCCAAGGGTCACCGTCGCCGCTGGACGACCAACGGTTCGGCAGCGACGTCGTGGAGGCCGCTCGACGGTTCTCCGGTGTCGAGGTGGCTCCGTAGAGCCGTCCCCTCGTCGAGCCCGCTTCGCAGCCGGTCGTCCCAGGGGATCCCTTACCTCGGAAGCGAACGCAGCCTCTGCGATCTCGGACTCAGCCGTCGATGACTTCGGTGACTTGTACCCCAAGCCTCCCGTCGACGACCACGAGGGAGCCTCGGGCAGCCAGGGTGCCGTTGACGAGGAGATCGACCGGTTCGCCCGCCGCCTTGCTCAACCGAACTACCGAACCCCTGTGGAGGGCCAGGAGATCTTTGACCTTGAGCTGCGCGTGACCGAATTCGACGGTGATGTCAACGTCTACCTTCGAGAGCGGCCCGAGCGTCTT
>JANTGE010000177.1 GCA_024763085.1 Acidimicrobiia bacterium
GTGCCAGGGGACGTGGCAGTCGTCGGTTTCGGCGAGATCGCGTTCGCCGCACTTTCCGACCCACCACTGACGACGGTGAGGCTGGACCCTTCGATGATGGGTGCGGAGGCCATCAGGATGCTTCGCGCCGCCATGAACGGGGAGCCTCACCCTCATGCGTCGGTGATACCGGCTGAGCTGGTTGTCAGGAAATCATGTGGATGTGACAAAGGAGAAGCAACCTAGACCTACAGGGTCTACATGACGTAGACCCGGAAGGAGGGGAAATGAAGCGTACGACGAGCAGAACCCTGGGCCTCATAACTCTGGCACTGGTGTTGAGTCTGGCGGCGGCTGCCTGCGGTGGCGGTACCACCGCAACGACGGCCGCACCCGCTACGACGGCTGCACCCGCAACAACCGAGGCACCCGCCACGACGGCCCCAAGCACCACGGCAGCACCCGAACCGGTTGCCGTCTCGCTGCGGCTTCCATGGTTCATCAACGCGCAGTTCGCCGGTTCGCTGGTCGCCCTGGAGAAGGGCTACTTCGCCGATGAGGGGCTGGACGTGACCATCAATCCTGGAGGGTTCGATATCAACCCGATCACGTTGGTGGCGTCGGGTTCAGACACCTTTGGCTTGCACGATACGGGCTCGCTGCTTTTCGCGCGGTCGGAAGGACTGCCCCTGGTCTCGGTCGCGACCTTCCTGCAGAAGCATCCCGGTGCGGTGATGGCGCTTGCAGACTCGGGAATCAAGACCCTCGACGACTTTGTCGGCAAGACGGTCGGATTCCAAGAAGGCGGTCCGTGGATGTTGACCCAGGCGATGCTGACCAAGAACGGAATCGATCCGTCGTCGCTCAAACAAGTCAACGTTGGATTCGACCTGTCGCCACTGTTCAACGGGGATGTCGACCTGTTCACCGTGTTTGCGACCAACGAACCACTCCTCGCTGAAGAGCAAGGTTTCGAGGTGGTCGTGTTCGTTCCGTACGACTACGGAGTGGAGACATCCGCCAACGCCCTGTTCACCACGGAGGAGTATCTCAACGCCCATCCGGACGTGGCCTGTGCCATGGAAAGAGCTATCGCCAAAGGATGGGCCTACGCCCTCGACAACAAGGAAGAGGCCGTGGATATCGTGCTCGCTGCCAGCCCGGAAGAGCTGAGTCGCGATCATGAACTGAAGGCGCTCGAATTGCTCGACGGCTTCATTCGTACGCCCGATGCGATTGAGCACGGCATCGGTTACATGACGGCCGAACGTTGGGAGACGGCCAAGGACGTGCTGGTGCAGTACGGCGGCCTCGATCCCGACCTGGACGCGAACGCGGCATTCACGACCGAGTGCCTCGGAGGCTAGATCTGCGACTGTGGGGGTCGGGTCCATCCGGTTGGGGACCCGACCCCCACGACACGAGAAGGGAGTGGCATGACGCTCGACAAGAGATCGGCCGCCGCTGGCACGCTGCAGTATCACATCAAGCTGAGACCGGGCGATGTGGGCCGGTTCGCGCTCCTACCGGGTGATCCCGACCGGGTTCTGCGCATAGCGAGACACCTCGACGCGCCGCGCGAACTGGCATTCCACCGGGAGTACCGGTCGGCAACGGGAACCTATGCAGGCATCGAAGTCGCCGGGGTATCCACCGGTATCGGGGCACCATCGGCGGCGATTGCCGTCGAGGAGCTGGCAAATATCGGCGTTACCCACTTCATCAGGGTCGGGAGCAGCGCGGCGCTCGTACCTGGCATCGCTCCGGGAGACATCATCATCAACACGGCATCGATGCGTCTGGACGGAACGACTGCTGGATATGTCGAGCCAGGCTTTCCTGCGGTCGCCGACCATTTTCTCACCGCTGCTCTGATCCAGGCCGCGGCGAAGCTCAGCACCTCTCGAGGGTTCAACTTCCACGTCGGCATCAACGCCACGAGCGACGCGTTCTACGCAGAAACCCCGGACAAAGTGGAGATGCTGCGTCGGCATCGGCTGACCAACATCGAGATGGAGAGCTCCGCCATATTTACGGTTGCGCACCTGCGGGGCCTCCACGCCGCGATGGTGTGCGCTGTCTCCTACAACTTTCTCGAGCCGGAGTCGGTGGAGTACGGCGGAGAGAACCCGGCGCTTGCGCAAGGATGGGAAGACGCGATCGCCGTAGCGCTGGAAGGGATCCGGATCTACGAAACCGACGGGGAGCTTCGCCGCAAAGTCGAGGGGGAAAGGTGACGACCGACCCCAGCGGAGGCGAGAGGGGAATCTCGCTGCGTGACGTCGGCATCACCTTCCAGGGAGAGAGGACGGTTGAGGCACTTGCCGGCGTCGACTTCGCCGTCGGTGATGGCGAGTTCGTCGCCGTCGTCGGACCGTCCGGATGTGGCAAGTCAACCTTGCTGAGGCTGGTCGCCGGTCTCCTCACGCCGACGCAGGGAACGATCACGGTGCATGGGAAGACACCGGAGGAGGCGCAGAGGGACGTCGAGTTCGGGTTTGTGTTCCAGAATCCGGTCCTCTTTCCTTGGCTCCGAGCGCTCGACAACGTCCTTTTGCCAGACCGGATTCTCGGAGAGCGAAATCCAACCCATGCAGAAGCGGAAACCTACGCCCGTCGGCTGCTCGCGGACGTCGGGCTCGAAGGCTTCGAGAGCGCGTATCCGGCCCAGATCTCTGGCGGTATGCGACAGCGGGTGGCCCTCGCTCGAGCGCTGCTCTACCAGCCGACGACACTCCTCATGGACGAGCCCTTCGGCGCTCTCGACGAGTTCACCCGGGATCAACTCAACCTGCTGTTGCTCGAGGTGTGGCGGAAGTTCAGATCGACAGTGCTGTTCGTCACCCACAGCCTGCAAGAGGCGATATTCCTCGCAGATCGAGTGGTCGTCATGAGCCGCCGTCCCGGACGGGTCCTTCGAATCGCCGACGTTCCCTTCGAGCGGCCCCGGACCCTGGAGATGCGATACCGGCCCGACTTCGCTCGCTTGAATGGTGAGCTGCGCGGGCTCCTACAGGTAGGTGAGACATGACATCTGAGAAGCCCGCCGCTCGAAGTTGGGCTACGTCGCTACGCAATGCCGTTCCGGCAGGGTTGCTGGCCCTCCTTGTTGTCGCGCTGTGGCAGCTCGCCATCGTGGAGTTCGACGTGCCTCGCTACATCCTTCCGTCGCCTGCCGACATCGTCAACGAGTTGGTGGAACGGTGGGCGTCGCTCGGTGCCGACCTGGGATGGACCATGCTCGAAGCGTTTCTGGGGTTCCTCGTGGGGAGTGGATTGGCGTTCTTGGCGGCAGTCGTGTTTGTCCACGTCCCGCTCGTGGAGCGAGCCGCATTCCCGTGGGCTGTGGTTCTGCAGACGGTCCCCATCATTGCGATCGCTCCGCTGTTGACAATCTGGTTCGGATTCTC
>JANTGE010000178.1 GCA_024763085.1 Acidimicrobiia bacterium
GTACCGGAGGCGCCACCAGGTCGGCCCTGTCGAGGTCGAAGTCGAGGTAGAGCGGCGGGTGATCCACCGCAGCTTCTTCGGCGAGTCCCCAGGTCGGAGCGAGCGCAACAGCCAGGTCATGCTCCTCCTGCCGCAGTTCCGCGATGCGGGCGTCGATCCCGACCGGGTCGAAGGCAACCCACAGGCCGGTGCTCGGCAGCTCGTCGACGAGTGACCGCTCCTCCGCCAGCCAGGGCAGCCACGACTCCATCCCGGAGAACACGAGTCCCTGCTCTAATCGGTCCCAGGCATGGCCCGCCCACGGAGCACGCCTCATGAGGTCCCGTGCCCGTGCCACGATGGCCGGGTCTGGCCGCACCTCCCGAGCCGGATAGGCGACACACTCGGCAACGGCGCCTTCGGTACGCTGCGTGGTCGGCGAGAAGGTGCGAATTGATTCGACCTCGTCACCCCAGAAGTCGAGACGCACCGGTCTCCCCCCCTGGGCCGGATAGACGTCGACGATGCCGCCGCGGACCGAGAACTCACCGCGCGACTCGACACGATTCGTCCGCCGATACCCCAGTTCGGCAAGACGCCGAATCGTGCCGTCGAAGTCGGCCGTCGATCCGGTGGTAACCGCCAACGGTTCGGCGGGAGAAGGGCTCACCCGCTGCGCGGCGGCTCGGGCAGAGGCAACGACGACAACCGGATCCCCGGAGCGAAGCCGATGACGAGCCTCGCCTCGTCGCGCCATGGTCTCGATATTCGGGGAGACATGCTCGAACGGCAGCGTCTCCCAAGCCGGCGCGAGGTAGACGTCGGAGCGAAACAACCTCAGGTCTTCGTACAGTTCCTCTGCTTCCCGCTCACCGGGGACGATCGCAAGGACCGGCCGGTCCGCTCCGGCGAGCAACGGGGCCCGCCCGGCCACGGCGACGGCGAGCCTGCCGGCTTCGGGCAGGCCGGGCAGCAAGGAGACGAGAGGATGGAGGGGCGTGGTCATGCAACCGCCAAGCGTAGCGACACCAAGAATTCCACCAATTTGGTTCAGAATCCGGTTACCGTTGCCTCGAGCGGCCATCCGAGTCCCACAACTGAACCGAATTACTTCGCAATGCCCCCCAGCGACGGTTCAGCCTCCCAGCCGGATGGCCGCTCTCAAATGCTGTCGGGAAGCAACCCTTCGGAGCGGAACCAGTCGACGGTGCGCCGGATCGTCGCCTCAGCCGGACGGTAGGTCAGGCCGAGTTCCCGAACGGCCCGGCTTCCGTCGTATGCATGCCCGAATCCGATGACCCGGGCCATCTCGGTACAGAAAGGTCGCTGCGCTCCAGGAAGCAGGTCGCCGGCCCTCCCTGCCATCTTCAGCAGCGGCTTGGGGAGACGTCGGGCTTTCACCGGAAGCGAGGCTGCGGTCTCCAGTAGGCGAAACGCTTCCCGGGTGGTGACGGTAAAGCCGGACAGCAGGTAGCGCTGCCCCGGGGTTCCATGCGTGGCAGCCAGTAGATGTCCGCGGGCGCAATCGTCGATGTCCACAATGCTGAACCGGGTGTTCGGCACAAACGGCAGTTTGCCTTGCAACGCAGCGAGGAACAGCCGTCCGGTGCCGGTGGCCCGTCCTGGACCCTGCACCGAGGACGGATTGACGGCCACCACCTCGACACCCAGCCGCTCGCCCAGGGCAACCTGCTCGGCGTCGAACTTGCTGTGTTCGTAGTGACTCAAGAACCAGCCCCGATGCGGCGTGTCTTCGGTCGCGAATGTCCCCCGAGGCTCGCCGATGGTTACCGCCGACGAGGTATGGACCACCCGCCGCACCCGGGCTGCGGCGGCGGCCCGCAGGACGGTGCGGGTGCCGTCGACGTTGACCCGGTACAGCGGCGTCGGGTCGCGCAGACACAGCGCGTTGAGGCCTGCAATGTGGAACACCAGCTCGGCTCCGCGCATCGATTCGACCAGCTTGCCGAAGTCGTCGAGGTCCCCGGAGGCCGCGTCGGCTCCCAGCGCCGACACCGTCTCGGCAGCCTCGGGACTTCTGGCGAGGGCGACCACCTCGAAACCTTCCGCCACGAGGTGCTGGATTACGGCTCGGCCGACGACGCCCGAACCGCCGGTGACGAACGTCTTCACCGATCGACCCGCCGGACCACCGACCAGAACGCCTGCGCGTATCCCCATCCCGAAGCCACGGTGAGGATCGCAGCCAGCCACAGGACCCATTCGTCGAGATACAGCCCTCCGAATGGCGAACCCCATCGGAACATCGCCAGCACGATGGCGACGTACTGGCTGTTCGCTTTGAGCTTCCCCAACTTCGACGGCCGCACCGTCGCACCTTCGATGGCGACGATGCCTCGGAGCGTCATGACGACGATCTCCCTGGCCACGATGATGAGGACCGCCCACACCGATGCCCGGTCGATAACGAGCAAAGCCAGCAACGCACCGATGACGAGGAGCTTGTCGGCCGTCGAGTCGATGAACGCTCCGAGGATCGTGCCGATCTTCCATCGGCGGGCCAGATAGCCGTCGAGGAAGTCGGTGAAGGCGGCGGCGACGAACACCACGGCAGCCGCCGTCAGCGACGCCGGGGTCCCGGCCAACACCAGCACCATGACGACGGGAGTCATCAGGATCCTGGCCACGCCGAGTGCGTCGGGTATGGACATGGCTACACCGGTTCGAACGTGGCGGTGAAGTGGCGCAGCCAGGGCGCCTGCTCGACAATGCGATAGCCGCGAATTCGATCGGCATGCTCGGCCACCGAGATGACCACCTCACCGACGTAGTCGACGTGCGACTGGGTGTAGGTTCGTCTCGGCACGGCGAGCCGCACCAGTTCCTTGGCTGCGGGGATCTCGGCTCCGTCCTCCTGAGGTTTGCCGAACATGACCGAACCGATCTCGACGCCTCGCACGCCGCCGTCCCGATAGAGCTCAACGGCGAGCGCCTGGGCCGGGTACTGCGACGGCGGGATGTGAGGCAGGAACGCCTTGGCGTCCAGGTAGACGGCATGCCCGCCCGGCGGCTGGACGATCGGGACTCCGGCGGCGGCGACCTTGTCGGCCAGATAGGCGGTCGACTTGATCCGGTAACGCAGGTACTCCTCGTCGAGCACCTCGTGAAGACCGACGGCGATCGCCTCCAGGTCGTAGCCGGCGAGCCCTCCGTAGGTTGGGAACCCTTCGGTGAGAATGAGCAGGTTCCTGGCCTCCTGGGCGATGCCGGCGTCCCGAAGGCCGATGAACCCGCCGATGTTGGCCAGGCCGTCCTTCTTGGCCGACATGGTGCATCCGTCGAC
>JANTGE010000179.1 GCA_024763085.1 Acidimicrobiia bacterium
CCCGGCTCGTTCATGGCTCCCAGCCGCACCGGAGGCGCGGCAGCGAACACCGCCAGTTCGTCGAGCAGATCGGCTGCGCCCTCGACGACCTCTACGAGGGCTTCGGCAGCCTGCCGACGGCGGCGGTCGAGTACGTTCACGGTGGCAACCACCACCTGCCTTTCGGCCTGCGGAAGCAGATCCAGGGCACCAAGGTCAGCTCTCAGGACATCGATGTCCCGGACGCTCCCGAGGGCGCGAGCCAGTGGACGCACCTGGCGTCGCAGCGTCGAAGCGTGCTCGGTGAAGAACGGACGGAACGTCTTGAGATCGGACCGGAGTCGCCGCAGACCCACCCGGGCCTGGTGGAGTCGCTCCGGATCTTCTTCCCCGATGTGGGGAAGATGTTCGAAGGTTCGGGCGATCGACGCCGCGATGGAGGCGTGCAGGAGGCTGCCGACCGTCTCACCAGGCGACGGGACCGTGATCTGCGGCAGCCAAACCAAGGTTGTTCTCCGGGTCGTCACCGATCAAGTCTACGGTGCGCCGGTCAGTCGGATCCGACGGCGAGGCCGTGCAGCAGGAACTCTTCCATCGAGCTGATGACTTCGTCCATCCGGTCCCAGGGGTCGGGACGGACAATGAGCGCCCTCGCGGCCGACATGATGAGATCCTGGAGGAACCGCCCGGCAAGGTCGATCGGGATGGGACGAAGCTCGCCGGCGTCAACGCCGGCGGCGTACACCTCGGCGAACCCCTGCGCGAACTCGGTGTGGGCGTCTCGAACTCGAAGCTGCGCCTCTGACGACAGTTTCGGGATGTCCCGGTGCAGGATCAGGCCGAGCGTCGGGTCGGTGACGACGAACTCCACCATGCCGCGGGCCAGATGAGCGATCTGCTCGGCGTAGGGACGGTCGGAGGGTACGGACTCGACCAGCCGGTGCAGCAGCTTCGGTAGCTCCTCTTCGACCAGGCTGACGGCGATGTCTTCTTTGTCGGAGAAGTATTCGTAGAGGGTGGTCCGACCGATCCCGACCTTCGCGGCAACATCGCCGAGAGAGGTGCCGCGGTATCCGAAGTCTCTGAACAACTCTTGGGCGGCCTCGAGGATGTCGGTGCGCGTCTTCTCTTTGTGCTCGGCGATGTTCTCGGCGCGGATCCGGGGCATCGCAACATCTTACCGGCCGACTGGCTGAATCTCCCCCAACTACTATCGAATCGAGAACCGCTGGGGAAGAGCCGGCGGGCTCGCCGAGGAGGTCGCCATGCCGGCAACGATCGTGCTGGGCGCCCAGTGGGGCGATGAAGGCAAAGGAAAGGTCACCGACTACTTCGCCGAAGATGCCGACCTGGTGGTCCGGTACCAGGGTGGCAACAATGCCGGCCACACCGTCGTCGTCGGCGAGGAACGGTTTGCGCTGTCACTCGTGCCGTCCGGCGTCATGTACCCATCATGCACCCCGGTGATCGGCAACGGATGCGTCGTCGATCCGGGTGTGCTCCTCGACGAGATCGACATGTTGACCAGCCGCGGCGTGGATCCGTCGCGACTGCGAGTGTCCAACAACGCCCACCTCATCATGCCGTACCACCGCAAGCTCGACGCCGTCAGAGAACGCTATCTGGGGCGGCAAAAGATTGGGACGACGAAGAAGGGCATCGGCCCCGCCTATACCGACAAGTTCGCCCGGCAAGGCATCCGCATCCAGGATCTGTTCGACCCGAAGATCTTCCGCGACAAGCTGGACGTGGCGCTCGAAGAGAAGAACAAGCTGCTCACCCGCGTCTACAACCAGCTGCCCATGGACGGACAGAAGATCGCAGATGAATACCTTGGGTACGCGGAACGTATCCGGCCCCATGTTGCTGACACGTCGCTCCTCGTCTCGGAGGCGATCTCCGACGGGAAGTCGGTCCTGTTCGAGGGGGCGCAGGGCACCCTCCTCGACATCGACCACGGCACGTATCCCTTCGTCACCTCCTCCAGCCCGACCGCGGGCGGGGCCCTCACCGGTACGGGAGTCGGACCGAAGGTCATCGACGACGTGATCGGCGTCGCCAAGGCATACATCTCGCGGGTAGGGACCGGACCATTCCCCACCGAGCTGTTCGACGAGGTCGGCGACACCATGATCGAAGTTGGCAAGGAGTACGGAACGGTCACCGGTCGCCGCCGCCGCTGCGGATGGCTCGACCTCGTCGCACTCCGCTACTCGGCCCGAGTCAACTCGCTCACCGGTCTGTTCATCACCAAACTCGACGTACTGTCCAGCTTTGAGACGCTGCGAATCGCGGTCGCCTACAGCTCCCTCGGAGAGCGATACACCGAACTGCCCCGACAGCAACGGGTGCTCTACAACTGCACCCCGGTGTATGAGGAGCTGCCGGGATGGAAGACCGACATCTCGCAGATTCGCGAGGCGCAGGACCTCCCGGCCGAGGCGGTCGCCTATCTCCGCTTCATCGAAGACCACACCGGGGTGCCGGTCCGATGGGTGTCGGTGGGACCAGAACGCAGCCAGGTCGTCGAGATGTAGCTGTTCCCCCTGCGACCGGAGGGAGTGGAGGGGGAGGTCTGGGTTCTGGGTTCTGGGTTCTGGGTTCTGAGTCTTGAGTTTTGAGTTCTGAGTTGCGGGTATGGGGCTCACCACAGCATGCGGATCGCCAGGTACACGATGACGGCGGCGCCAAGCAACCCGGTGATGTCACGGGTCCGCGCCGACACGCGGCTGCCAAACGCAACTCCTGTCCCGGCAAGCAGCGTCTGCCACGACAACGAGGCAAGAAACGCCCCACCGACAAACATCGCCATGGCTCCACCGGTCACGCCGGATGTGCGACCCAGCACCAGCGAAGCGAAGTAGGTGAGCGTCACCGGGTTCGCCATCGTCAAGGAGAGAAAGCCGGCGAAGAGGCGCCGGTTCGAAGTGGCTGGAGTCTCCCGATCCGGCGCCGGCCGGAACACCGAGAACGCCAGCCAGAGAGCGATCAGGATGAGCACGATCCCTCCGGCCAGTCTCAGCGGATCTGCATAGGGTGCGAGCGCAGCGGCAGCGGCCACACCTGCCACCGCAGCGACGGTTGCATAGAGCAAGTCGGCAGTTGCGGCACCCAACCCGGCGGAGAACGCGGCGCCGAACCCATGACGAGCACCCAGGTCGACGATCAGCACGGCGATCGGTCCAACGGGGATCGCAATGCCGTAGCCGGCAATCACCCCGTCGAAGAATGCCTCCATCTCACACCACAGGGCTCAGGTGTGACGCCAGGTTGCCGTTGCGTTCCACCACGATGTC
>JANTGE010000180.1 GCA_024763085.1 Acidimicrobiia bacterium
CGTGACGCTGCCGTCATCGTTCTTGGTCATGTTCGGCAGGTCGAAGGTCGACAGGCCGGGCAGCATCTGCGGGCTGTAGATGAACGCATAGGTCTCGCGGTCGTACACGATCAGCGACCAGAACTGCTTGACCGGCACGTGCTTCGGAACCGTCAGGGAGTAGGTCGCTCCGGCTTCGAGCGGGTTGCCGTCCTTGTCCGCCATTGCCATCAAGTACTGGGTGGCAGGCTGCTTCGCCAGCTTCTTTGGCCAGTAGATGCCGTAGAAGTAGTGAACGGCTCTCGGATCGATCTCCATCAGGTCCGGCGTCTCGAACAAGAACTCGCGGTTCTGGTCCGTGTACAACGAATTCGCCCAGTGCCGGTCCTTCCACCAAGCCAGTTCCGTCGCCATGCCCTGGAACGTCTCTTGCATGTAGTGGTAGGCGTCGATGACGCCCTGGCGCATCGCCTTCTTGGTCGTGTCGTCTGGGTTGAATGGCTTGCCCTTCTCGATGCCGAGCGAGGCCAGCATCCCCATCATCACCTTGTCGCGCTCTTTGGCGTTCTCAACGCTGAAGATGGCGTGCACGTCTTCGAACCAGCCCTCATCGAAGCGCGGCAACGCCGAGTAGCGCTTGCCTGCGGGATCGATGAACTTCGTCGGCGCCGGGTTCGGCAGCTCCGATAGGTAGTACATCTTCAGCGTCTTGGAGTAGGCGTAGGCATCGGCGGTTGTCGCTCCGGCAGCCTTGATCGAGCGGAACGCAAAGGTGATCCGGTAGCTCGCACTCTTGACGACGACGTAGCCGGAGGGGATGTCCCCCGAGTAGCCCGGCGGGAGAAACAGGATCTTGCCCCCCTTGCCCTCATCGACCCCGGACGGGCCGATGTCGGCAACGCTGATCTGCCAGTGATCCACCACCTGTCCGTACAGCGACGCCTTGTCGGTGGCGGCCGGCACTTCGACGACCACCGGACCCTTGCTCAGGTCGGTCTGCGACAAGATGTACGGTGTCTGGTTGTTGCCGGTCACGCCCTCCAGGTACGGTGTCGCCGGTTCGGACCACGCGAAGACCGTGTTGGAGCCCGCACCCCAGGCCTCTGCAGCGCGCCAGTACGCGTACATCCCGACCGCCGGCATCGCCCACAGCACCGATTCGAACGCCCGCTGGTACTTGACCTGATAGTCCAGATCCGCAACCGACGCCTTCGAACCCGCCGGTGGTTTCCCTCCGATGGGTTCGGTCGGGATGGCCGCCTTGTTGGGTTCGGTCATGATGTCTTCCTTTCGGCTGACGGTCGGACGCTTCCGCGCTTCTGGGTCATCGTTGAGCGAGGTCGCATCGTCTACCTCCCCCGTATCGGGTAGGGGCGCGCGCATCGCCGCCCTTGCCCTATTCGTCCTTTGGGCTCGCCCCGGTCCTACCGGCATGGAGCCGACTCCGCGCGAGTGGACCTCCTCCGTCTCTGGCGACCGGAGGAGGCCCCCTCAGGCGTCACCGCCGCTCAATCAGCCGCCCTTGTGCGCTGTGTGGTGGTCTGCAGCGTCTGGGCTCGGGCCTGGCACGAAGTCGAGCGGGGCGCCAACGGGGATGAGCTCTTCTCGTTTCACCGATTCGGAGAACTCCTGCCCCATCTTGCCGACGTGGTTGACGACCCACGAATGGAACCAAATAGCCGGTTCCCGTTCCTTGGGGTCGAGGTCGAGGTTGATGATGTGGGGCATCGTGATGTCGAGCGACGGATCGAACATGTACTTCTGGTGCTTCGTGATGACCTTGAACTGACGCCATTTGGCACCGTAGAGCTCGTTTGCGTTCCAGAAGAGGAAGCCGTCGCGATTCGACTGCTCCTGCTCGCCGGCCAGCCAGGCAGACTGGTCGACACCATCGACTTCCCGATCGTCGGGCACGGGGACACCGGCGATGGTCGCCAGCGTCGTGTACCAGTCGGTGCAGTGCATGATCTCGTTGCTCTTGACCCCGGTCGCGAAGCTCCCGGCAGGCCACTGAGCAATGCACGGTGTACGTAGCGAACCTTCCATGCCGGTGAAGTACGAGCCCTCCCAGAAGCCGGCGGTACCCCGATCGGGCAGGTACTCCTCATTGCCGTTGTCGCCGGCGAAGATGACGATCGTGTTCTCGCGCAAGCCGAGATCCTCGAGCTTGTCCAGAAACGAGCCGAAATCGGTGTCGAGTTGCAGCAGCGAGTCGGCGAACGGCCCATGTCCGGACTTGCCGCGGAACTCGTCCCTCGGTTGCGTCGGTACATGCATGAGCGAGTAGTTGTGGTAGATGTAGAACGGCTTCTCGTCCTCGGCTCGCTCCTCGAGGAACGCGAACGTGCGCCGATTCATCTCAACATCCACATTGATCTTGAAATCCCAATCGATGACGCCGAGTTCCTCGACCGGTTCGCCCTTGCGACCCTGGTACATGTGCTCCGCGCCGTCGCGCTCGGCGTCATACCAGGGGTCCTTGGACCAGTAGGCGGGGTCCCACGAGAACGGTGGGCCGTACCACTCGTCGAAACCGTGGTCGGTCGGCCAAAGGCCGTCGCCGTTCCCGATGTGTCACTTGCCATGCACAGCGTGGCGTAGCCGGCTTCGGAGAAGATGTCGCCCATCGTCTTCTCCCACGCAACCAGACCCCCGGGAATACCGGGCCCAGTGGCCTTCGTGTTGCCGGAGCGGATGGAGTAGCGGCCGGTCATCACGGCTGACCGCGTGGGGCTGCACTGTGCCTCCGGGGCGTAGTTCATAAGCTGGAAATCGCCGCCCTTGTGACCGGATGGGTCGACGGCACAGAGAACCGGCGGAACCGACCTTGATGACTCCGATCGACACACGGTCGCCGTCCGCGGCCTAGATTTGGGGCATGGCACAGTGGGTTCCGACCGACGACGACAACAAGGATGCAATCCGGCACCTACTGACGGGTCTCGCTGCCGGTGAGCCCATGTACGAACTCGAAGGCGCAGCGAGACGAGTGCACCGGAAGCACAACACGTTCCCCGGTGAGGTGTTCATGCTTCTCGCTGCCGATGCCCTCGACCTCGCCGGAGCGACGCGGGAACTTCCCATCAAGTACGAGGGTTTGATCGCCACACACCTCACGGGGCACAGGTTCCGGGGACGGGAGCGAGGAAGGATCCAGCACGCCGTTCTCCTCTCCGGTGCTGTGCAAGGCGGGATCGAGCCGGATCTGCTCGATGAGGAGATCTGGAGACATGGCGACGACTATT
>JANTGE010000181.1 GCA_024763085.1 Acidimicrobiia bacterium
GGCAACGGAGCGCACTTGGCAAGGTCCTGGAGATCGCGCAGTCGACGGAGGCCGGCACCGCCGGTGAGGGTCGAGCGTGGCGGAGAACCGAACTGTATGAGGAGCGGACGGCGTGGCCACCTTCATCGACACGAACGTGATCGTGTACGCCTTCGACGGGTCCGAGCCCGAAAAGAGAGCTGTCGCCCGGTCCATCCTGGCCGACCCTCCGGACGATGGCACCGTGTCGGCGCAGGTGCTCGCCGAGTTCTACACCGTCGCCACCACGAAACTGCGACCCGCTCTCGACCGCGACGACGCCGCCGACGTCGTGACGGCGCTGTCTCGGCTCCGCGTCGTTCCGATCGACCACCGGCTCGTGAGGGCAGCCATCGAGACGTCCCGCCGGGCCGGGATCTCGTTCTGGGATGCGCAGATCGTCGCGGCGGCCGCCACCGCCGGATGCGATCGGATCCTCACCGAAGATCTCGGTGACGGCCAGACGATCGACGGCGTACGCATCGTCAACCCGTTCCCCTGAACCGTGGGCCCCACCTCCACTCTGCTAACACCTGAACCCAGGGTTGTGGTTGGTGTATAGGTGAGTTCCAGCCCACGGTTCACGAGCGCCTCGTTGAACCGTGGGCCCCAACTCCACTCTGTTATCACTACAACCCAGGGTTCGGACGCGGGGTTGCTCAGCCTCTCCGCTCGGCGGGGATGAACACCCGGTAGTCGAGATGTTCCCGGTGTTTGCGCATCTGCCTCAACGGGATGCCGACCCCGTAGCAGAGGACCTTCGGGTCCGGGATGAGCTTGAGAAACACGGCCGGTTCGTCCAGGCGATCCAACACCGCGAGGTTGTCTCGCAGGATTCGCTGCTGCCGGAACGCCCACAGGCCGTCCGGGTCGGTCGCCGCCACCACCTCAGTGCGGCCCCGGAACGTCGCGCAGCTTGCCGGCACGAAGCTCAACACTCGGTGTGGGAACGTCACGACCAGCGACGTGTTCGGGTTGGCACGCACGTTGCGGACCTTCACGTAGCCGGCGAGGGTCAGCACGAACAGCGCGAACGGCGAGGTCGGCGGTGCCACGCCGTAGAGCACACCGGTCGAATGCGGCCGACCGTTCGGATCGATGGTGGTGAACACTCCGAAGGTCTTGCGTCTGACCGCCGCTTCGACCTGCTCAAAGCCTGGAGTGTCCATGATCCGGTCAACGATTCTCGATGAGGGTGAGCACGACACCGAGGGTGATACCCAGCACGACCGACGTCTGCCAGTCGGCTGCCGCCTCGCCATGAACGAGGTAGCTGTAGGCGTACGACACCGCGGCGCTGACGACAGCCGTGACGACGGCGACGATCAGGGCTCTTCCCCACTGCAGCCACGTCTGCTGTTTCATGGGTTCAGGCTACGCCTCACAAACCTGCCATACAGCCGCAGGCTGCCAGTAGGTTGAGATGGTCGGCGAGTCGGGAGTGGAGTCATGAACAAGGCGTTGTGGACGGCCCAGGTGTTGGCCGGACTGTTCTTTCTGTACACGGGGGTGCTGCACTTCATCGTGCCAGAGGGACTGCCAGACAGTTTCTCGTGGATGTATGACCTGTCCGACACGATGCATCTGATCACCGGCGTCGCCGAGATCCTCGGCGGGCTCGGCCTCATCCTGCCGGCCGTCACCCGCATCCAGCCGCAGCTCGTGCCAATGGCGGCCGCCGGACTGGCGCTCCTCATGGCCGGGGCGGTCGTCTATCACATCGGCAGAGGCGAATACCAGAATGTGGTGTCGAACGTGCTGTGGATCGTTGTTACCGGTTTCATCGCCTGGGGGCGTCAAACCCGGATTCCGATCGCGCCGCGGGCGTAGAGGCGGACATTCGCGCCACGCTCGCGCCCGAGCACACCGGCAAGGCCATGTTCTCGCCGTTCCCCGCACCGCACCGCGGAGTTGAGCAGTGATCGACGTGGTGGTGATCGGTGCCGGCCAGGCAGGCCTGGCTACGAGCTACTGGCTGTCGGAACGGGGCGTCGGCCACGTACTGTTGGAGAGAGACCGGCCCGGTCATTCCTGGACACAACGGTGGGACTCGTTTTGTCTGGTGACGCCCAACTGGACGCTCGACCTTCCCGGTTTCCCGTACGACGGTGACGACCCGGACGGGTTCATCCTCCGTGACGAGATCGTCGATTATGTGCGCCGCTACCGCGAGTTCCTGGCAGCCCCGGTCGAGGAGTCGACAGAGGTGCTGCGCCTGAGCCGTGAGGATGACACCTGGAGGGTGCACACCAACAACGGGGACTGGGTGGCTCGCTCCGTCGTCGTGGCGACCGGGGCGTTCCCGTTTCCATCGACACCAACGGTCGCCACCTCGATCGGCGTGCTACAACTGCACAGCTCCGACTACCGGCGGGTGTCGGACCTTCCAGAAGGCGGCGTCCTGGTGGTGGGAAGCGGCCAGTCGGGGGCGCAGATCGTCGATGACCTCATCATCGCGGGCCGGGACGTCTGGTTCTCCGTTGGCCCGGCCGGGGAAGGCCCCAGACGGTATCGGGGCAAAGACATCACCGCCTGGCTCAAAGAAATCGGGTTCATGGACCAGGCGATGACCGAAGAGATGCGGCAAGGGTCCAGCATCATCGTGTCCGGTCGGGACGGGGGCAAAGACCTCAACTTGCGGGCATTCGGCCGTGACGGCGTCCATCTCGTCGGCCGGGTAACGGGCGCTGGCGGGCAGGTGCTCGCCCTGGACGACAACGTCGGACAGACCCTCGACGCCGCCGACGAGGTCTCTGCACGGCTCCGCGGGGCGATCGACCGATACATCGACCAGCACGGGATCGAGGCTCCCCCATCGGACTTCACTCCGATCGACTGGTCCGCCGCCGAGACACCGAGGCGACTCGACCTCGAGTCGGTCGGAATCTCGGCGATCATATGGGCCACCGGCTACCGCTACGACTTCTCATGGATCGACGTCGACATCTTCGACGCCCGCGGCTACCCGAACCATCGTCGTGGCGTCACGAGTGAACCGGGTCTGTACTTCATCGGCCTGCTCGGACTCAACACCCCTGCCTCCAGTCTGTTCTCCGGTGTGGGCGACGATGCCCGGCACGTTGTCGACCATCTGGTGGACACCCGGGTTGCTGTCTGACAGGCGTCGTCTGAAGTGACCGGATCTCGTTGCGCCGGCCCTTACTTCCCATAGGCCAGAGTTCCTCACCCGGCCTGTTC
>JANTGE010000182.1 GCA_024763085.1 Acidimicrobiia bacterium
GAACTCATAACCCAAAACCCGAAACTCAAAACCCACAACCCGCAACCCAAGACCCCAACCTGGGCTCCGGTAGGCTCGCCCCATGACTTTCTCCATCGTTGCTCACGACCCGTCGGGTCCGGAGTGGGGCGTCGCCGTCGCCTCCAAGTTCCTCGCCGTCGGTTCTGTCGTTCCTTGGGCACGTGCCGGGGCCGGAGCCGTCGCCACCCAGTCGTACGCCAACGTCACCTACGGTCCGGAAGGGTTGATCCGGATGGCTTGGGGCGAGTCGGCCCAAGACGTGCTCCACGCGCTGATCGCCGGTGACGAGCAGCGGGAGCTGCGGCAGGTCGGCATCGTCGACTCGGCAGGCCGGGCTGCTACCTTCACCGGAGCCGAGTGTTTCGACTGGGCGGGTGGCCGCACCGGTGACGGGTACGCCTGCCAGGGGAACATCCTCACCGGCGGAGACGTGGTCGACGCGATGGCGGAGACGTTCGAGACGACCCGAGGGGATCTGGCAGGCCGACTGCTGGCCGGCCTGGCAGCTGGTGACGCCCGCGGCGGCGACCGGCGGGGCCGCCAGTCTGCGGCGCTGCTGGTGGTCCGAGAAGGCGGCGGCTACCTGTCGGGCAGCGACGTCGCGGTCGACCTGCGGGTCGACGACCATCCCGACCCGGTGGCCGAGCTGGGTCGACTGTTCGACATCCATCGGCTGCTGTTCCCGCATCCCGAGGATCTCGAGTTCGTGCCGGTCGACGACGGGCTGGCAGACGAGATGCGGGCGGCGTTGCTCCGGCTCGGGTACGACCCGGGATCCGGTTCCGGCTATGACCTGCAGCTTCGCGATGCGCTGTTTGCCTGGGTCGGCACCGAGAATCTCGAAGCCCGCTGGACGGATGAACCCCGAGTGGAACGGGGCATCGTCAGGGCACTGCTGGGAACATAGGGTCACGGGTCACGGGTCACGGGTCACGGGTCCCCCCAGCGAGCGAGCCAAGGTTGGTCCCCCCAGCGAGCGAAGCGAGCGTTGGGGGGGAAAGTACCGCCGGAGCGCAGCTCCGGGGGTAGGGGGGCCTGCCACAAGGCAAGGGGGAGAGTACCGCCGGAACGCAGCTCCGGGGGTAGGGGGGTCAGGCTGCCGGCTGCTCTCCTACTGGATGTCGGAGACTTCGGGGGCCCCGGCGGCGGCCAGCCGCTGCAGCAGTGAGCGCATCATCGCAATGGCGAAATCCGGGTCCGTCTTGACCAGGCCCTTCACTTCCCACCGGGTGAGCTGGAGCGCCTCCACGTCGGTGGCGGCGACAACGTCGGCGGAGCGGGGCGTGTCGAGGTCGGACAGGGCGGCTACTTCACCGAAATGCTCCCCGGGGCCGAACGAGGTCACTTTCCGGCCGCCTTTGATGACGTCGACGGTTCCCGACATGATCAGCCAGAAACCGGCTCCGGCCGTGTGGCCCTCTTCGACGATCTTGCTGCCTTGAGGAAACGACCGGATCTTGGCGGCACGGGCGAGACTGTCGATGTGCCCTTCGCTCAGGTCGGAGAACAGCGGTGAGGACCTCAAGAGTTCGCGTACATCGGCCATGTCGGGTTACCTCCCTCGGTTGGTGCTTTCACCCTACCGCCTGGCGGCATGTTGCGTCGGGTCAACCGAAGCGGTAGCCGACGGATCTGACCGTCGCGATCCAGCGGCCTCGCTCCTCGCCGAGCTTGGCGCGCAACCGCCGTACGTGAACGTCGACGGTCCGCGACCCGCCGTAGTAGTCGTAGCCCCACACCCGGTTGAGGAGCTGCTCTCGGCTCCACACCCTGGCCGGGTGCTGGACGAAGAAGCGGAGCAGCTCGTACTCCATGTAGGTGAGGTCGAGGGGACGACCGCCAAGGGACGCCTGGTAGGTGTGGGTGTTGAGCACCAGGTCTTTGAACGTCAACACTTCGGTGTCCTCGTCTCCGCCGAGCCGTTCCAGGCGCAGACGCAACTCGACCGGATCGGGCGGTTCGAAGGCGAAGTCGGCGAGGAACGGGGCGACGAGCGCTGCATCGGACCGCGCCAACACCGCCACCACCGGTACGCCTTCCCTTTCGTGGATCCGCCGGGCTTCACCGAGGCGAGTCGTGGCATCGTCGCCGCCTTCGACGAGCAGCACGTCGACGCCGGTCCATCCTCCATCGCCGGCAGGGCGAATCGCCATCCCGGCGAGCAGCAGCGACTCGGCGAGGGGTTCGCTGACCGTGGCCGGGATGGTGGCGACGAGCATCAGAGGATCGGCAGGTAGTGCTCGAGTTCGAAGCGGGAGACGTGGCGCTGGTAGCGGTCCCATTCGCGGCGTTTGTTGCGAAGGAACCAGGCGAACAGATGCTCGCCGAGCGCTTCGGCGACCAGCTCCGACGACTCCATCAACTCGAGGGCCTCGGCGAGGGTGCTGGGAAGCTGCCCGATGCCGAGCGCGGCCCGTTCCGCCGCGCTCATGCGGTGCACGTCGGTGGTCACTTCAGGGGGCAGCTCATAGCCGCCCTCTACACCGGCGAGGCCGGCGGCGAGGATCACCGAGAACGCCAGGTAGGGGTTGGTCGCGGCATCCGGGGACCGGTACTCGATCCGGGTCGACTCGGGTTTCCCCCGTTTCACCGTCGGTACCCGAACGAGCGCCGACTGGTTGTTGCGCGCCCAGAACACGTGGATGGGCGCTTCGAAGCCGGGCACGAGCCGCTTGTACGAGTTCACCCACTGGTTGGTGACCCCGGTGATCTCGGGGGCGTGCCGGATGAGACCGGCGATGAACCGCTGCGCCATCGTCGACAGGCCCAGGTCGGTGTTGGGGTCGTAGAACGCGTTCCGGTCGCCCTCGAAGAGCGACAGGTGGACGTGAAACCCGTTGCCGTCGTGGTCTTCGAGCGGTTTCGGCATGAACGTTGCGTAGATGTCGTGCTCGAGCGCCACCTCTTTGACCGCCAGCCGGTAGGTCATCACGTTGTCCGCCATCGTCAACGCGTCGGTGTACCGAAGGTCGATCTCATGCTGGCTCGGCGACACCTCGTGGTGGGACGACTCGACTGGGATGCCGAGCTGTTCCAACACGGTGATGGTGTGCCGGCGGTACTCCTGGGCGACGTCGAGGGGGGTCAGGTCGAAGTAGCCACCCTTGTCGAGCAGTTTCGGTTCCGGTTCGGCGTCCTCGAAGTAGAACCATTCGAGTTCCGG
>JANTGE010000183.1 GCA_024763085.1 Acidimicrobiia bacterium
ATTCCTCGGCCCGAACGGCGCCGGCAAGACATCGACGATGCGGATGATCGGGGCCGTGTCACCGGTCACCGAGGGCACCTTGACCGTGCTCGGGATGGATCCGACAACACAGGGCCCGCAGATCCGGGCGCGCCTGGGGGTGGTTCCCCAGGAGGACAACCTCGACAACGAACTGTCGGTGTTCGAGAATCTGCTCATCTACGGCCGGTACTTCGACCTGCCGAAGTCGGTGATCAAGGAACGAGCCGACGAGCTTCTCGAGTTCGCCCAGTTGACGGAGCGACGCGACTCGCAGGTCGAGAAACTGTCGGGTGGGATGAAGCGCCGCTTGACGATCGCCCGGGGTCTGATCAACAAGCCCGACCTGCTGCTCCTCGACGAGCCGACCACCGGTCTCGACCCGCAGGCCCGACACGTATTGTGGGACCGCCTCTACCGGCTGAAACAGCAGGGGGTGACCCTCATCATCACCACCCACTACATGGACGAGGCAGAGCAGCTCTGCGACCGCCTGGTGGTGATGGACAAAGCGAAGATCGTCGCCGAAGGGTCTCCGAGGCGCCTCATCGAGGAGTACTCGACCAGGGACGTGGTCGAGCTGCGGTTCCCGATCGGGGCACAGGACGCCGCGGTGGCGAGGCTCGAGGGGTTGGCGAAACGGATGGAGGTCCTCCCCGACCGGGTGCTGTTGTACACCGACGACGGCGACCGCACCGCTTCAGAAGTCGGCGATCGGGGGCTGAGCCCGGAGACCATCGTGGTGCGTCGCTCCACCCTCGAGGATGTCTTCCTGCGGCTGACGGGCCGCAGCCTGGTGGATTGATGGCGGCTCCGGCGCTCCGGGTGGTCGAAGCCCACGCCCGGGTGTATCGGCGCACCTGGCGAGGGTCGGTCATCTCTACGTTCCTCAGCCCGGCCATGTATCTGCTCGCCATGGGCATCGGGTTGGGCGCCCTCGTCGACCGGGGCGCAGGTTCGGCAGCACTCGGCATCCCCTACCTGACGTTCCTCGCTCCCGGCCTGCTCGTGGCCGCCGCCATGCAAACGGGAGCCGGCGACGGGTCATGGCCGGTGATGGCCGGCATCAAGTGGACCAAGACCTATCACGCCACGTTGGCGACTCCGATCCGGGTGCAGGACCTCGTCGTCGGCCACGTGAGCTGGGTGGGTGTCAGGGTGACGTTCGTGTCGGTCGTCTTCGTGCTGGTGATGGCGGCCTTCGGTGCGGTCCCGGTCGGTGCGGGCCTCCTCGCCGTCGTGCCTGCCGTGCTGACGGGCCTGGCGTTCACCTCGCCGGTGACCGCCTATGCGGCGTGGCTGGAACGCGACACCGGCCTGTCGAACCTGTTCCGGTTCGGGATCGTGCCGATGTTCCTCTTCTCCGGCACGTTCTTCCCGATCACCCAACTCCCGGGGTGGATGCAGCCTTTGGCCTACCTGGTGCCCTTGTGGCACGGCGTCGAACTGGCGCGGGGGATCTCTCTCGGTTTGCCGATGACCTTTTCGCCGGCGATCCATGTGACCTACCTGCTCGTGTGGATCGCCGTCGGGACCGTTGTCGGGATACGCCTGTTTCGACGAAGGTTGGAGCCATGACGAACCGAACCCTCGCCGCTCGGGTGGTACCGCTCTCTGCCCTGGGTGGACGTCGTGCCCGACACCTGCTGGAGCGGAACTTCCTCGTCTACCGGCGCGCCTGGATGGTGGTCTTCTCAGGGTTCTTCGAACCGCTCTTCTATCTTTTCTCGATCGGTGTCGGATTGGGACAGCTCGTCGGCGACGTCGTCGGACCGACCGGTGAGCCGGTCAGCTACGCGGCGTTCGTCGCCCCGGCCCTGCTGGGTGCGGCGGCGATGAACGGTGCCGTCTACGAGTCCACATTCAACATCTTCTTCAAGCTCAAGTACGCCAAGACCTACGACGCCATCCTCGCCACCCCGATGGCGCCCGGCGACATCGCCATCGGCGAGATCGCTTGGTCGCTCATCCGCGGTGCGCTCTACGCCACCGGTTTTCTGGTGGTGATGCTGCTCATGGGCCTGATGCCGTCGTGGTGGGGACTGCTCGCGATTCCTGCGGCGCTCCTCATCGGATTCGGGTTCGCCGCGGCCGGGATGGCGGCCACGTCGTTCATGCGCTCCTGGCAGGACTTCGACCTCGTCCAGTTGGTCACCCTGCCGCTGTTCCTGTTCAGCGCGACGTTCTACCCGCTGAGCGTGTATCCGGAATGGCTCCGCTGGACGGCCCAGCTGTCGCCGCTCTACCACGGAGTCGTGGTCATCCGGGCGCTCACCCTCGGCATGTTCGACTGGACGATGGTGTACCACGTGGCATTCCTGGTGGCGATGGGTGTCGTCGGGTTCATCGTTGCCGCCAGGAGGCTGGAGAAACTGCTGTTGGCGTAGCCGGGCTTTTGCCCGGCTACGCCGTTCTCAGTTCTGAGTTGTGAGTATTGGGAGAAGACCGAGGCCACGACGGTGCGGAGCCCTCTCCGTCGCTGGATCTGCCGTTTCGAGTTCTGGGTGGTGAGCCCCAGTAAGCAACGTGTCGACGCTCGCCCCGACCACACCCCTTCCAACCCGGCAGCGTTACCCATAACTCAACACCCAGTACTCGGTCTCCAGGAGCCCGAAGGGCGGCGCTGGTACCTGGTACCGCCGTGAAGCGGCGGCCTCAATACCCCTGTTCGGGTGTGTGGCACTGGGTGCAGGAGATCCGCTGCCATACCCCGCCGATGTCGACCGGATGCTGGAACGGGAGCCCGGCAATGTTTTGGTCGAGATCTACGAGGTTCACCGAGGGTCCCTGCGCAACGATGAGATGACAAGAGTCGCACGATGACGGAATCGTGGTCCCTTCTGTCGTCTGCAGGTTCGAGAAGTGGCAGCGGAAGCAGCCGTCGTTGACGAAGTGGCTGAGGTTGTCCTCTCGCACCCGATAGTCGGTCTTCATCTCCGGGAAGAAGTTGGTGTCGTAGATGGCGACGAGGGTGTCGGCGGCCTGTTCGATGTCGGCCCGGCGTGACTGCGCCAGGTCCGGGTAGTTCTGCTCGTAGTAGGCGATGAGTCCTTCCCGGATAGCCTGCTCCGCCTCCGGTTTCGTCTCATATGGGGCGTTCAGGAGCACCAGTCCCTGCCACCGAACGTACGGCAGATCCCTGGCGATGGT
>JANTGE010000184.1 GCA_024763085.1 Acidimicrobiia bacterium
CAGCTCGAAGAGGCGGTGAGCCGCCTCCGCATGCTGTCGGTGACCGATCCGCTCACCGGGCTCAAGAATCACGGGTTCTTCTTCGATCGGCTGAGCCAAGAGCTCGACCGGGCCCGTCGCTACGGTCGTCCCCTTGCGGTCATCATCGTCGACATCGACGATTTCAAAGTGGTCAACGACGCGTTCGGACACAGCGTCGGAGACCGGGTGCTCCGTTCGGTCGGTGAAGTCTTTCGGGCCAGCGTTCGGGAGGTGGACGTAGCGTGCCGGATCGGCGGTGAAGAGTTCGGGTTCGTGCTTCCCGAAACCGACGAAGAAGGCGCCCGCAAAGCCGCCGAGCGCATCAGGTCCGCGGTGGCGGCGCTCGGCGTCGCCGAAGTAGGCCAGGTCACCGTTTCTGCAGGGGTGGCGGTGTACCCGGTGCATGCCGAGGCAAGAGACGAACTCATCGAAGCCGCCGATATGGCGCTCTACCAGGCAAAACACGAAGGGAAGAACTGTGTGCGGGTGGCCGGTCGAGGCATGTTGACGACCGAGATCACTCGGGCCCACCCGGTGGCCGCCCCGGTCGTAGACGCCCTTCTCGGGGCGTTCCGTCTTCGGCTTCCCGGCCTGTACGAGCGGTCGTATCGGGTCGCCGACGTGGCGGTAAAGATCGGCCGGGAGCTCGACATGAGCGTCGCCCGGCAAGGTCGGCTGCACCTTGCGGCACTCGTTCACGACATCGGCATGATCGCCGTGCCTGACTCGATCATGTTCCGAGACGGTCCTCTGGAGCCGCCCGAATGGGAGCGGGTCAGGTCACACCCGAGGCATGCGGTCGAGTTGCTCGCCAGGGCGGTGCATCCTGAAGTCGTACAGGCGGTGCTGATGCACCACGAGCGGATCGACGGCACTGGCTATCCCAATGGTGTTGCCGGCGAATCGATTCCCCAACTCGCCAGGGTGTTGCATGTCGCCGATGCCTTCGTGGCGATGACCTCGATGCGTCCTTACGGCGCGACGAAGACGCCTGCCGAAGCGCTCACGGAGATGCAAACAGAGGTTGGAGCGGACTTCGATGCGGACGTAGTCGCAGCCCTGGGTCGGGTCTACGGCAACGAAGGGGACCACCTGCGGCTCGTCGCAGGATAGGCACGTCTATCCACCGGGCAGCGGAAGCAACCCAAGCTCTTCCGCCAGCTGTTCCACCGGTTTGGTGTCGGCTTCGGGAAGCTCCGACGAGTGCAGTATCGCGAGTGTCAGGCGTGCCTCCTTGGTGGCCGCCTCGACGACCGGACCCTGCTCAAACGCGTTGGCGAGGCGGCCGAGTTCCCAGATGAGCCTGGCGGCGACGGTGGGGATGCCGGCCCCGGCGAGACGGATCGGGGCGAACGCCATCCGAACGAAGTCGGAAGCAGAACGTGCGCGCACCCGGTAGATGCGGCGGCCTTTGCCGTCGGTCGTCACCGAAGGCTCCACGTTTCGTATCAGGTCTTCGACGACAGGTCCGATCTCGGTGAGCGCTTCGATGGCCGTGGTCGGGTCGTTGACGCCTGGGGAGAGTGCCCTGAGTGCGATGTCGACGAGTTGGGTGAGGCCGTAGGAGGCGTCTTGCTGCATGGTGCGGACCCGGCCGATGGCGAACGCCCCGGCAATCCGACGACTCGCAGGTGGGTTGTCTGCCCACACCGCCGCCAACGGGTCGCCGACGTTGACGAAGTCTCCGGGTCGAACGTCGAGCCGTGCCACGGCTCCCGGCGGGATTGATCGGAACAATCCGTCCTCGTCGATCTGCTGGATCCACCCGCGCCGTTCGGATGTATAGGTGGTCGGTGCCGACTCCGGCAGTTCGGCGCGTTCACCCTCCGAATGATCGGTTCTGTGTCTTCTCGCGAGGCGGGAGGTTTCGTCGGCGATGCGGCGCATGATCTCGCCGACCTGGAGGATGTGGATGCTGCGGTCGATGAATGCAACGATCGCCAGCGCGGTCACCACACCGAGTCCCACCGACACGGTCACCGACAGGCTCTTGAACGGTTGCTGTTGGGTTCCGTCGATGACCGCGAGGAGCACCAGGGAAAAGGTAAAGGTCCCAACGACGATGCCCACTACCCACTGCTGGAAACGGTCGCGAAGGAAGTTGCGGAGCGCTCTCGGGCTGAACTGGCTGGAGGTGAGCTGCACCGCAACGACGATCACGGAGAACACGATGCCGGCGACGGTCAGGGTTGCCCCGGCGACGGTGCCCAACACCGCTCGGGCGCTGCCCACCTCCGTGGTCAACACGAGCGGGATGTCGGCCAGGAGGCTCTGGGCGTGGGCGTCGGCCGTCGCTGTCGTCCACGCGAGGCCGAGCGCACCGAGAATGAAGAGGCTGGGGATGAAGAACAGGCTGGTGCGGAGGCGCTCCGCGATCGCTCCGAGCTTCAATCCCATGGAGTGGAGGCTACAGCAGCAGAGTTGCGGTAAGCAGAAAGCCCCCGAACCCGAACAGGTCGGTGAACGTCGTGAGGAACAGGTTCGAGCCCAGCGCAGGGTCGAAACCGAGCCGCCGCAACGCCAACGGGACTGCGGCGCCGGCGATGCCGGCGATCAGCAGGTTCGCGAACGCCGCGATGAACATGACTAGGCCGATGCGGGGGCCCTGGAGGGCGGTCGCAATGACGCCGGACAACAGGGCGATGACGATGCCGTTGATGAGCCCGAGGGCGAACTCCCTGGCGATGACCCGAACGGAGCGGTTTGGAGAGATATCGCGAGTGGCGAGGCCCCTGATGACGACCGCCAGGCTCATCGCTCCGCTGTCGCCTCCGATGCGGGCGACGAGTGGCATGAGCGCGGCGAGGACGGTGAACTGCTGAATGACCGGCTCGAAACGGGTGATGACCAGCGACACGGATGCCGACAGGAACAGGTCGAACACGATCCAGCGGAGCCGCATCTTGGCAGACTGGGCGACCGGGGTGAACACGGTCTCTTCGCCGCCGGCACCCATCGCAACGGCGAAGTCTTCACTCGCCTCCTGCTCGACCGCGTCGATGACCTCGTCGACGGGGACCATGCCGAGCAGACGCCCGTCGAAGTCGACGACCGG
>JANTGE010000185.1 GCA_024763085.1 Acidimicrobiia bacterium
CGGTGCCCAGGTACAACTACACGGTGGGGGTGCCGACGGAGGGCCGCTGGGAGGAGATCCTCAACACGGACGCGTCGGTGTACTACGGGTCGGGGACAGGCAACCTGGGTGGTGTGGAGGCGCACCCGATGGGGGCGCACGGGTTCCCGGCGTCGGTGAACGTGACGATCCCGCCGCTGGGCGCGGTGTTTCTGCGAAGTCCGTGAACCTGAAGCGAAGGCTCATCGAGCAGATCCTTCGCGACGGCCCGATGCCGTTCGAGGAGTTCCAGCGGATCGCCCTGTACGACCCGGACGAGGGGTTCTTCGGCTCCGGCAAGCTGCGTTCCACCAAGGATGGGGACTTCTTGACGTCGCCGGAGGTGAGCCCCCTGTTCGGCGAAATGCTGGCAAGGTTTGTCGACCAAGTCATCCTTCCCCCTCAGGGGGAAGTGGGCTCGGCGAGGAACGAGCCGAGGTCGATGGGGGTGTCTCCCACATCGTTGGAACCGCAGGGGTCTTTCTTCCCCCCTGAGGGGGGAAAGTACCGCAGCGGCGAAGCCGCTGGGGTAGGGGGGTCGCGTCCGAAGGACGCCCCTCTGGGGGAAGTGGGCTCAGCGCCGCCGAGCGAGGTAGGCCACAACCATGCTTCCCCCTCAGGGGGAAGTGCCGAGCGCAGCGAGGCGATGGGGGTGTCTCCCACATCGCTACCCCTCCTCGTCGAGGTCGGCGCTGGCTCCGGTTCTCTGCTCAAGCCACTCCTCGCGACCCTCGAGACCCCGGTCGACGCCTGGGCGGTCGAAGCCTCACCGGCGGCCCGTGAATCTCTCAAGCGACTGCTCCCCCCGGACCACGTCGTCGACGCGCTCGATACGATCACGGCCCCGTTCTCCGGCGTGATCATTGCCAACGAACTGCTCGACAACCTTCCGGTGGCGCTGGCGGTCCGCACCTCCGATGGCTGGCAGGAGCGCTGGGCCGGGGTCGAGGGCGATGATCTCGTGCTCGTACCCCACGAAGCCCGTCCCGAGGTCGCCGATTGGGCGGACCGGTTCGGTCTCCCGTGTCCGGTCGGGGGACAGGTGGAGGTGCAGGTGGAGGCTGCCGGCTGGCTGCGGCACGCACTCGACCTACTGGAAACCGGCGCCGTCGTGCTCATCGACTACGGCGACGTCGCCGAGAACCTGGAGCATCGCCGGGCCGAAGGGACCCTCCGCACCTACCGGGGCCACCACCTCGGTCCGGATCCGTTGCTGGATCCGGGCCAGACCGACATCACGGTCGACGTGAACTTCTCGGCACTGCTGGCCGCCGCCGAAGAAGCAGGCGCCACGGCCGAGTTGTACCGTCAGGACGAGTTCCTCACCTCGCTGGGGCTCCGCGAACGAATCCGGGAACTCCAGGAACTGGAGTGGGAACGGGCCCGCGCCGGCGACACCATGGGCCAACTGAAAGCGAGGTCGGATCGGACGGGTGCCGAGACGCTGCTGCACCCTCGCGGGTTGGGCGACTTCCGGGTGCTGGTGGTCCGGAAGTAGTCAGAGACTCCGGCGTGCGATGGCGACGGCGTCGGTGGGACTCCCATGCCACGGGTCTCCGTGTCCGGGGAGGATCACGTCGGCCTTCAGACCGGCGAGCCGGTCGAGGGATCGGATGGCCTGCTCGTGGTCATAATTGAACTCGGGTCGGATGACCTGCGGTCCGGTGTTCTCGTGATTCCAGACATCGACGGTGATCAGTGCGTCGCCGGAGATGAGGACACCCTGGGCAGGGAGATGAAGCGACGCATGACCCTGCGTGTGGCCGGGTGTGTGAACGGCGACGGGATGTCCTGGTACGTCGAGGGTGTCGCCGTCCGTAAAGGTGGTCACTTCGGTGACGTGCTCCGGGGAGAGGCCGCCGCTGCGGATCGCGTGGTAAGCGAACCGGAAGACTTTCGGTCGCCAGGCCTTGCGCAGCTCCCATGTGGAAATTTGCTGCTTGGCCTCACCGCGGGCGATGGGCGCCTCTTCGCTGTGGCAGTGAACCGGCACCTGGTGGTCGCGTCGCAGACGCTCGGCCGAGCCCTTGTGGTCGACGTGGCCGTGGGTGAGAACCATCGCATGGACGTCGGTGAGGGACCGGCCGATCTTGGCCAGCGACGCGTCGACGAGATCGCGATCCTTTGGATAGCCACTGTCAACGATGGTCGTCTCGTCGCCATCGACAAGTAGAGCGAAGTTGGTATGCGAGGCCTCGACATAGAAGACGCCGTCGGCCAGTTCCTCGACATGAACGTGCATAAGGTTCCTCCCTGGGGTCACCATACGGCAGGTCGGCAGCTATGGGCATCGATGCCTCGAGCACGAGAGGGGCCGGCCCGAAGGCCGGCCCCGTATGGTCTGTCGATCGGTCTCCTCGTTACGGGGTTGCAGCCAGCGCTGCGGCGGCATCGACCAGGCCAGAGCCGGTCGCGTCGGCACCCCAGCTATACGTCTCGGTCCCGAAGAACCCGGTGAATGTCCGGGTACCCGGTGCGAGGTAGATCGCTGTGGATTCGAGGATGCCTTCGGCTTCGCTTGCTGTCAAGCCGCCCTTCTTCTGGGCCATCAGTGCCACGATGCCGGCCACATGCGGGCTGGCCATCGAGGTGCCGCCGAGGAAGTAGTAGCTGGTCTGGCCAGAGTTGACCTGATACGGCCCTACGACCCACGAACCCGGTGCAGCCACATCGAGATCCTGATCTGTCTTCTCGCGGCTGGAGAAGTCGGTGATATAGAAGTCCTCAGGATTGGTCGGATCGGCGACGTCGTCGTTCAGCCACCAGTTGAACGGATTGCCGTCACCGTCGCCGTCCTGCCACTCGCCGATCCAGCCGCTGGCGGCGACTGAGATCACCGGTTCGTAGGCGCCCGGGTAGCCCATACCGGCGTCGCCCTCGTTACCTGCCGAGGCAACGATGATGACACCCTGGCTGATCGCATAGTCGATGGCGGCCTTCTCAACCGCGTCGAGTTCCGGACCGCCGAGGCTCATGTTGATCACCACCGGGTAGTCGGCCAACGGGCCTGCTTTGAGATCGCCGATGTAGGTGATGCCCGCCGCGACGAC
>JANTGE010000186.1 GCA_024763085.1 Acidimicrobiia bacterium
TCTCCATGTCAGAGCAGACGAGGCTGCGGATCCTCCGGCGGGGTCAGGCCCAGGTGTCGAAACGCCAACTCGGTGGCGACTCGGCCCCGGGGGGTGCGCTTCAGCAGGCCACGCTGGATGAGAAAGGGTTCGTAGGCGTCTTCGACCGTTTCGGGTTCCTCGCCGACGACGATGGCCAGCGTCGACAGTCCGACCGGCCCACCGGCGAACGTCTCGACGACCGCGATGAGGATGTCCCGGTCGACACGGTCGAGTCCCAACTCGTCGACTTCGAACACATCCAGGGCCGCATGGGCGGTTGAGGCGTCTACGACTCCGTCGGCGCGGGCGACTGCATAGTCCCGTACCCTGGCGAGCAGACGGTTGGCGATGCGTGGCGTGCCGCGGCTACGTTCGGCGACGGTGCGTGCTCCGTCGTCGGTGATCGGTACACTGATGATCCCGGCTGCCCGAACGACGATCGCGTGGAGTTCGTCGAGGGTATAGAACTCGAGCTTGTCGACGATCCCGAACCGGTCCCGCAGCGGTGCCGTGACCTTCCCTTTGCGTGTCGTCGCTCCCACGAGCGTGAAACGAGGCAGCTCCAAGCGGATGGATTGGGCTGCTGGGCCTTTGCCCAGGATGATGTCGAGCCGGAAGTCCTCCATCGCCGGATAGAGCACCTCTTCGACAGCCCTCGGAAGTCGATGGATCTCGTCGATGAAGAGCACGTCCCCAGCCTCGAGGTTCGTAAGGATCGACGCCGCATCGCCTGGGCGTTCGAGCGCCGGACCCGAAGTGACCATGATGCGGGCCTCCAACTCGTTGGCGATGATGCCGGCGAGGGTGGTCTTGCCGAGGCCGGGCGGTCCGGAGAGCAGTACATGGTCGAGCGGTCGCTGCAGCGATCTGGCGGCTTCGAGGGTGATGCGAAGCCGTTCCTTCACGTTGGTCTGTCCGACGAAGTCGTCGAGGCGTGCCGGACGCAGCGTTTCTTCTACGTCGTCGTCGCCGGTGATCTTCGCTGCGGTGAGCAGGTCTTCTCTCATCGTCTCCCCAAGCTCTGCAGGGCGGCACGGATCTGGTCGGCAACCGGGGTCTCCGGGTCGAGGCCGGCGACGGCTTCGTTGATCTCACCGGGAGCATACCCGAGGCCTTCGAGGGCTTCCCGCACCTGTCCTACGGCGGAGCTCCCCGGCGTTGCGTCGGCTCCGACGAACTTCGGCCGGAGCTCCAGAATGAGCTTCTGGGCGCTGCGCTTTCCGATCCCCGGCACCGCGGTGAGCGCTGCCACGTCCTCGGTGACGAGCGCCCGACGCAGCTCATCGAGGCGGAACGTCGACAGCATCGCCATCGCCACCTTCGGTCCGATCCCGGACGCACTGAGAAGGAGCCGAAACGCATCCCGTTCCCCCACCGACGTGAACCCGTAGAGGTCGAGACTCTCTTCTCGCACGTGGGTGTGTACATGGAGGGTCACGTCGGCTTCCCGTGGCAAGCCGACGGCATCCCGAGCGGTGACTGCCACCTCATAGCCGACACCCCCGACGTCGATCACGACCCGCTCGCCGGACCGTTCGGCGACGTTCCCGCGCAGCCTTCCGATCATGGCGCTACCGCCATCGCCTGCGTATGGCAGAGTGCAACGGCCAGCGCATCGGCGGCGTCGGCGGGTTTCGGCACCGAGTCGAGGCCCAGCCGCCGGGCGACCATCCGCTGCACCTGCTCTTTGGGCGCGTTGCCGTATCCGGCCACAGCCGCCTTCACCGCCGACGGTGTGTACTCGACGACGGGACAGCCGGCAGCCGCGGCGGCGGCCAAAATGACCCCGGAGGCTCGGGCCACCGAGATCGCCGTCTGCAGATTCCGGTTGACGAAGACCTGTTCGATCGCCAGCACATCGGGCCGATGCTCTCTCAGCAGCATCTCGAGGTCCCTGCCGAGTTCGTGCAACCGAGCGGCCGTGTCGCGGTGGCGGTCGGTTCTGATGACCCCCAGGGCGTCGACCTGCGGCGGGCGGCTCGACCGCAGCACTGCATAGCCCGTGGTGGTGAGTCCGGGATCGATACCGAGTACGAACATATGTACGTAGGGTACCTGCCGCAGGGGACACGTCTGGGTTTTACTCGGACGCGACCGCCGCCAGCACCTCGTCGGAGATGTCGAAGTTCGAGTAGACCGCCTGCACGTCGTCGAGGTCTTCGAGCGCGTCGATGAGCCTGAGCAGGCGGCGAGCCGACGTTTCGTCGACGGGAACGGTCGTCTTGGGCAGTTGTGTCACCTCGGCGGTCTCGACGGTGGCGACTGCCTCCAGCGCCGCCCGGACCTCAGGAAGACGCGACGGATCGGTAATGACTTCCCACGACCCGTCAGAAGGCCGCACGTCTTCAGCGCCCGCGTCGAGCGCCGCCAATAGGATGTCGTCCTCGTCGCCGGTCACGAGCAGGTACCCCTTCTGGTCGAAGAGATAGGAAACCGAGCCGGGCTCGCCCAAGCTCCCGCCGTTCCGGGTGAAGGTCGATCGCACATCGGAGGCCGCCCGGTTCCGGTTGTCGGTGAGGACTTGCACGTACAGCGCCACACCGCCGGGTCCGTATCCCTCGTACCAGACCTCCTCGTAGTGGGCGCCCTCGACCTCGCCGGTGCCCCGTTTGATGGCTCGTTCGATGTTGTCATTCGGGACCGATGCAGCCTTGGCCTTGTCGATGGCGCTCGCCAGCGTCGGATTGCCGGTGGGATCGCCGCCGCCTTCTCGCGCCGCCACTTCGATGGCTTTCACCAGTTTCGCGAAGAGCTTGCCTCTCCGCGCGTCTTGCGCCGCCTTCTTGTGTTTGATCGTCGACCACTTCGAATGCCCGGACATCAGTCGGCTCCCCTCAATGCCAGTTCGTGGATTCTGCCATCCCCGGTCAGCTCGGGATGAAATGCAGCCGCCATGACGGCGCCCTGCCGCACCAGCACCGGATGGCCGTCGACTTCGGCGAGTACCTCGACGCCGGCGCCGGCCTTTTCGACCCAAGGGGCCCGAATGAAGACGGCATGAAACGGCTGCTCGAGGCCCTCAACCTCGAGATCCGCTTCGAAGGA
>JANTGE010000187.1 GCA_024763085.1 Acidimicrobiia bacterium
TGCGGGGGGCGCGGCCGATGAGCAGGTCGGCGTCGGTGACCGTCGCCTCGGTGCCGCCGCGTCCGTAGGCGGCCGGACCGGGGGTGGCGCCGGCCGACCGGGGGCCGACTCGCAGAGCGCCGCCGGCGTCGACCCAGGCGATCGACCCGCCACCGGCGCCGACGGTGTGCACCGCCACCGCCGGCATCAGACAGGCGTATCCGGCGACGTCACGCCGGTAGGCGACCTCGGGCCGTCCGCCTTCGATGCGGCACACGTCCGTGGAGGTTCCGCCCATGTCGAAGGAGATGAGTCGGTCCCGGCCGAGGATGCGGCCCAGTTCGGCGGCGGCGACGACCCCGCCGGCCGGCCCGGAGAGCAGCACCGCCACCGGCAGTCGGGCGGCGGTGTCGACGTCGATGAGGCCTCCGGAGGACCGCATCACCTCGATGTCGCCGGGCAGACCGGCGGCGGCTGCACGACCGGTGAGGTTCCGCAGGTAGCGGGCGACGACCGGCGTCAGGTAGGCGTTGAGTACGGTGGTGGAGGTCCGTTCGAACTCGCGGAACTCGGCGACGACGTCGCTCGACAGCGACACGGCAGCACGGTCACCCAGCAAGCCCGCAACCCGTTGTTCGGCCGCCGGGTCGGTGTAGGAGTAGAGCAGCGAGACGGCGACCGCTTCGACGTCGAGGTCGGGCAGTTCGTCGACCATCCGACCGTCCCGGTCGACGACGCCGAGGCGAAGTAAACGGGGTACGAGTGGTTCGGGCCGGTCGGCGAACGGGTCGTAGAGCGACGGCCGGTCTTGCCGGCCGATCTCGAGTACGTCTTCGAACCCGGCGGTGGTGATCAGGGCGACCCGGGCGCCTGCCCGTTCCAGCAGGGCGTTGGTGGCGACGGTGGTGCCGTGCAACAGGCGACCGATCGGCATGCCGGCGGCGAGTTCGCCTGCCCCGGAGACGAGGCCTTCGGACTGGTCGACGGTGGTGGCGGTCTTGCCGGTGCGGAGCCGGTGCCCGTCCCAGCAGACGAGGTCGGTGAAGGTGCCGCCGACGTCGGCACCGAGGACGGCTCGAGGTGGGGTGTCGCTCACCGCAGGTCAGTGTATCGGCACCCGCCGGGTCGGACTGTCGACAGCTACCATCTCCTCATGACCGTACAGATCGAATCGACCCCGAATCCGAACGCGTTGAAGTTTTCCGTCGGCGTGGATGTCGGCGGCCCGAAGACGTTCATCGCAGGCCGTGACGTCGACGACCCGATGGCGGCAGGGCTGCTGTCCCTTCCCGGTGTGACCAGTGTGTTCATGACCGCCGATTTCGTGACGCTCACCAAGACACCCGAGGGTGACTGGGGGGCCATCGCCCCGGCAGCGCAGGAGATCCTGGAACACCACTTCGGCGAGTAGCACTACTCGCAGATCTCGGCCCACACCGCTCCGCTCGCCCGCCGCAGATCCTCGATCGAGATAGGGAACACGGTCGTCGGGGTGCCGCCGGCGGCCCACACCGGGTTGTGACGGGCCAGCGACGGATCGGCGAACACCCGCAGCCCATGGCCGAACGGAGGCGTGCCACCGGCTGCGTACCCGGTCGCCTGGCGCACCTCGTCGAGGGATGCTCGTCGTGCCGCTACGCCATCGGCCGCCACCGCCAGCTTGGCGAGGTCCAGACGACGATCGCCGGGCACCAGCGCCACAACCGGCTCATCATCGACGACGAACACGAGGGACTTGACGATGGCGGCCACGTCGCAACCAACGGCCGCAGCAGCATCGGCCGCCGTCTTCGTCCCTTCGGGGAACACCCCGACGTCGAGATCGAGACCATGGGAGGCGGCCCACTCGACCAGTCTCTGCGATGCCGAAGGAAGCTCCATGTCGTCATCGTAGAGGGCACCGTTCTACGCGAATGGGTCCACCGCCTCGATGCCGTCGAACTTGCGGAAGTCCCGGTCCCGCGTCCAGATAGTCCGCACCCCGTGTTCCCGCATCAGGGAGACAACGTGGGCGTCGGGAACCAGGTTGCCGCGTAGCGGCACGGTCCCGGCAACGTGCTCGAACACGTTCCAGAATCGCCGACCCTCCCCGACCACACGGATGTGCGGCCTCGCCAACAGGCTCGTGATGTTCGCCCGGGCGTCCTCAGGGTCAAGCGGGTCGGTGAACAGACGCGGGTGGGTGACGATCCTCAGGTATGCCATGACGACAGGCCAGAACAGATACACCAGGTCGGGACCTCGAGCGACGTCGGCGAGCAGACCGCGGGCCCGTTCGTGGAAAGGGCTGTCGGCATCCGACGCGTAGATCAGCACGTTGGCGTCGAGCGTGACACTCACGACTCGTCCAGGATCCGATAGACGGCATCTTTGTCCTCGAGGTCGACCAGGGCACCCATTCCCTTCGTGCGCCACGACAGCGGCTCCGGTTCGCGACCCTCCTCGGCCAGCGCCCGGGCCAGCAGTTCGGACACGAGACGACTCAGCGTCTTACCTTCGACCTCCTGTCGCCGCTTCAACTCCTCCAGGATGGAGTCGTCGAGATCGATGGTGGTCCTCGGCATACATACGATGCTACTCCCTACTACATCTGATGTCAGTCGTCCACCTGCCACGGAGGCTCCAGCACCGACCCGGACGGGTTGATCCAAACGGCCATCGGCCAACGATTCCCGACGGCGTCCGAGACCAGGACGACCACGCGCCACCCGTCGGTTCCATGCGAGCCTTCGACAACCTTGGGATCGGCACCCCACGCCGAGGACTGCTCGGCCGCTGCGACAGCGATCTCCTCCGGCACGTCGACGGAGGCCTCCGGCCACGGTGACACGGAACCGGCGGCCGGAATCTCGGCAGGCATCGGCAGGTCGACGACGGCCGCTCCCTGCTCGTCGACCCGTACGACCACGTCGACTGCCTGTGGGTCCAGGCGGGTCATCGTCGCGCCGTCCGGTCCGGCAAGCATCCCGAACAGCACCCCGACCCGGTACAGGGTTCCGTCGATCGGGTCGACCCGGAACGCTCGCGCCCACTCGACGTAGGAGATGCCACCGTCACCGGCAGGAATC
>JANTGE010000188.1 GCA_024763085.1 Acidimicrobiia bacterium
GCCGACTTCCCGATCCTCGTGCTGGACGAACCCACCGCCGGCCTCGACGAGGAGACGGCCGCCGCGGTGACGGCTGACTACCTGGCTGCTACCCGGGGACGGACGATCGTGCTGATCACTCACCGGCTCGAAGGCCTCGAACAGATGGACGAGATCGTTGTGTTGGAAGGTGGCCGGGTGAGGGCACGGGGCACCCACGACGAGCTGGTAGCGGCCCCTGGACGGTACCGACGGATGTGGGAGCTGGAGCGAGGGACGTTGGTTCTGGAGTCTGGCTGACAGCTTCCAGCAATCAGCTGTGAGCTTTCAGCTACCAGCTTTCAGCCGTGGCTGTCTCTTGCTGGATGCGCAGCTCTCCTACCCTCATCGCCTCGCTGCGCTCGGCACTTCCCCGTGAGGGGGAGGCATTGGTTTGGGGTGTCGGCAGGTGGGTCGGGGGAGGGCCGCTGTCGGTGCCCAACAGGCGGGGGCCGGTGCAGCGGTGGGCATGCTTTCCCCTGTAAAGGGGGAAGTGGGCTCGGCGAGGAACGAGCCGAGGTCGACGGAGGTGTGAACCAGAGAGCCATCAGCTTTCAGCTGTCAGCCGGCGGGGCAGTCTCCCGACGGGTGCGCGGGTTTCCCAGCTAGTCCCATCGCCTCGCTGCGCTCGGCGCGTCCCCATGAGGCGATCAGCAGATGCCGCGTGATGGCTCGCCGCCCGTCCGGCGGGTCTGCTCAGGGTTGGGAAGGTTGGGCGCTTTCGATGCGGTCCTGAAGCTCGGCGATGGTTTGGTCGTATTCGTCTTGGCCGACGACCCGGACGTCGACGGTGCCGGCTTCGATGGTGACGACGGCGTAGACGCCATCCTGGTTGGAGTCGATCGGGCCGCGCCGGTGTGCCGGGTCGATGTTTCCCAGAGCTTTGGGTGTTCCTGGCGCGGTGCCGGTCGCTTCGAGCGTGGCAATGAGGCCTTCGGGGGCCCAGCCGGCGATGGTGGTGACACCGGTGTCGTGGTCGACGACGAAATTGCCGAGGATCCCGACGCCGGGGAAGCGCAGGGCGAGGCTGTCGATGTCGGCGAGGGCCGCGTCGTTGTCGATGACGACGATCTCATAGGGGACGAAGATCATGCCGAGGGCTTCTTCGGCGCCGTTGGGGATCTCGGAGATGTCGAGGGGCAGGTAGCGCCGGTCGGGTGGGTTGCTGGTCCAGCGGTCGACAAACGACGAGAGCGGATCGATGGCCTGGTCGCCGAGCCAGTGGCGGCTGCGCCGGCCGGTCTGCGGGAGTGACGCCTGGGCGCGCCCTTCGGCGGCGAGCCAGGCGTTGCGTTCTTTGGAGAACTCGACGAGGGCGTCGATCAGGTCGGCCTTGGTCTCACCGGGGAAGAGCAGTCGGTCCAACGACTCGAGCGTGTCGGGTGTGTCGTAGCCGGGCACGGGGTTCCCTTCCAGATCGGTGGCAAACTTCACAGACCACTCCACAGGATCGCCAGGGAAATAGGAGAGGAACAAGAGATACCGGTTCCCGGGTTCGAACACCGGATGAAAGACGTTCCTGGTCTCGATCTCGGATCCTTGAACGGCCGCACCGTTGGCGTCCCATAGCACCCGCTCGACGCGCACCTTCTGGCCTGAACGTTGCGGCATGGCTGGCAGCCTCTCGAAGGTTGCCAGGACCGTTGCCTCGAGTACGGCGTCACCGGAGATGCCTTCGAGGAAGTCCTGGTTGCCCGGCATTGAGGTGTTGGCGCCGCAGGCAGCGACGAGCAACGCCATCACAACCATGACCACGAGCAAGCGTCTGGAAACTCTCATGAGGGCACGACCAGCATACGAGTCCTGTCCAGGTCTACCCCGAGGTATTCGCCGTTGAGTTTCATCCGGTTGTATACCACTACCCGAACGTCGATTCCCTCGGACCGCCATCCGCGGCTGTCGTACTCTTGTACCACCCCCACCGCGGTTGTGCAGTAGTCCCAGGAGGATGTGGGATAACAGTACTTGGAGATGACCTGCCATGGACCGGTGTACTGAGTCGGATCGTTGATGTCGTATCTGATCTGACAATCGGTATCTTTCAAGTTGCTTCCGGAGAAGTCGACGTGGCGCCACTTGGCCTGCACCAGCACGTAGCCGGTGGAGGCGGAGGTGATCTTCTTGTAGTTGGCGCGGGCTTTCACCCAGGCTCCCGCCTGGTTTCCGTCTTCTGCGTAGTCGGTCAGTCGGGTGGTCGAGAAGATCGCTGTGTAGGACTTCGATCCGTAGATGCGGAGATACTTGGGGGTCCCGTCGACACCTCCAGATCTGATTTGATGGCTCCCGACGCCTTGCAGGCCCCACCACCTTGTCCCGTTTTCGAACGATGGATTCGCGGTCGCCGCGCCGTACGAGCCGCTCTTGTTGACCTGGAACTGGATGCCGGCAGAGTCGTCCTGAGCGATGGCCCGTTGCTCGTCGAAGTCGTTCCAGCACGTGCTCATCGAAGGCTCGCCGCCGCCAAAGGAGTCAAATCGTCCGGCGTGGCCCAGTCCCCACACGTGCCCCCACTCGTGGGTCGATAAGCCGGACAGGACATATGAGCCGTCTTGGAGGTAGTCGCCGTAGCCGGAGTTGAAGACGATCTTGCTGTCCCAGCAGCGTGTCTGCGCTGCCCAACTTGCCGAGGTGGCGACGAAGTCCATGGTGAAGGTGGAGCCGCCGGAGCCGAGAGCCGAGGATCCCCACGGAGTTCTGATCACCGTGCCCGTCCAGGAGTTGTAGCCGCTGCGCACCGCGGCCTCGAACGTCTGACCGTAGTTCGGTCCTCCAGTGATCGTTGTGCTCCATGCTGCATCCCCTGAGAAGGCGATCGACGCGTAACGCTTGTCCTGGCAGCCAAGGCCCCAATCGTCGAACGCGGCTGCGGGAGGCCGACCGAGCAGCGGCGTCAACACCATGGCCACGAGAAACACGACCCCGAAGCGAACGAAGGAGCGACGTCTGGACACGAAATCCCCTATCCCTGGCACTGCCATATTCTCTCTCTCTCTCT
>JANTGE010000189.1 GCA_024763085.1 Acidimicrobiia bacterium
CGCCGCTCTGATACGGTCTTTGATCGGGGCGACCCGTACCCGTTCGGCGATGATCGTCACATCGAGGTGCTCCACCACGAGACCGACACCGGCTGCCGCCGCCTGCACGGTACCGAGCAGCGCCATACTGTCGGCGTCGGTCCACATCGGATCCGACGAGGGAAAGAAATCCCCGAGGTCTCCCAGAGATGCGGCACCGAGCACGGCGTCCGCGACCGCATGGGCTACCACATCGCCGTCGGAGGTGGCTTCCAGTCCGCGTTCTGCGTCGGCGACGACTCCGGCGAGGAGCACCGGCGGTTGCCCACCGAAACGATGCACGTCGAATCCCCAGCCGGTCACGTTCACAGCAGCGCCTCCAGCAGCTCCAGGTCGTCAGGGTAGGTGACCTTCAGGTTCGCCGGGTCACCGGGCACAAAGACCACGCGACCGCCTCTCTGCTCGATGAGCCAGGCGTCGTCGGAGGCGTCACCTTCCACGGTCTGCGCTTCGACGAGTCGGGAGACGACGAACCCTTGGGGAGTTTGTGCCGCTACCAGGTCGGTCCTGGACACCGTCTCGACGATGTTCTCGCCATCGACCCGTTTGATGGTGTCCCTCACCGGAATGGCCGGTATGACGCCATCGACGTCTCCTCGCTCGAGCCTGGCGACGACTCGCCGTATCAGTTCGACCGTGACCGCCGGTCGGGCGGCATCGTGAACGAGCACGTATCGGCAATCCGGCGCGAGCCGAGCGAGCCCTGCCGCTACGGAGTCCCTCCTCCTTCTCCCACCAGGGACACCACCTGCAACCGGTCCGACCACGATGATCTCGGAGGCTCCGGCATCCTGAAACACGTCGTAGCTCCATCGCCACAGCGGTCTCCCCTGCAGCGCAGCGTCGTGCTTGGGACCGCCGAAGCGGGTGCCTCGCCCGGCCGCGAGCAGGATGACCGAGAAACTCATGCCGGACGGCCGAACAGCATCCTGCCGACGGCCGTTCGTGTCGTTGCGGTCACCTCCACCAGCAGCTCCTCACCGATGCGATCGGCGGCTTGCTCGACGACCAGCATCGTGCCGTCGTCGAGGTAGCCGACGCCCTGCCCCGGCTCGGAGCCCTGTCGGCTGATCGTCACCTCGATGCGATCACCGGTACCGACCGGAGGCTTCATGGCCTCGGACAGTGCTTGCGGGTTGATGACTTCGATGCCTCGCAGCTCGGCAACTTTCGCCAGGTTGCTGTCGGTGGTGACGAGGGTGGCTCCCGATTGAACGGCGACGGCCAGGAGTTTGGCATCGACCTCGCTGACCCCGGGCACCGAGTCTTCGATCAGCGCCACCTCGCATCCGGGTACATCTTGGAGAGCCTCGAGGACATCGAGGCCACGACGTCCTTTGCGTCGCCGGTCGCGATCAGGGCTGTCTGCGAGGCCTTGCAGCTCGTCGAGTACGAAGGTGGTGAACAGGAGGCGTCCGGAGAGCAGGCGGGCCCGGGTGAGCTCGAGAATGCGCCCGTCGATCGCAGCCGAGGTGTCGATGAGGTAGCCCGGTTCATCTACGGACCGGGGCGTTAGAGGATACCGGCGCCGAAGACCGGTGAACGCCAGCAGATCGTCGGCACGGGAGGCAAACAGCCTGATACCCACCGTCGCGGTGACAATGAGTACCAGTATGGCAATCGGGAGCCCTACCTCTGGTGGCAGATAGAGGAGGAGCGGGACGGCGGCAACAGCCCCCACGATGAGACCGACGATGAGGCCGAACGAGCCGAAGAAGAGCTCAGGCCCGGTCGAGCGCGGCGCCACGACCTTCGGGACATCATCGAGCCGCGATCTGAAGAGTCTGCCAAGTACGCCGCCGAGGACATAGCCGACGCCTGCGCCGAGCGTGGCTCCAAGCAGCTGTGTCGTCGGCTCTCCGCCGGAGGCGACCCGATAGCCGATGGCGGTCAGGCTCAAGGTGACCAGCAGCCTGACCAGTTCGACCATCATGCGCCTTCAGGCTCCTCCACCTTGGGAAGGGCTTTGTCGAGCCTCTTCTCGGCTTCTTCCTGGGGAATGCCGAGCGCGAACCCGAGCTCCGAACTCAGCGTGGTCCGCGCCTTGGAAAGCATACGCTTCAACGCCGGTGAGATGCCCTTGACCTGCTGGGCATAGGTGAGATCACGGATGACTTCTGCCACCTGATAGATATCGCCCGAGGTCATCTTCTCGTTGAGCACCTTGTACCATCGGCTCCAGTTGGAGCCTGCCTCCTGCGGCTCCTCCTTGAACACGCCAAGGACCTTCCGCGCCTGGTTCTTGGAGATGACCGGCCGAACCGTCTCTTCGATGCTTTCGACCGGAACGAACACGGTGAGCTGCTCGGTGGCGATCTCGAGCACGAAGTAGTCCTTCCGCTTCCCGTCGACGGTCTGGCGGGCCTTCTTGACGATGACCGCCGCGCCGTGCTGCGGATGGACCACCTTGTCGCCGACGTTGAACTTCGACGCAGGCTTCTTCGCCGCCGCCGCCTTCTTGGTCGCCGGTTTCTTCGCCGCCGCCGCCTTCTTGGTCGCCGGTTTCTTCGCCGCCGCCGCCTTCTTGGTCGCCGGTTTCTTCGCCGCCGCCGCCTTCTCGGCAGCCGCAGGCTTCTTCGCCGTACCCTTAGCCGCAGGCTTCTTCGCCGCAGCCTTCTTGGTCGCCGCCGGCTTCTTGGTCGCTGCAGCCTTCTTGGTCGCCGGTTTCTTGTCTGTGCTCGCCATATGTCCTCGAGGTGGGAAGGTCGGATTGTACCCGCTCGGCGCCGGAGTCCGGCCTACAGCTCGTCGTGCTCCCAGATACGCACCGACTCTTCGAGACGGTCGAAGAAGGAACGAAGCTCCTGCGCCCGGGTCTGCCCTATGCCCGACACGGACGCCAGCTCGGACACGCTCGCCCGAAGCATCTTCTGGAAACTGCGGAACTGTTTGGCGAGCCGTTCCCGTACCGACTCAGGCAGGCGCGGCACCTGCGTCAGAA
>JANTGE010000190.1 GCA_024763085.1 Acidimicrobiia bacterium
TCCGTATCGACCTCGAGCACGCCGGAAGAGACGCCACCTTCGAGTCCCAGCAGCCGATCCCACAGCACCCGAAACTCGAGGCTCTCGAACAGCCTCCGCACCCGGTCCCGGTCCCAGCCGGACCTCCGGAACGTATCGGGGTCGAATCGGACCGGCACATCGGTACGGAGACGCATCAGCTCACGGTTGAGCAACACCTGTTCGCGTGACGCTTCGAGGTTCTCACGAAGCTTCGGGGACAGCTCATCGAGATGCTCGTAGATCCCTTCCAGGGTCCCGAAGTCGCGGATGAGCCGTGCCGCGGTCTTCTCCCCGACGCCGGGGACCCCGGGAAGGTTGTCGGACGGGTCGCCACGAAGCGCGGCATAGTCCACATACCGGCTCGGCGGTATCCCGTACCGTTCCTCGACCCAGCTGGGGTCCGCCTCGACGATGTCGCTGATGCCCCTCCGGGTGTACAACACCGTGGTGCGGCCGTCGACCAACTGGAAGGCATCCCGATCACCGGTGACGACGAGGACATTCCATCCTTCCTGCTCCGCCTGCTCGGCGAGGCCGGCGATGACGTCGTCCGCCTCGAACCCATCGACGTCGAGCTGCGGGATTTCGAGGGCGTCGAGCACTTCTTTGATGAGGGGGATCTGTGAACGGAACGTGTCGGGGGCTTTCTCCCGTTGTGCCTTGTACGGTTCGTAGGCCTCCACCCGGAAGGTGGGAGCGGCGGTGTCCCATGCGACCGCCAGCGCATCGGGATGGTGCTCTTGTAGCAGCTTGAGCAGCATCGAGACGAACCCGTAGACGGCGTTGGTGAGCTGGCCGGATGAGGTGGCGAGGTCATCGGGGAGCGCGTAGAACGCGCGGTAGGCGAGGCTGTGGCCGTCGAGGAGGGCGAGAGTCGGCATGTGGCCGCATCATAGGAGACGCTGCATGAGCCGGTCCCTCTTCTGCTCCAGTTTGGACCGTCGCCGCCGGAGGTCGTCGATGGCTCGTTCGAACCTCGCAACGTCGGCCGCCGAACTCTGAGCGAATGAACGGTCGGCCGACAGGCCGGTCACTGCGGCATCCCGTTGAGCGTCGTCGTCGATGTGCCGGTGGAACTGCAGCTCCTCGGTCACGAGCGCCTCCTCGCGCTGCAGACGCTCGATCTCATCGTTGAGCCGGAAGATGCGTTCTTCGATCCTTCCCACGACGCGTACCATAATGGTGCAACCTGGCCGGGATGGCGGAACGGTAGACGCGGCGGACTCAAAATCCGTTGTCCGAAAGGACGTGTGGGTTCGAATCCCACTCCCGGTACGTATCTCCCCGGCAGGGGTACCGTGGTGGTGACGGCGGCCGGCCCGGAACCGATCCTCAGTCCCCCCACTCCCCTGCAGGAACGGTTCTCTCCCCAACGGGCCGCCGTCGTCGCGTCCACAGGAACAGAGAGACCAAGCCGTAGGTGGGCACGAACGAGGCAAGCACCGATGGGAGCTTCGCGCCGAGCACGACCGGGCCCCAGAACGCCAACGACCCGATGAGCCACAGCATCCGGTAGCGGTCCTGCGGCCAACGCATGTCAACGACGACGACCACCAGGACCGGCAGGAGTACGACGAGGTAGTTGAGCCAAGAGAGCGGCGTCAGGAGCAGCGCCAGTGCAAGGCCGCCGGCCCACAAGTCGGTTGCGTGCCGGCTCTGACGGAGGTAGAGGACGAACAATGGGAGGCCCAGCGCAGCTACCAGCAGCCATCCGAGCCAGGGACCTGCCAGAGCCGTACCGAACGACAACAACGAGTAGTTCCCGAGCGTTCCGTACCACTGGCGAGAGAGCGGGATCACCTCGCGAATGAACGCCACGGTGTCGTCCCAGCCGACGGCGACCATCCCGGCGCCGGTCGCCGCGGCGGCCACGCCGACCCCCGCCCAGGCCGCCCGCCTCCGTCCGGCGGCGAAGAGACCCACGAGGAGCAGCCCGGGGAACAGTTTGAGTGCCGCCGCGAGCCCCCAGAGGATCCCCGCTCGGGTCTCTCGCCCCTCTCTGAGCGCGAGCCATCCCAGCGTCAGAAGCAGCAGCAGGACCGACTCGGCATGATTGCGGATGAGGAGAAACCGGGCAGGTGTGCTGAGGAGCGCGACTCCGGCTATCGCCGCGGCGACTTCAGGTGCCGCCCCGACCTTGCGGGCCACCAGATATACCACGTCGAAGATCAGCAATGTAGAAAGCGCCGCGAGTAGCAGCCATGCGGTTTCGTAGGGAAGCAGCGAGAGCGGTGAGAGCAGCGCTACCGTGAGCGGCGGGTCGGCCGGATAGGCCGGGTAGTCGTCGACACCGAACTCTGCTTCGACCTCGGGAGCCACCGGCCCGTAGACCGCCCCGCCCTCCAGGACGCGTTCGCCTCCGAAGTAGTAGTTGGGAAAGTCCGGCGCCCCTTGCATCGCCGGCGGAAGCTGGGTGGCGGCGAAGACCAGGAAACCGACGAGTGACAGCAAGGTGAGACCGGCGGCGAAGCGGCGCATCGCCGCATCGTATCAGCCGAAGGTCACCGTGAACGTGGTACCCCGATCGTTTGACGTGACGGCGATGGTGCCGCCCATGGCGGTGACGAGGCGCTGCACGATCGACAGTCCCAGCCCGGATCCCTCGGGCCGGACCCCCCGGTAGGTTTGGGCGACATAGAAACGGTCGAACACTCTCGGAAGGTCCTCCGGGTCGATGCCTGGACCGGAGTCCGCGACCGCCACCACGAGGCTTCCGTCTTCTGCCCGAACGGACAGGCGGACACTGCCGGCCTCAGGCGTGTATCGCAGGGCATTCTCCAGGAGATTCCCGACGATCTGAGCGAGCCGGTCCGGGTCGATTTCAATGATGCCGACGTCATCTACCTCGACGGCAAGGCGCACACCGGCCCTGCGGGCACGCTCTTCGAACGAAGCCACCACCTCCCGTAGGTGGGCAGCGACATCGACTGGCTCCGGACGTAAGGTGAACT
>JANTGE010000191.1 GCA_024763085.1 Acidimicrobiia bacterium
GGTGGCGCGGCAGTCTTCCTTCTCAAAGCACAGGTCTCGATCGTGTACTTCTTTGCCGGTCTGTGGAAGATCAACCAAGGATTCCTCTCCGGTTCAGTCCTGGCGGCACAACTAGGATCCGGGCCGGTCCCCTTTCCCGATCAACTCCGTACTCCGCTGGCTCTGGCGACCATGGCAGCCGCTACCGTCGCGACCGAAGTCTTCATAGCATTCGGCCTGTGGTTTCGCAGATACCGCACCGCTTCCATCGGGCTGGCCGTGCTCCTCCATGCGGCCATTATCGCTTTCATGGCACCTACCGTGCAGCTGGTCGTCTTTGCCGTAGAGCTTGTCGTGCTCTATCCGCTCTTCTTCGGCGACTATTCGCGAACCATCGTCTGGGATGACACCTGTTCGTTCTGCAAGACTTGGGTCGAGTGGTTTCGACGCCTGGATTGGCTCCGTCTCGTGAAGACGGTTGGCTCGAGCGATGACGAGATGCTCCAGGCGTACGCCATCAGCCGCAGAGAAGCAGATGCGGCCATGCAGTTCATCGACGGTGAGGAACGGTCGGCAGGTTTCGAAGCGGTTCGTCGAACCCTGGCAATTCTTCCAGCGACGTATCTCGTGGCGCCCTTTCTTGGTCTGCCCGGTGTGCGCCACGTCGGCGGTCGGCTGTATCGCAGGGTGGCTCTCCGGCGACATTGCACCTTCGATCCGCCACCGACATCGCCAATGAGTCCGTCGGAACGCCCTGATGACTGACTGGGTCAACCTCGCTGCATGGTGGCTGGACGAACTAGCAGCCGACCCGGCGTACCGGGACGTCGAAGGGCTGCTGTTCGATCTCGTCGATTCCAAGGCAGGGGAGCGGTGGCTCGACCTCGGCTGCGGCGAGGGGCGCACGATGCGTCGCCTCCGGTCAGCCGGAGTGCGAGTGATCGGCTGCGACGTCAACCTCGATCTGCTCACCGCCGCCCGATCGGCGGGGCCAGTCGTCCAGTGCCGGCTGCCGGCCTTCGATTGGGCACGGTCCGAGACCTTCGACGGCGCCTACGCCATATTGGTTCTCGAACATCTGTCCGATCTCGATCTCTTCGCTCAGGCTCGCCGTGTCGTTGCGCCCGGTGGCACCTTCGCCGTCGTCATGAATCATCCGCTCTACACCGCGCCTGAGGCCGCTCCGGTCGTCGACCCGACCGACGGGGAACTGTTCTGGCGGTGGGGGAGGTACCTGAAACCCGAAGACACGGTCGATCCGGCGAGCGGGGTCGTCTTCCACCACCGGCCTCTGTCAGGTGTGCTCAATGCTGCGGCCGAAGCCGGCTGGTCGCTCGAGCGCCTGGTCGAGCGACCGATCATCAAACCCGAACTCGCCGGCCAGGACAACATCCCTCGCCTCCTCGGCGCCCGCTGGCGAAAACAGCTCTGACCAGCACCCCGATACACTCGATACGTCCATGGAACGACTCCGGCCCTCCGAGATCCCCGACGCGCCGGGCGCGTACCTGTTTCGCGACGTCGACGGCAAGGTCATCTACGTCGGCAAGGCGAAGTCGCTGCGCAAACGCATCCCCAACCACTTCGTCCAGCGTCCTCGCATGACCGCCGCTGCATCCTCGGTCGACTGGATCGTCACCGCGAACGAGGTCGAAGCACTCATGCTCGAGTACTCGCTCATCAAGAAGCACCGGCCGTCGTTCAACCTCCAACTTCGGGACGACAAGTCGTACCCGTACCTGGCCATCACCCGAAGCGACGAGTGGCCCCGGGCCCGGGTGATGCGCGGCAAACGGAAGAAGGGCACCCAGTACTTCGGTCCCTACGCCCATGCGCATGCGATCCGTTCCACCCTCGACCTGCTGCTCAAGACGTTTCCGATCCGGACCTGCTCCGATGGGCTGTTCAAACGCCACCAGGCGATGGGCCGGCCCTGCCTGCTGTTCCACATCGACCGCTGCTCTGGGCCCTGTGTCGGGGAGGTCGCCCCCGAGGATTACCAGGAGATCGTCGATGGTCTCGCCGGGTTTCTCGAAGGCGACACCGACGGGATCCTCACCGACCTGGAGGCCAAGATGCAGCAGGCCTCCGATGCCCTCGCCTTCGAGGACGCCGCCCGCTACAGGGACCGCATCGATGACATCACCAAGGCACTCACCCGTCAGGAGGTCGTCACCGACAAGCCCGAGGAGTTTGACGTGATCGCCGTCGAGGACGACGACCTCGAAGCGTCGGTTCAGGTGCTGCGGGTGCGGCGAGGCAGGGTCGTCGGCCGGCTCGGCGCGATCGTCGACAAGGTCGACCCGGTTCCGGTGGGGGAGATCGTCGGCCGGATGCTCTCCGAGCTGTACGCCGAGGACCGTCCTCCGAAGCTGGTCCTGGTCGATGAACTGCCACCCGACGCCGAGGTGCGAAGCCGATGGCTGGCAGAGCGGCGAGGCTCCGCCGTGGAGCTGCGCACCCCGCAGCGAGGGGCGAAGCGACGCTTGATGGAAACTGCCCACACCAACGCCAGAGACGCGTTCAACCGGCATCGGCTCCGCCGCCAGTCGGACCACAACGCCCGCGCCCGGGCGCTGCGATCACTCCAGGATGCCCTTGGGTTGCCCACCGCGCCGCTCCGCATCGAGGCATACGACATCTCCACCATCCAGGGAACGAACACCGTCGGTTCGATGGTGGTCCTAGAAGACGCACTCCCGAAGCGTTCTTCCTATCGACGGTTCAAGGTGCGCAGCGTCGCCGGCCAAGACGACTTCGCTTCCATGGAAGAGGTAATGCACCGGCGGTTCAGCGCCTACCTGAAGGAGCGGGAGCTACCCGTCGAGGATCGCGGCAAGTTCGCCTATCCACCGTCGCTCATCGTCATCGACGGCGGCGCCGGACAGCTCTCCCGGGCGGTCAAGGTCCTCGATGAGCTCGGCCTCGACATTCCGGTCATCGGCCTCGCCAAGAAGCTCGAAGAGGTCTACGTGCC
>JANTGE010000192.1 GCA_024763085.1 Acidimicrobiia bacterium
CGTTCGTGTCGGAGGGGGGACTTGAACCCCCACGTCCTTATCGGACACTAGGCCCTCAACCTAGCGCGTCTGCCAATTCCGCCACTCCGACGTGGATATTGAAGTATACCGGGCCCGTCAGGACCCGAAGAGGAAGGTCAACGCGACCGTGGTGATCGTAAATACGATGGCGGTGCCGACCGTCAACCGGTCGAGGTTCTTTTCCACGACGGTCGATCCCATCGACGACGCTGGGCCCATGCCGCCGCCGAACATGTCGGACAGGCCGCCGCCTCGGCCGGCGTGCAACAGGATCAGGATGATCAGTGCGAGCGACACGATCACATGGACCACGACGATCGCGATGGTGAGTACTTGCATGTTGTCTCCAGGTAGTGCCGCGAGTGCGGCGACGCAGTATGGCGAGTGTACCCGATGTTGGTCAAGTTCGGCTCGATCCGCGTAATAGGCTGAAAGTTCCATGCACAGAGACGACATCATTGCCCTCTTCCGTGCCGAAGGTCTGGAGCCACATAGCTGGTCCAACCAACCCGGCCACTGGTATTCGGAACACGACCATCCCTACCACAAGGTGCTGGTCTGCGTCGAAGGCTCGATCACCTTCCACACCGTCGACGGCGACGTGCAGCTGCAGCCTGGCGATCGTCTCGACCTGCCGCCCCACACCCACCACGCCGCCACGGTCGGCCCCGACGGAGTCACCTGCCTAGAAGCAGCGAAGTAGCGTCTCGCCGGCGCCCGGCTCCAAGCCGTTCCGCCGCCCAGAGCACTTTCACTACCCGGCTTGTTTCGCCACCGCCTCCGCAGCCTTGCGGGCCGCCTCCGGATCCCCGAGATACCGGCTGTCGATCTTGTCGAGGTTCTCGTCCAGCCGGTACACCAGCGGGATACCGGTTGGAATGTTGAGACCCGGAATGTCGTCATCGGAGATGTGATCGAGGTGTTTGACGAGCGCCCGCAAACTGTTGCCGTGGGCGACAACCAGCACAACCTTGCCGTCCCTCAGGTCAGGAACGATGACGTCGTGCCAGTAGGGCAGCATCCGTTCGACGACGTCTTTGAGGCACTCGGTCGCCGGCAGCACATCCGGTGGCAGATCCCGGTAGCGGCGATCGTGGCGGGGATGCCGCTCATCGTCGAGCTCCAATGGCGGCGGCGGCACGTCGTAGGAACGTCGCCACTCGAACACCTGCTCTTTGCCGAGCCGTTCGGCGGTCTCTTTCTTGTTGAGCCCTTGCAGCGCCCCATAGTGGCGTTCGTTGAGGCGCCAGTGGCGTCGCACCGGCAGCCACGACTGCGCCATCGCGTCGAGGGCAATGTTGGCCGTCTGGATGGCTCGCACCAGCAGTGACGTGTGGACGACGTCGAACTCCAGCCCTTCGTCGGCCATGAGCCGACCAGACGACTCGGCCTCCTCGACGCCCCTCGCCGACAGCGGCACGTCGGTCCATCCGGTGAACTTGTTCTCTTTGTTCCAGGTGCTCTCTCCGTGGCGGAGCAGCACCATCGTGTAGTCGGCCATAGGTCTCCTAGATCCAATACCTGACCACAGACGCGAAGGTGTCGGGGTCCAGCGACGCGCCGCCAACGAGCGCCCCGTCGATGTCCTTCTTGGCCATGATCGCCGCGATGTTCCCTGGATTCACCGACCCGCCGTAGAGGATCCTGGTTTCCTCGGCGACATCGCCCCACTTCCTTCGCAGCAGATCACGGATGAACCCGATGACCTCCTGCGCGTCTTCCGGTTTGGCCGTCCGACCCGTGCCGATCGCCCAGATCGGTTCGTAGGCGATCGTCGCCGTACCGACCTGATCGGCGGAGAGTCCCTCGAAGTCTGCGAGGACCTGCCGCTCCACCTTCTCCATCGCGCCGCCGGCCTCGCGCTCATCGAGCGTCTCGCCGACACACAGGATCGGGATCATGTCGTGGGCCAACACCGCCTTGACCTTCTTGGCGATCCACTCGTCGGTTTCGCCGAAGATCTGACGGCGTTCAGAGTGGCCGACGATCACGTAGCGGACGTTGAGCTTGGCCAGCATGCCCGGGGCGATCTCCCCGGTGAAGGCACCCTTCTCCTCCCAGTGGACGTTCTGCGCACCGAGGCTGAACTGCATGTGGTCGGCCTCGATGACCGTCTGCACCGACCGCAGTGCCGTGAACGGCGGTGCCAACCCGACGTCGACCCGGTCGAAGTCCTTCGGGTCGAGGCGATAGTGCAGCTTCTGGGTCATCTGGATCGCCTCCAGATGGGTGGCATGCATCTTCCAGTTGCCGACGATCAGGTTCTTACGCGTCACGGGCCCACCTTTCCAGCGCTGCAATTCCCGGCAGCGTCTTACCTTCCAACATCTCCAATCCTGCGCCCCCGCCGGTCGACAGGTGCGAAACCTGATCTTCGAGGCCGAACAGTCGCATCGCCGCCACCGAGTCCCCGCCACCGACGACGGTGAATCCGTGATGGCCGGCGATGGCCCTCGCTACCTGCTCGGTGCCGTCGCGGAAGCGTTCCCATTCGAACACACCCATCGGACCGTTCCAGAACACGCTGGCGGCTCCCCCGATCACACCGGTGAACTCCTTGATCGTTTTCGGGCCGATGTCGAGGCCGATCCAGCCGTCGGGGATGTCCTCGCGGTCGACCACTTTGCGTTCGGCATCGGGAACAAACCGGTCACCAACCACGACATCGTCTGGAAGAGCGACCCGGTCTCCGTACTCGGACTGCAGGACTTCACGGACCTCATCGACCCGATCCTCTTCGAACAGCGACTCGCCGATCCGGTACCCCTCCGCGGCCAGCAGTGTGAAACACATGCCGCCGCCGATCAGCATCATGTCTACCTTCGGCAGCAGCGATCGGATCACTCCGAGCTTGTCGGAGACCTTGGCACCACCCAGGATGACCACAAACGGGTGTTCTGGGTCGCGGAGCAGCGTGTCGAGCGCCTC
>JANTGE010000193.1 GCA_024763085.1 Acidimicrobiia bacterium
TGGCCGTCTTACTCTTGGCGCCGTTCGGTCTGGCACAGCTCCCCCACGCTCGTTTCGGTCTCGTATCGTTCGGATCCGTAGCGGCGCTCGGTGTGTTCGGTACCGGCGTGGCGTTCCTCGCGATGACGGTTCTGGCTGGAAGGGTTGGAGCGACCCGCGCCGCTGTGGCGATCTACTTCTTGCCGGTGGTGGCGATCATCCTCGGGGTGCTGCTACTCGGGGAGACGGTCGACCCGGTGGGGTTGGCCGGCACCGGCTTGGTGCTGGTTGGCGCCTACTTGACCTCACGGCGAGAACCCGACCTGGCACCTACGACAGACGGCGGCGCCACGGGGTGAAGCGCCGTACCTGTTCGTAGAGGGGAACATCAGGGAAAGGGCCGCGCAGAATCGCTGCTCCGCCGATGATCAGGGCAACCACCAGGACGAGGGCGGCGTTGACGATATTGGTGCGAGCAGCGAGGTCACAGCCGCGGCGGGTCCCCGGGGTGCGCACGTCTGCCGGATACGAGCCTCGCAGCACATCGAGGGTGTCGCCACACTCCACGAAGGCAGGTTGCCTCCGTCCGTCTTCGATGACATACCCATAGTCGTAGCGGACGGGACGGTTGAACGCCCACGCGGCGACGATCACCCCGATGAGCACGACCACGATTCCGCCCTTGCGCCACATCGGGTCAGGTTACCGACTCTCCTCGTCCTCCTGGAATGTGCTGACCATGTCCTTCCACATCTGGTCCGACGCGCAGTCGGTACAGAGAAAGACCTTCCGCCCTCGTTTCACCACGGCCGGCTTCGAGCGACATTGGGTGCACAGGAACGTGACTTCGACATCTCCCATCGTTGTCGTCATCGGAACAATCGCCCTCCACCTGAAGCGACTTCTAACCTGGGGGCCATGGAGTCTGCGGTCCACCATCCGATCGGACGCTGGCCGGTGTACGACCCGCCGTGGCTGCGGGCGCTCCACACGACATGCCTGTGGGACGGTGGGGAGCGCCGAACCGGCAGCGAGTTCTGCTCGGAACGCTGCGAGATCCGTTACGCGGAGTGGGAAGACGCCGTCGCCTCACAGGTCCTCGGCAGGGAACCTTTGGCGACCGAGTTGGGTGTCGACCAACGCCACCCTGAACCCGAGTAGGGTGCGCGCCATGAGACTCGTCGAATGTGTTCCCAACATCAGCGAAGGCCGGGACCGGGCCATCATCGACCGGGTGGCCGAGGCGATCGGGTCGGTGGAGGGGGTCAAACTCCTCGATGTCGATCCGGGCGAGGCGACGAACCGCACGGTGCTCACGTTCGTAGGACCGCCAGACGCCGTCGAAGAAGCTGCGTTCCGCACCATTGCCACGGCCGCGGAACTCATCGATATGCGCCATCACCATGGTGAGCATCCTCGTATGGGTGCGACGGACGTGTGCCCGTTTGTTCCTCTCGAAGGGGTGTCGATGGCCGACTGTGTCGAGATGGCCCGCCGTCTTGGCCGCAGAGTCGGCGAAGAGTTGGGCATCCCGGTCTACCTGTACGGAGAGGCGGCCACCAGCGACGACAGACGGCTGCTCGCCAACGTTCGGAAGGGCGAATATGAGGGCCTCGCCGACCGTGAGGACCCTCCCGACTTCGGGCCCCCGTTCAATCCGAAGGCCGGCGCCACCGCTATTGGAGCCCGCACTTTCCTGATCGCCTACAACGTGAACCTCAACACGAAGGACCGGAGACTCGCCAACCAGATCGCCGGAGCGCTGCGAGAGTCGGGACGGCCGAAGCGGGGACCTGACGGCAAGATCTTGAGGAACCCGGACGGCTCGGCCATCCGGGAGCCTGGACGGTTCAAGCATCTGGCGGGGGTCGGCTGGTACATCGAGGAGTACGGCCGGGCCCAGGTCTCGTACAACCTGACGAACCCAGAGTCCACGACCCTCCACGACGTGTTCGATGCCACCTGTGAGGAGGCGGAGAAGCTGGGGCTGCGGGTGACCGGCAGCGAAATCGTCGGTTTGGTTCCCCGATTTGCCATCCTCGCTGCCGGCGACCATTACCTCGCCAGGCAGGGACAGACGACAGGTGTGCCGGAACGGGAGAAGGTAGAGATGGCCGTGCTCTCCCTCGGCCTCGACGACGTGGCTCCGTTCGACCCGTTGGAGAAGATCATCGAGTACCGCTTCCAGCCACCTGTCAGAGGCTTCGGGGCGATGCGCCTGGCGGACTTCGTCGACAGGGTGGCGACGCTCTCTCCCACACCCGGCGGAGGCAGCGTGGCGGCGACGGTCGGGGCCTTGTCGGCGGCGCTGGCAGCGATGGTTACGGGGCTCACCTGGCCGAAGACCCGGGACGAAGCCATGGTTGAGGTCGGCAGCCGCGCCCAGGATTTGAAAGCCTGGTTCCTCGACGCCGCCGACCGCGACACCGCCGCGTTCGAGGCGCTCATGAACGCCTACCGGCTGCCAAAGGCGACCGAGGACGAGCGACAGGCCCGGCAGGAAGCGATCGACGCTGCCACCTTCGGGGCGGCCAGGGTACCGCTCGAGGTGCTGGAACGGTGCGTGGAGGCCCTCGATCTGTGTGAAGTTGCTGCCACCGACGGGATCGAGACTGCGGTCACCGATGCCGGTGTCGGGGCGGCGTGCGCACTGGCGGCGGCCGAAGGGGCGTCGCTGAATGTGCGCATCAACCTGACCGCACTCGCCGAGGATCCCCAGGCCGCCGAGTTCGACCGGCGTCGCTCCGACGCCTTGCTGGAGTGTCGCACCCGTGCCGAGCGCATTCTCGACCTCGTCAGCGGAAAGATCTGAGCTCGGCCAGCCGATAGCCCTGGTCGACGGCTTTGAGGTTCTGGTCGGCGAACGCGGGCCGGGCGCCGGCGGCCGCCTCCAGTGCTTCACGTGAAAGGATCCCCGTC
>JANTGE010000194.1 GCA_024763085.1 Acidimicrobiia bacterium
TCCACGACGACGTCGCCGCTGTCGAGTAGCGGCAGCAGGTCGTCGAGTGTCGCATCGACCACGTCGCCTGCCGGCACCATCAGCCACACGACCCGGGGTCGTGGGAGCGCGGCAACCAGAGCTTGAAGACTGTCGGCTCCTTCCCCGCCTCTTTCGACGAGGTGCCGGGTAGCTTGCGGGTCGAGATCGAAACCGACGACCCGGTGGCCACCGCGAAGCAGCCGCTCGGCCATGTTGGCTCCCATCTTCCCCAGCCCGATCATGCCCAGTTCCATGTCAGCTCCTCAGTTCGTCTCGCAAGTGGTCGGCACTCGTATACAGGATCGTCCTCATGCCCAGCAGGTCGGCGCATTCGAGGTTGAGCGCCCGATCGTCGATGAACACGGCATCTTCGGGTTCGGTGTGGGTGAGGTCGAGGGCGAGCCGAAACATCGCCTCGTCGGGTTTCTTCACCCCGAGGTACCCCGAGGTCAGGAAGACGCCGAAGATCTCATCGAGCCCAAACGCTTCGACGCGGTGCTCATGCAGTTCCCTCGATTCATTGTTGAGGGTGGCCATGAAGTATTGACCGGAGGCCGCGAGTTCTTCGGCGAGGCCCAGGCCCTCGAGAGGCTGCGACTCCGCACGCATCGCGGCAACGAAGTCGTCCCTGGTGAACGGCCGGCCGCGGTAGAACACGGTCCGTTCCAGGTAGCTCTCGAGCGTCATACGCCCGGTTTCGAAGGCGTCGGCGACGAAGTCGTGCCGGTCGGAGAACTCCTCCCAATCCAGCCCGAAGCTGTCCACACAGTGACGTCGCGACACCCGATCCCACCCGTTGGTGAGCAATACACCGCCGACGTCGAAGAACAGGGTTTTCACCACGGCCACACGTCCTCGAGCACCGCGGCGGAAGCCTCGCCGAGGTCGATACGCAGTACCCGCCTTCCTCGCTCGATGAGCGCCCGATAGTCGCCGTCTGCCTGAGCTTGGATGAGCTGCGCGAAGGTGAAGTCGGTCTCGGGGACCGGCAGGTCGCGTCGGGGCCGGTCGACCACCTGGATGAAGACCCCGGTGTCCGGCCCACCTTTGTGGAGCTGTCCGGTGGAGTGCAGGAAGCGGGGTCCGTAGCCGAGGGTGGTGGCGGCGCCGCTGCGCTGCTTGAGGCGGCTCCTTAGCGCATCAAACACCGTGGTGGTGCCGGGATGGCGGGGAAGATACGCATGGAACCCGACGTACTTTGGTGGCACGGCATCTTCCAGGAACGAGGCGAGCACCCGGCCGGCCTCTTCGACGTGGACAGCTTCGATTGGCATCCCTTGCCCACCTCCCGCCTCCATGGCACGGCGGGCGAGTTCTTTGGCGAGCTGTACGTCGGGCTGGTTGAACGGATGGATACCGAGAACCGCACCGGCGGCAGCGGTCGCCATCTCGGCCCGGAACATCTCCGACCCGAGTTCGTAGATGTCGCCGAGGGTGATCGACGCGCCGGGCTCTCCCAGGGGCGGAGGCGCCTCCCCGTCGACCGAATACCCCAGGAAGGCTCTGTCATCGCCGTAGGGGCCGGCGGACGGTTCCCTGGCTACGGGGACGATCCCCTGACCGTCCTTGCCGGTCGACTCCGCGATGAGCTGTTCAAGCCAGTCGGGAAAGGCTCTGACGCCGACGGTCACGTGATAGGTCAGTTTGTCTCTGCCCGCGCGGGCCAGCTCGCCCATGACGGCCCCCAAGACGAGCGACGGGTTCTCGGCTGCAGGCACGGCCGGTCCGGAGCTCTGTGCCATTCGTGCCGCTCCTTCGAGGAGGCGCCCAAGGTCGACTCCGATCGCTGCGGCAGGCACAAGACCGAAGGTGGTGAGCGCCGAGTAGCGGCCGCCGACATCGGCCGGCGCGGGGAAGATATGGCTGAAGTTCCGTTCCTTCGCCAAGGCCTCCAGGGGACTTCCCGGGTCGGTCACTGCCACGAACCGGGTGCCCGGGTCGGCCAGGTGCGCCGATGCGCGGGCCCACGAATGCCGGAATCCTGAGAGCGTTTCGAGGGTCGTGCCCGACTTCGACGAGACGATCCATAGGGTCCGGGTCGGGTCGGTTGCGGCGTCGACATCGCCCACCTGATCGGGATGGGTGGAGTCGAGCACGACGAGCGACGGGTAGTCGCCGGCGTTCCCGAGGGTGTGCTGGTAGACCTCGGGGGCGAGGCTGGAACCGCCCATACCGTGCAAGACGACGTGCCTGATTCCCTGGTCGCGAACCCAAGTCCCGAACGACGCCAACTCGTCCAGTCGGTCGGCCATCGTGTTGGGCAGATCGAGCCATCCGAGCCGGTCGACGATCTCCGGCCGAGGTTCGGGGAACCATAGAGTCGGATCTTTCTGCCACAGGCGTCGCCCGAAGTCGGCGGCTTCCCATGCACCGAGACGGGACTCGACGTTCTCCTCGTGTGCTCCAAGATGCAGATTCATCACTCCTCCTCAAGCCCCCGGGGTCGCCACATTGTTCCGGAAAGTTCTGATCGTGAAACGTCTCAGCCGGTCGCGGTCGACGTCGACACCGATCCCCGGAGCCTCCGGTAGGACGAGATGCCCGTCGTCGAGCTCCCATGGTGGATCGACGAGGTCCTGGGCGAAGTAGCGGCGGGACGGGCCAAGATCGGTTGGGAGGCCGAACCCTGGTAGCGCGGCCAATGCGACGGCGTGGGCTCGGCCGATGCCGGTTTCGAGCATGCCACCGACGAACAGGTCAAGCCCGGCAGTGAACGCGTAGCCATGCAAGGCGACGGCTTCGCGGTGGCCTCCAAGGCGACTCGGCTTCACGTTGATGATGTCGACCGCGCCGGCTTCGACGGCTTCCATGGCGTCGTCGACCGACCCGATCGGTTCGTCGAGGGCGATCGGCGCGGACAT
>JANTGE010000195.1 GCA_024763085.1 Acidimicrobiia bacterium
GAAGGACACCAGGATGGTCTCGACGGACTCATCGGTACCTGGGCCGAACCGGGCATCCGCTGCGAAGAGTGTCATGGTCCCGGCAGTCAGCACATCAGCGATCCGTATGGTGTCGCGATGAAGATCGACCGGTCGTCGCAGTCCTGCACGTCGTGCCACTCCCGTGGTGACAAGACGGTGATCGACGCCTCTGGGGGCTTCATCAAGCACCACGAACAGGGTGAAGAGCTCATGCAGACCAAGCATGCGGCTCTGAGCTGCGTCGACTGTCATGATCCCCATGCGGGTGTCATCCAGTTGCGGAAGGCGGAACTACCGACGACGAAGGTCGCCTGCGAGTCGTGTCACATCGACAAGGCCGAGCAGCAGAAGTCGGCAGCGATGAAGAGCTTCGTGGACTGCATCGAGTGTCACATGCCACGCATCGTCAAGTCTGCACTTGGCGACGCCGATCAGCACAGCGGTGACATTCGGTCGCATCTGTTCGCGATCAACCCGACCGGTGCTCCTCAGTTCACCGAGGATGGCAGCGCAGCGATGCCGTGGGTGTCGCTCGACTTCGCCTGTAAGTCGTGTCACCGCGACGGCGGCACGGCGTCGGTGAAGACCGATCAGGAACTCATCGACGAAGCGACCAACTACCACTCACCGTAGCTCCCTCCTACGGCGGCAGTGAGAAGGCCCGGGCAGCGGCCCGGGCCTTCCGCGTGGGGAACTCCCGCGGCGTTCCATCCGGCCGCGTCTCATGCGGCGGCGTCGAGCAGAGGGGCTCCTAAGCTGGACGGCACAAGGAGGACCCGTTGCACGAACCGCTTCACCAACTCGCTGCCGACTATTGGGAGTACCAGCTCGAGACGTCGCCTACCCAGGCGCTGATGCTCGGCGACCATCGCTACGACGACCGCTTCGAAGAGATGTCCCGAGAAGCCGAGGACGCCCAGATCGCCCGGCTCCGGGACTTCGCCGCCAAAGCCGAAGCGATCGACCCGGACGGCCTCGACGACGCCGACCGCCTGACCCGGGAGATCCTCATCTTCGAGGCGTCCTCCACCGCCGACGGGCTCGAAGCACGGATGGCCGAATTCGACGTCAACAACGCCATCGGAATCCAGGCGATCCTGCCGTCGCTCATTCCGCAGCTCCCCGTCGAGTTGCCCGAACACGCCGAAGCGATGCTCGCCAAGTACCGGGAGATGGCCCGGGCCATCGATCAGCTCACCGAACGATTGCGCGAAGGCGTCGCCGCCGGCCGGACCCCGGTACGGTCGATTGTCGAGGCAACCATTGGCCAGTTCGACCAGCTGATTGGTACTCCACTCGACGAGAGCCCGCTCATGCAGCTTCGGGTGCCGTCCTCGTTCGACGACGCTCAGGCTGCAGACTGGAGGGCCCGGCTCGCCGGTGTGGTCACCGAAGCCGTGCTTCCCGCGTTCCAGCGCCATCGCGACTTCATCGCCGACGTGGTGCTGCCTGCCGCCAGGCCGGAGGATCGTCCGGGCGTCATGTGGATCCCTGGCGGGGAGGACCTCTACGCCAAGGCCATCCGGCGTCACACCAGCCTGACGCTTTCGGCCGACCAAATCCACGAGATCGGCCTGCAGCAGATCGAACGGCTCGCCGACGAATACCGAACCCTCGGCAGGGAGGCGCTTGGCACCGACGACCTGTCCGAGATCTTTGCCCGTCTTCGGGACGACCCGGACCTGCATTTCACCGCCGGCCCAGAGGTGCGGGCTGCTTCCGAGCGGGCGCTGGCCAAGGCGAAAGCGGCGATGGGGGACTGGTTCGGTCGGCTTCCGCAGGCAGACTGTGTGGTGGCCGAGACACCCGCGGGACCATTGGCCTTCTACTACCCGCCGGCCGCCGACGGGTCGCGCCCAGGCACCTTCTTCGTGAACACCTCCAAACCACAGGACTGGGGGAGATTCGAGATCGAGGCGATGGCCTACCACGAAGGCATTCCTGGTCACCACCTGCAGATCGCCATCGCTCAGGAGCTCGACGGCATCCCCGACTTCCGCAAACACGCCCACGTCACTGCCTATGGCGAAGGATGGGGCCTGTACACCGAACGGCTCGCCGACGAGATGGGTCTCTACTCGGGTCCGCTTGAGCGGATGGGCATGCTGTCGGCCGACTCGCTGCGAGCCGGAAGACTTGTCGTCGACACCGGCCTCCATGCCAAAGGGTGGAGCCGCCGGCAGGCGATCGACTTCTACGCAGAGAACTCGCCACTTTCGATGGGCACCATCGAAAACGAAGTCGACCGCTACATCGGCATGCCCGGCCAGGCGCTCGCCTACATGATCGGCCGGCTCGAGATTCAGCGGATGCGCCGCGAGGCCGAAGCAGCGCTCGGTGACCGGTTCGACATCAAGGGGTTCCACGACACCGTGCTGGACTCGGGCATGGTGCCGCTCGAGACGCTGGAGCGGCTGGTGAAGGAATGGGTGGAGGAGAGCAGCCGGTAGCGGGTCGGCCGTCGACGGTAGCGAACCCACAACCCAGAACCCACAACCCAAAACCCACAACCCAAAACCCAAAACTCAGAACTCAGAACTCAGAACTCAGAACTCAGAACCGAGTAGCACCACATGGAGGTACCTCGGGCCGTGGACCCCGAGGGTGAGGCGGTGTTCGATGTCGCCGGTGCGGCTCGGACCGGTGATCACCACCAGATTCGACGAGGCGGACACTCGCTCGGGCTCGGCGGCGAGAAAGTGGGTGAGGGAGGGGAACAGCCGGTCCGCCGGCAGCAACGCAATGTGTACGAACGGGATCAGCGACGCCATCCTCGGACGGCCCTGCTCCGCGGTGACCACAACCGAACCCGATTCGACGAGGCCGGCGACCGCGTCGGTGATGCCTACCTCGAG
>JANTGE010000196.1 GCA_024763085.1 Acidimicrobiia bacterium
CCGACCTGGGGACTCGCCGAAGAAGCTGCGGTGGATCACCCGCCGCTCTACCTCGACTTCGACCTCGACAGGGCCGACCTGGTGGCGCCTCCGGTACCTACCGGACCCGGTGAGCCGGTCCTGCCCGTGCGCGGGCTCGACGCCATTCCAGGAGATGCCGAGTCGGTTGCGAAGGCGCTTGCGGCACTTCGCTCCGACGGTGTGGTGACGGTCGTTGCGATGGACGGAGCTGCTGCGGCCGATCGGGTTGCCCGGCTCCTCGGGGAAGCCGGACTGGCTTTGCCTCGTCGAGATCGGCTCGAAGTCGTCGAACCGGCGGTCATCGGCGAGGGGATCCACCACGGCTTCCGCCTCGGTCGGGTCGCCGTGTTCGGTGAGCAGGCGATCGCCGGCAGGCGTCGGGCCCATCGTCGCGCCGGTCGCACCACCGGAACGCCGGTCGCGACGTACCGTGATCTGCAAGCGGGCGACTACGTGGTGCACTATCGCCACGGCATCGGGAAGTTCCAGGGCTTGGTCACCAGGACCGTCGCCGGCGTCGAACGCGACTATCTGGTGATCGAATACGCAGCCGGCGACAAGCTGTATGTGCCCACCGATCAACTGGCCGCGGTCCGCCGCTACACCGGAGGAGAACAACCCCGGGTGTCCCGGATGGGTGGCGCAGACTGGTCGGCGACCAAAGCAAAAGTGAGGAAGGCGGTCGCCGCGGTCGCTGAGCAGGTGGTGTCACTTCACCGGCTGCGTGCCTCCGCCACCGGTCACGCGTTCGAGCCGGATTCACCGTGGCAGCGGGAGTTCGAGGCGTCGTTCCCGTTCGAGGAGACTCCCGACCAGCTCACCGCGCTCGCCGACGTGAAGCGAGACATGGAGTCTCCGCGCCCGATGGACCGCCTGATCTTCGGGGATGTGGGATTCGGCAAGACCGAAGTGGCGCTTCGGGCCGCGTTCAAAGCGGTGTCCGAAGGACGCCAGGTGGCTGTGCTCTGCCCGACCACATTGCTCGCCCAGCAGCATCATCAGACATTCACCGAGCGCTTCGGTCCGTTTCCGGTAGAAGTAGCGATGCTTTCGCGCTTCTACGGGCCTGCCGAGCAACGGCGCATCGTCGAACGGATCCACACCGGCGAAGTGGACATCGTCGTCGGCACCCACCGCCTGCTGAGCGACGACATTCGATTCAAGGACCTCGGGCTGCTCGTCATCGACGAAGAGCAGCGATTCGGCGTCAACGCGAAAGATGCGATCAAACGCCTCCGGGTCGGCGTGGACGTGCTGACGCTCACGGCGACGCCGATTCCCCGGACGCTGGAGATGGCGCTCACCGGCATTCGCGACGTCAGCCATATACGGACGGCGCCCGAAGACCGCCACCCGATCCTCACCTATGTCGGTCCGTACGACGAGCGGTCGGTGTCGGCGGCGATCCGGCGGGAACTGCTCAGAGAAGGGCAGGTGTTCTACGTCCACAATCGGGTGCGTTCGATCGACCGGGCCGTCGCCAAGCTGCAGGAACTGGTACCCAACGCTCGTTTCGGCGTCGCCCACGGCCAGATGAGCGAAGGCCGGCTGGAGCAGGTGATGTTGGACTTCTGGAACCGGGAGTACGACGTGCTCGTGGCGACCACCATCATCGAGTCCGGACTCGACCTGCCGTCGGTCAACACGCTGATCGTCGAACGGGCCGACCTGCTCGGCCTGGCCCAGCTCTACCAGCTCCGAGGTCGAGTGGGCCGGTCGAACCAGCGGGCCTACGCCTACCTGTTCCATCCGCCTGACCAGCTGCTGACCGAGGAAGCGAGCCGTCGACTACAGGCCATCGGGGAGCACACCGACCTTGGCTCCGGGTTCCAACTGGCCCTGCGAGACCTCGAGATCCGCGGCGCCGGGTCGATTCTCGGCGAGATGCAGTCGGGTCACATCGCCGCCGTCGGTTTCGAACTCTATGCGCAGCTGGTCGCCGAAGCCGTCGGCGAGCTCGAGGGGCGATCCACCGCCGAGGAGCCTCCTGCCGAGGTGCGTATCGATGTGCCGGTCGATGCCCATCTGCCCCGCAGCTACGTGGAAGATGATGAAGCCCGGCTCGAGGCCTACCGTCGCCTCGCCGTCGCGGTCACGCTGGAGGGGGTCGACGATGTTGCCGCCGAATGGAAGGACCGGTTTGGACCGCTGCCGGAACCTGCCGAAGCGCTGCTCGAGCTGGCCCGGCTCAGGGTCGATGCGCTCGGAGTCGGACTCCGGGAGATCGTGCATCTCGGCCGGGAGCTGCGTCTCGGTCCGGTCGACCTTTCGATGGCACAGGAGGTTCGGTTGCAGCGGATCGCACCCAACGCCGTGTTGCGATCCACCGAAGGAGTGATCTTCCTGCCATCTCCGCCGACCGGCCAGATCGTCGGGGAGCTGCGACGCTTCATCGGGCGTCTGTGGCCCGCGGATCGATAGGACTGGCGGGCGCTACCATGTGCGGCTGAAAGAGGAGTTTTTTCGTGCGTACATCCCTGATCATTCTGTTTGTGTTCGCGCTCGTGGTGAGTGCCTGTTCCGGCGGATCCGCGTCGGCGGCGACCGTCAACGGCGTTTCGATCGGCCTCGACCAGGTCGAGGCGCTGGCTGCCGGCAATGGCACCGTCGATCGCGACACCTTCGCCAACAACCTCAGAAACCTCATCATCGAACAGGTGGTGCTGCAGGCCGCCGAACAGGACCTTGGCGTGACCTTGGACCAGGCCGCCGTCGACGCGCGCTACGACGAGATCGTGGCCGGGCTGCAGCCTGACGCAGACACGTACCTGGCGGACAACGCGATCACCTACGACACCCTTCGCCATGTCGCCACCCAGCAGGTGATCGGTGAGGCGATCAACGCCAA
>JANTGE010000197.1 GCA_024763085.1 Acidimicrobiia bacterium
GCGGAGGGCGAGTCCGCGTAGGGCGTATTCGATGGCGCCTATCGTGCGATCGCTTGCCGGTATCGTCATGTGCCTTCCTCAAACAGGACAGGGAAGAACGCTCAGCGTTCTTCCCTGAAGCCGGTGTGTATCCGTCCGTGATCGGTTGTTGCCGATCCCGTCGGCGGAGGAGGAGACGCCTTAAGGAGTGGAAGGAGCGTCGTGAGACCGGTAGGCCTTGGCTGCGGTACGAAGGCGCTGTCCACGGTCGAGTTCAGCGGTGATGGCGTGTTGGGCGCCCTCGACGCGCTGTTTCATCTCGTCGATGCGGGCGAGGACGGCTTTGACGCGGTCGATCTCTGCGGCTTCTGGCTGCTCGTCGAGACGGGGGAGCGGCGGCACCTCGTCGAGTTCGACCGGATGCCCGTCGATGATCGCTTCACAGTCTGCGAGGAGACGTTCGACGATGGCCGCGGCGTTGCCCCAGGCGCTCATCCGACCAGATCCTTCGGAATGCACACGGTCTTCCAGGCATCGCGCAGCTCGGAGAGCACCGCTTCTACGCCGGCGAGTGGGCCATCGTCCTTTTCGACGTTCGCCTTGACGAGCCGCTCGAGGCAGAACCCGTAGAGGGCTCCGAGTGAGTCGGCAATCTGGCCCCCATCTTCATGGTTGAGCGATGCAGCCAGCTCGGCGACACCTGCCTGGGCCTTGGTGAGTTCCCGATGTGCCGTTCCGATGTCAACGGGTTTGTCTTGCAACGCGATGCGTGCCTTGGCGATGCTGGCAAGCACTCCGTCGTAGAGCATGAGGACCAGCTGCGCAGGGCCTGCGGTCTCGACTGCCTGGCTGCGGTAGGCGGACTGTGCTGTGGCGACGTTCATGCCGAGCCTCCCATCAGTGAGACGAGCTGCGCCCCGAGGGCGTTTCCCATTGCGGTGAGCTGGTTCATGGCTGTCTCCAGGCGCGAGAACTGCTGGATGAGGAGGAGCTCTTTCTGGTCGAGGCGGTCTTCCATGCGTTGGATCTGGTCGTCGATGAGGTCGATTTGATTTTGATAGCGGTCTCGGGCCCGCTCCACCGAGCCGTCGACCCCCTCGACGGTGTCGAGGTATCTCTCCAGTCGGCCGGCCACCCCGGATCCGTAGCTCACCGATCCGAGGCTGAGGCTTCCTCCAGCGGCTGCGACCTCCGACTGGGTGGCCGTGATAGTGAGTACCAGTCCTGCCGGGTCTCCGCTTGCGGCGGTGAGGGTCCGTCCGCTGCCGGTCGCGGCGACCCCTCCGATGGTGCCGGCGACGTCGGTGCCGTTGAACGTTCCGTCCAGTCCAAACTTGCTGTCGCCGGTGATGACGAAACCGTAGGTCGACCCGTATCGGCTCTCGGCGATCCGGATGGCGCCTCCAGAATCACTCGCTGTGATCGACGTGATACCGGCCGCGGCGAGCGCATCGTTGATCTGTTGAATTGCCGAAGCGAGGTCACTGTTCTTGACGATGGTGATGTCGACAGAGACCGTTCCGGTATCCAGGGTGAACGTCTGGTCTTTCTTGTCCGACTTGTAGGTGGAACCGATGTCCTCGGCTGCCTGTCCAGCCTGCGTGACCACCACGTCGTAGGTTCCGTCCGTGGTCGAGTCTGTGGCCGAGACGAACGCCACCCGACTGTCCGTGGTCGTGGTGATCTCGGTGAAGAGGTCTTGCACGGCCTCGAAGTCTGTTTCCATGGCGCTCCGGAGCTTCGACGTGTCGAGGTCGAAGCGACCTTCGCGGTTGACGCTGAGCCCGACTGAGCCGGCATACGAGTAGTCGCCGGTCATGCCGGCCACTGGATAGGAGACCTTCGAGGTGAGGTCGAGCATGAGACTTCGAACCGTCGAGTCGCCGGTGAGGGGGGCGGCGACGTCGGCATCGGCGTTGTAGGACGACTTGGCGTCCAGCTCGTCCAGGGTTGCGTTCAGTTCGTCGACGAATGCCTGGACTTTCTCGACGGCGGTGTCGAGGTCGCGGGAGACGGTTACGGTGACCGGCTCTGTCGTGGTCGCCTGGAGGTCGAGGGTAAGCCCAGAAACGAGGTCGCTGACGGAGTTGGTCGACCGAGAGACGGTTATCGCTCCCGGCCCACTCCCGATGGTGAGCTGGGCGTCGACGCCCTGTTGAACAACGTCGAAGGTTCCTAGTCCCGTCTGGGTGCCGGATGCAGAGAATACGGCCGCCGTTCCGGTGTCGTCGGCCGTGATGAGAAGACGCGCCGAGGCAGAGTCGACGGAAAGCACCGAGGCGCTGACGCCGGCGTCGAGGTCGTTGATCGCTTGCGCCAGGTCGGCCAGAGTGGCGCCGTCACCGGTGGTCACGATATGGTCGCCATCGCTGGTCGTGATCGTGAACGTTCCGGCGCCGACGACGGCATCTGCGGAGGCAAAACTCGTACTCGAGGCAACCTGGTGGGTGGTGGCGAGTTGGTCGACGGTGAAGCTGAAGAGACCGGGGTCGGCTCCGCCTGTGGCTGACACGGCGACGGCCGCCTCGTTGCTGCTGGTAGCGGCCACGAACGAGGACCAGTCGGCGGGACGGTCGAGGTCCTTGATGGCGGTGTGCAGCGCCGAGAGCCTCGTGGTGATCGACTGCCAGGCGTCGTCCTTCTTCTGGTAGTCGCTCTTCCGCGACTCGAGGTTTCGCAGCGGAATACGTTCGAGGTCCATGAGTTGCGACACGATGGTGTTGGTGTCGAGCCCTGAGACGAGTCCGCCGATGTTCGAAACCGGAAGCATTCAATCCTTCTTTCGTGAGGGGGCGGCCTGGGGCCGCCCCCTCGGTTGGTGTGGCCTCCCTATCGGAAGAGGGCGAGCACGTTCTGGGGGATGGCGTTGGCCTGAGCCAGCA
>JANTGE010000198.1 GCA_024763085.1 Acidimicrobiia bacterium
GACCCGCACATCGGTGACGTAGGTGCGCCACAGCCGGACGGGGGCAGGAGCCCGGCGGGGGATCGTCTTGATGTCCACGGGCAGCAGGCTACCGGAGAAGGTTCGGTTGTCCGGGCCGGAAACCGGTGGGAACTCACCGATGTTGAGGTACGTTGCCGGCATAGGATGGACCGGTCATGATTGTTGATGGGGCCGAGGTGAGGCGCACCGCCTGAAGATCGTGGCGATCGTGGTCGTGTTCGTGGCCGTGATGTTCCTGGTGTTCGGGATCGTGGGGCAGGCGACCGAGCGGGCTCTCGAGTTCTGCGACTTCGACCGGGAGAACGGGCCCGCGTGGATGCAGGAGGCCTCCGAGATAGGGCTCGGTTGGACATGGTCGCCATTCGGGTTCGAGTGCGTGTTCATGGACCATGACCCGGAGACCGGCGAGCAGCACGTGATGGGCCGGCGTGCGGTCGGGCTCTGCCGTGAAGGCGTTTGATTCGCGAAATCCGTTGCTTGACAGATCCCTCGGGGGGGGTATGCTCCGAACGTAGATACTCCTATCAGGGAAGGAGGTCATATGATGGCTCTGCATCGCCATTCTCGGTTGCTCCTGCTGGCGGTCGTGGTTGGACTGATGGTTGTGTCTGTGTTTGCCCGACCCGCCGCCGCCTCCGTCTGTTCGGGCGATGCGTACGCGGATGGGTCAGGATGGAGCGACAACTACTGGGTCGGGTGGGACGACGATGGCTACCCGAGGTGCGACACTGCCGGAAACTACGTTCTTGGCATTCAATGGATCGACTGGGGTCTGAACTTCCGTCGGAGCGGAGTTGATGGCTACTACGGGAGTCATACCCACCAGGATGTGATGTCGTTCCAGGCCTACTACTTCGGGTCAGGCTCAGGGTCTGTTGACGGTCTGGTCGGACCTTCCACTTGGTCCGCGTACCGGGCACAGCTCGTCTCTCCTCCGTGCTACTACGACTCGGCGACGGGAGAGAGTTGGTACCAGACGCCAGGATACTCGTACTGTGGAAGTGCTCGCTTCAAGTACGAGGGACTTGCGGACGAGTGGTACACGCGGTCTGCCTCGGGTACTTCTTGGGTCCGGTTCTCCAAGTACGGTCCCACTTCGTGAAGGAGGTTGACATGAATAGGGTTCGTTTGCTGATCATCGCCGGGGTGGTGACCGTTCTGATAGCTGCCGCGCTGCCGGCGTTCGCGAGTTTCGGCGGATCACCGACCGTGGTGTCACCGGACGTCCACGCGTCGCCGGCGCCGAGCCGATTCGCGGACCTCGACGCCAGGGCGGCGTCTATCGCCGAGGCCGTCGACCAGACCGTCGGTGTGCTGTCGGTGCTGCCACCGGCCGGCGAAGGTGGCCCCATCGAGGCGGCGTTCCGCAGCAAGGCCGCACGGTACGACTGGCAGGAGATCGTGTTTGAGACCGTCGACGGGAACCTCGTCTACGTGTCCACACAGAGACTCGATCCGGGATCCCTCGGGCCGCTCGAAGCCGGTATCCCCGCGGGTGGCGAGCGGCAGACCTGGGCGGACGGAGCGAGCGCGTGGGTCGTCGCCGGCCGAGCGTTCCGTGGCGACACGGCGTATGTTCCCTTCGTCAATGTCGGGTTCGCCGCCGAAGGCAGGTACTACGGCACCGTCGAGTACGGCGCTGGGATCCCCTCCGACCTCGCGGGCCAGGCCGTGGCGACCGGTGCAACCAAGCCGGTCACCAAAGGCGAAGCGATCGCCATCGCCAAGGCGGTCGAGGCGGCACTCGGCGCCTCCGGGTTCGGCCGGTGACGAGGGTGGGACACCCGAAGTTTCCAGGTGCCGGACCAAGTCCGCGATCTGAGTGCGGTGGTGGCTGATCGCCGCGGCCGTTCAGACCTGCTGACGTGACCAGTCGAGCGTCTCCCCGAGGGTTTCGGCGAAGTCGTCGGGCCAGTCGTGGCTGAGACCGGGCCGTTCGTCGTAGCGGACCGGTACGCCCAGGGCTTCGAGGTTGCCGGCCGCCTGTCGGATCTCATCGATCCGCCAGTCCTCGTCCCCAGCGAGGATGGCTGTGGGGACAGGGCGCTGAACGCTGTCGGCGGTGGGCATCCCCCGCGGGCCGAAGGCCGGCGCAGTCAGGAAGGCTCCTGAGGTGGCGATCCGGCCGGACCAGGCGAGCTGCGCCGCGATGCGGGCACCCTGGGAGAATCCGCAGAGGATCGGTCGTTCCGGGTCGCCAGCGGCATGGAGTTGGGAGATCACGACCTCGTCGGCACCTTCGGGCGGCCAGGCGAACCGGCCGGTGGCGACCGGCATGGTCCCGTGGAGGGCGACGAGGCGATAACCCCATCCGAGTGCCGGGCGAAACCGGTCGAGGATCTCGTGGGGAGGCGACCCGAACCCGTGGAGCAGCACCAGCGTCCCTGTCGGTTCGCCATCGGGCGACACGTCGAGCGGCTCCGCCGGACCGGTCGACGCCTCGACCGCCCGTTCCAGACTGATGGCAGCGAGCCGCCGCCACTCCGGGTCATCTCGAACCGCGTCGAGGTCCTTGTCGTCGAGCAGGACCTCACCCCACCACAGTCCTTCGTCGAGCCTGCGGGCGAACTCGTCGATTGCCTCGTCTGTCCGCCCGGCGAGTGACAGCAGGCACATGCGCCAGAAGGTGAGGTCGGCGATCTCGTCGCGATCAGACGTCTCATATGCTTCAACCGCATCGAGGGCCGCTTGATACTCGCCTTTGCCGTGAGCCGAGAACACGAAGTGCCTGAGCTTGGCGAATCCCATAGGGTCAGCCTACGCGTCACCCCCTCCTGGTACGCTCGCCG
>JANTGE010000199.1 GCA_024763085.1 Acidimicrobiia bacterium
CTCATCGAAGGCAAACGGGTGCTCGTCATCGAAGACGGCCCCACCCTCACCCACGGAGAGATGGCCTATGGGGCAGGGGTGATCGCCGCCCGCCGCTACGGTGCCGCCGAACTCATCGACCCGAGACCGTACGCCGTCGGTTCGATCGCCGCAACGTTCGACAAGTTCCCCCATATCGGACCGCTGCTGCCGGCCATGGGCTACGGCGACGAACAGCGCGCCGAGCTTGCCGAGACGATCAAGCGGGCCCAACCGGACGCGGTGGTGGTGGCCACACCGGTGAACCTGCTGCCGCTGCTCGACCTGGACGTTCCGGGCACCCGGGTCACCTACGGGGTGGAAGTGGTCGAAGGCCCGACGTTCGAGGAGCTGCTCGCCGGCCTCTGATCGATCAGCCGAACGTCGATCCAAGGGCGATGAGGACGCCGACCGTCAGGTCGAGCCGGGCGACGCCTTTCAGGACGGCGATGAGTGGCGGCCCAGCCGTCTCTCGGCGGATCGTCTTGGTCAGCGGCACCGCTCCCGGGGCCGCCGCGAGCGCGAGGGCCGACCATCGAGGGACGAGCCCGAGCGCGGCGAAAACGGCGACCGACACGAACGAACCCCATACGAGGACGTCGAACAACACTCGAGTTCTCTCCCGTCCGAGGATCACCGCAAGGGTCCGTTTCCCGGCGGCCCGGTCGGTGTCGATGTCACGGATGTTGTTCGCCACCAGGATCGCGGTGACGAGGAAGCCCATAGGGATCGACAGCAGCCATGCCGCCAACGGCGCGGTCTGGTCGAACACATACCGGGTCATGACCGTCGCGACCACACCGAAGAAGACGAATACGAACACCTCGCCCCAGCCTCGATAACCGTACGGCGCCGGACCCCCGGTGTAGGTAAGCGTGGCGGCGATCGAGGCGAGTCCGACGGCGATCACCACCCAGCCGGCAACGACGGTCAGGTACAGGCCGGCGGCGGCAGCGACGGCGAACGACGCCCAGATGCCGCGCCGGACCTGTCCTTCGGACAGCATCCCCGACGCCACGGCTCTCGGTGGGCCGATCCGGTCGGGGGTGTCGGCACCGCGGCGTGCGTCAGACAGGTCGTTGGCCAGGTTGGCAGCCACCTGGATCGCCAGGGCGCCGACGGTGGCTGCGATGAACGGGCCCCATGAGAACACCCCGTCACCGACGGCCAGTCCGGCTCCAACGAGCACCGGCGCCACTGCCGCCGGCAGGGTGTGCGGCCTCGTCGCGATGTACCAGGGACTCTGTCTCATCAGTAGTGGTATGGGAAACGAGACCAGTCGGGGCGACGCTTCTCCAAGAAGGCGTCCCGCCCTTCCCGTGCCTCGTCGGTGCCGTAGGCAAGACGGGTGGCCTCACCGGCGAACAGTTGCTGGCCGACCAGTCCGTCGTCGGGGAGGTTGAAGGCATATTTGAGCATCCGGATCGCCGTTGGGCTCTTCCCGTTGATCTCTGCAGCCCATTCGAGCGCCACCGATTCGAGGTCGGCGTGCGGTACGGCCGCGTTGATCGCGCCCATCGCCGCCGCCTCGTCTGCCGAATAGGTGCGGCCCAGAAAGAAGATCTCCCGTGCTTTCTTCTGGCCCACCTGACGGGCGAGCAGCGCCGACCCGTAGCCGCCGTCGAAGGACGCCACGTCTGCGTCGGTCTGCTTGAACGCCGCATGTTCCCGTGAGGCGATCGTCAAGTCGCAGACCACATGGAGACTGTGGCCTCCGCCGACCGCCCAGCCTGGCACCACGGCGATGACGACCTTCGGCATGAAGCGGATGAGCCGCTGCACCTCGAGGATGTGGAGCCGGCCCAGCTTCGCCGGGTCGATTCCGTCGGCGCCTTCGTACTGGTAGCCGTCGGCGCCCCGGATGCGCTGGTCACCACCGGAGCAGAAGGCCCATCCGCCATCTTTCGGGGATGGCCCGTTGCCGGTGAGGAGCACCGTGCCGACGTCTGACGTCGTGCGGGCGTGGTCCAGCGCGGCGTACAACTCGTCGACCGTGTGGGGTCTGAACGCGTTCCGCACCTCCGGCCGGTTGAACGCGACGCGGACGGTTCCCTGGTCGACGGCGCGGTGGTAGGTGATGTCGGTGAAATCGAATCCGGGCACCTCCTGCCAGCGGGCCGGGTCGAACAGCGACGAAACCTGTGCAGTCATCGAGCCTCCTTCGGGCGATACTGTAGTGAGCGACACGCATGCGAGATTGGCTGACCGTCCAGGCCGCCGAACGGCCCGATGCCCCGTTCATCGACACGGGTGACCGTGTCGTGTCGTTTGGAGAAGCCGACGACTGGGTGGCCCGGGTGGCAGGAGGGCTCGACGTCGCCCCGGAGAGTCGGGTGGCGGTGCCCGCCTCCTCAACCGTCGAAGCGGTCGTGGCGATGCTGGCGGTCCCGCGGGCAGGCGCCGCCGCCGTCCTGCTGAACCCTCGTCTTCCACAGGAGGAGCGGAGCCGCCTCCTGGATGTCGCCCGGGTCGATGCGGTCGTCGAAGACATCTCAGGTCTCGCAGGACGGCCGGTCATCGGCGGGACCGTAGACCCGGCTGCACCGCACACGGTCGTGTTCACCTCAGGGTCGAGCGGAACCCCGAAGGGTGTGGTCCTCACCTGGGGCAACCTCGACGCCGCAGCCGCAGCTTCGGCGGCGGTGCTGGCCCACCGGCCAGGCGACCGATGGCTCGCCGTCTTGCCGCTGTTCCACGTCGGCGGCCTCTCCATCATCACCCGTTCGCTTCGCCAGGGCGGCAC
>JANTGE010000200.1 GCA_024763085.1 Acidimicrobiia bacterium
GTCGTCCCGGAAGAGGTCACTTTGGAACAGGCGTTCCTGGAGGTGACCCGATGAACCTGTGGCGTCTCGAGTGGCTCCGCATCCTCCGGACGAAACGGTGGATCGCCCTGTTCGGTGTGTACGTGTTCTTCGGGTTCTTGGGGCCGCTCAGCGCCAAGTACCTCAACGAGTTGCTGGCCCGAAGTGCCGAACTGCAGGGAGGGCCCGAAATCAACCTGCCGCCTCCGACCCCGGCCGACGGAATCGCGCAGTTCATCTCCAACGCGTCGCAACTTGGGATCCTGGTGGTGGCGATCGTCGCCGCCGGAGCGTTCGTCATGAAGCCAGAAGTGGCGGTGTTCTTCCGAAGCCGGGTGCAAAGCACCGTGCGCCTGCTTGCGCCTCGCTACGTGATGGCGGTGGCGGTGTCGTCGGTGGCGTTCCTCGCCGGGGTGGCGGCGGCCTGGTACGAGACGGTCGTGCTCCTGGGAGATCTACCGGCGGGCGCGATGCTGGTAGGCATCGGGTTCGAGGTGTTGGCGCTTGCCTTCGTGGTGGCGGTCGTCGCCGCGGTGTCGTCGAGAGCCCGCACGACGCTGGCGACGGTACTCATCTCGCTCGTCGCGCTGTTGCTCTTGCCGCTCATCGGTCTGATCCGGGGCGTGGGCGACTGGCTGCCGACCCGGCTCATCGCCGCCATGAACGACCTGGTTCGGGAAGCGACCGCCGGCGACTTCACCAAGGCGGTCGTGGTCACCGTGGCGGCGACCATAGGCCTGCTGTGGCTGGCAGTGTGGGGCCACCGAACCCGCGAGATCTGAAGGAGCGGCTAGCCGTCAGCTACCAGCTACCAGCTACCAGCTACCAGCTACCAGCTTCCAGCTACCAGCAAGATTGCTTGGCCGGGATCATTGCGCTCATCGGTCCCGACGGTTGGTTGGCGATGGAGGTCGTCTGGCCGCCAGGAGACGGCTGGGCGCCCCACCGAATGCTTCCCCCTCGAGCTGATGCTCGACGCCGTTGGGGGTAGGGATGTGCGTGCCCAGCAGAAGATGGTTGCCGTCTTCAGCTACCCAAAACTCAGAACCCAAGACCCAAAACCCCAGGCTCAGGCCGTCCGCAGCGCCTCGGTCGGTGACATCCGTGCGGCCCGCACCGCCGGGTAGAGGCCGGCGATGGCGCCGATGACGATCGCTGCGGCGAGTCCGCCGGTCCAGGAGATCGTCGGGATGAGCGTGTCCCATCCCCGGAACGTCGCATACGCGGCGGTCACCGCGGCGCCGAGGGCGACGCCGCCGGCGCCGCCCACCGTGGACAGCAGCAGTGACTCGCCGAGGAACTGCAACGCCACATGCCGTCGGGTCGCGCCGAGGGCCCGGCGGAGGCCGATTTCGGAGCGCCGTTCCAGCACGGAGATCACCATCACGTTGGCGATGCCCACCCCGCCGACAAGCAGGGCTACCGCGCCGAGGCCGAGGAATAGGGCTGTCAGCGCGTCGCTGGCAGCCTCCCTGGCCTCCAACGCGTCGGTTGGCCGGGACACCTCCACCTGGTCGGGGTTCTCCGGGTTTGCGGTGGCAGGCAGCACCCCCATGACGGCGTCGACCTGGTCGGGGGTGGTGCGTACGTAGATGGCGCTGGGAACTCCGTCGCCGTCGAGGTAGGTCTCGGCGGCGTCCGGGTCGATCAGCGCCGCCCGGTCCAGATCGGGGCTGAGGTCGAGCGGTTCGAGGATGCCGACGACACCGAACCACCGGTCGCCCAGCCAGACGTTCACCCCGGGCTCGTCGATACCCAGCCGGTCGGCAGCGACCGCGCCGAGGACGGTGGTGGGATAGCCACCGCCGTCGAGGAACCTTCCGGAGGCCAGCGACCCCTGCAGCGTGTCGAGCAGGTTCGCGTCGGCGGCTTTCACGGTGATGCCGCCGCTCAGCGTCGACGGCACCAGATCGGTGCGATACACCTTGGCGTCGATGTTGGACACCGCCGACACCGCAATGACCGGGCCGATCCGTTCGATCATCGGCACCGCCGTGTCGGGCAGTTCTGCGTTGCCGAGACCGATCCCGGTTCCGGCCTGCACGGTGAGCATGTTCGTGCCGAGCCGGTCGAGCTTCTCGAGCAGATCCGACTTCGAAGACTCCGACAGGCCGAGGACGCCCACGATCGCCGCGATGCCGATCATGATGCCCAGCGTTGACAGGGCCGCTCTGGCTTTGCGGGTACGCAACCCGACGGTCGCCGTGCGGAACAGGTCGCCGATGTGGAGCCGGCTCGGCTCGAGGCGGCCGCTCTTCGCTTTCATGTCGCCACCGCCGCCGTGTCGTATTCGATCATCCCGTCGCGAATCCCCACCTGTCGGGGCATCTGTTCGGCGATCTCCCGGTTGTGGGTGATGACCACCATGGTCACCCCTTCGGCGTTCAGGTCTTCGAGCAGTTGCACGATGGCGTCCGACGACTGCGAGTCGAGATTCCCCGTCGGCTCGTCGGCCAGGACGATGGCCGGGTTCCCCACGATGGCCCGGGCGACGGCAACCCGTTGCCGTTCGCCGCCGGACAGCTTGTTGGCAATATGGCCGAAGCGGTGGGCCAAGCCGACTCGCTCGAGGGCGGCAGTGGCCAACTCTCTGCGTTCCGTCGCCGGCATGCCCGTGTAGAGAAGACCGTCGGCGACGTTGTCGAGGGCGGTGTAGCCGGAGAGAAGGAAGAACTGTTGGAA
>JANTGE010000201.1 GCA_024763085.1 Acidimicrobiia bacterium
CCAAGAAGTCGGAAGATGGCGATCGGCAGCGTCGGCAGGTTCGGTCGGGCAAGGAAGCTGGTGGCGCCGAACTCACCCAGCGACACGGCGAACGCGAAGCCGGCTCCGACGATGGCGGCGCGGTAGACGATTGGCAGGTCGATCTCCCGCCACACGACAGCAGGTGGGGCACCCAGCACCGCGGCCGCCTCTCGCAGCCGTGCCTGCACCGACTGCATCAGAGGAGCTGCAGTGCGAACCACGAACGGGATGGCGACGAGCGCATGGGCGATGGGAACGATTGCCGGGGTGGCGCGCAGGTCGATCGGCTTGTCGAGCGCTACGAGGAAACCGAAACCGATCGTCACCGCCGACGTGCCGAGCGGCAGCATCAAGAGCACGTCGAACGCCCGGGACAGCATTCCCCGCCGGTAGGCGATGACGCCGGCCGCGGACAGTCCCACTCCGACGGCGATGAGCGTTGCCGCCGTGGCAAAGAGCAACGAGTTGCGAATCGCTTCGATGGGCGGAACGAAGAGTGCCGTGGCCGGTGCTGCCAGCGACCGGTAGGCGTCGAGTCCGAATCCACTGGAGGTCTGTAGCGATCGGGCGACGAGGACAGCCAGCGGAGCGCCGAGGAACAGTCCGCTGAATCCGAGGATGGAGGCAACGACGGTCCGTTCCCGCATGGTGGTGGGACGCCGAGCCACTTCGGCGACCGAGCGAAGGCTGAGCTGGACGGTGCGCCGCTGCTGGTGGCGGGAGTAGGCAGTCAACAGCGCCGCGATGCCGACGAGCTGGAGGACCGCCAGGGCGCCGGCGACCGGGAGATCGAGGTAACTGATTGTCTGCCGGTAGATCTCGACTTCGATGGTGGTGTAGCGGAGGCCGCCGAGGATGAGGATCACCCCGAAGGATGTGAACGTGAAGAGGAACACGATGGCAGCGGCGGCGGCGATCGCGGGTCTGAGCAGCGGCAGGGTGACTTCCCGGAACGTGCGGAGCCTGCCTGCCCCGAGCATCCTGGCTGCCTCTTCGATGCGTGGATCGAGGTGGGACCAGAAGCCGCCGACGGTGCGTACCACCACCGCGTAGTTGAAGAACACATGGGCGATGAGGATGATCCACACGGTGCGGGACAGATCGACCCATCCGCGCGGTCCGAGCATCGCGAGGAACGCGGTGGCGGCGACGACGGTCGGCAGCACGAAGGGGATCGTGATGGCGGCCCGGAACAGCGACTTCCCGGGGAAGTCGAACCTGGCGAACACGTAGGCGGCAGGGAGGGCGACGGCGAGCGTGAGGAGCGTCGACGCGGTGGCCTGCCAGATCGTGAACCAGACGGCGCCGCGAAGCGACGATCGGGTGGCGACGTCGACAAACGGTGCCGGGTCGAAGGTTCCTCCCGGGAAGAGGCTGATGCCGAGGATCGAAGCCAACGGATAGGCGAAGAAGTAGAGGAGGAATGCCGCCGGGACGGCGACGAGTACGGCGCTGCCGAGCCGGGACCGGACTGGTTTCATCCGCGCAGCACCTCGGTCCATTCGCGAATCCACCGTTCCCGGTTCGTTTCGATCATCGCCGGGTCGACGGTCAGCGGATGGTCGGGCAGCGTGGTGTACTCGATGAACTCGGGCGGCAACGCCGCCTTTTCATTGGCCGGAAACACGAACATGTTCAACGGGATGTCTTCCTGGAACTCTTTCGACAGCATGAAGTCGATCAGTTGCTCTGCGGCGTCCCTGTGGGGTGTGCCCGCAACGATTCCAGCGAATTCGATTTGGCGGAAGCAGCCTTCGGTCATCACTCCGGTCGGCGCTTCGGTGAGGGGAACCTCCGAGAAGATGACCTCGGCGGGCGGCGACGATGCGTACGACACGACGAGCGGCCGGTCGCCGTCCGATGCGGCCGAGAAGTACGTGTAGTACGCCTCGGTCCAGCCGGAGGTGACGAGCACGTCGTTGGTGACGAGGTCTGCCCAGTAGTCCTTCCACGTGTAGCCGCCGTCTTCGCCGAACGTGGCGATGGTGGACAGGAGGAATGCGAGCCCGGGCGAGGACGTGGCCGGGTCTTCGACGGCGAGCATGCCCCGGTATTCGGGGTCTGTCAGGTCTTGGAGCGTGGCCGGGGCCGGCGTGTCTGTGAACGCAGCCTTGTCGTAGTTGATGCACACGTCGCCGAAGTCGATGGGCGTCGCACGGTGTTGCGGGTCGAGCTGCAGGTCGGCCGGTACGTCGGCCAACGCCGGCGACTCGTATGGTTCGAAGACTCCTTCGTCGAGTGCTCGTGACAGAAACGTGTTGTCGATGCCGAAGATGACGTCGGCGAGCGGGTTGTCCTTCGTCAGGATCGCTTGGTTGAGCATGATGCCGGCGTCGTCCGACTGCAGCAGCTTGACGGAGATGCCGGTGCGCGCGGTGAACCCCTCGAGTATGCCGTCGGAGACGGCGAAGGAGTCGTGGGTCATGAGCACCACCGTGTCGGCGGCTTGGGTCGTGTTGCCGGCTTCCGCCGGTGTCGTGTCGGTGGTCGCCGCTCCACAGGCGGCGGCGATGAGGGTTAAGGCGGCGGTGATGGCCGCGGTGCGGATCTGTACGCGCATGTTGCCTCCTTGGTCGGGAGGCCAGGCTGAGAACGCTCCCTCGCCGGCATTACCCGGCCAGGTTCCAACGGTCGGGACGAATC
>JANTGE010000202.1 GCA_024763085.1 Acidimicrobiia bacterium
GCGTTCGTGTACGCAACCGCCGGTGGCCCTGAGAAGGTTGCCGTTGCCGAAGACGCCGGCGCCGACGTCGCCATCGACTACCAGACGGCGGACTTCGTCGAGGCGATCACCGAGCATGCCGGGCCGAAGCCCCTCGACGTCGTCTACGACGGTGTGGGCAGGGATACGTTCTTGCGCGATCTCGAAGTGCTGCGTCTTCGTGGCATGGCGGTCCTGTTCGGCCAGTCGAGCGGACCTGTCGAACCGTTCGACCTTCAGCTGCTCAACAAACACGGATCGCTATATGTCACCCGGCCGTCTCTGTTCCACTATGTGGCGAACCGTGAAGAGCTCGAGCGCCGGGCGAATGACCTGTTTACCGCCATAGGCGAAGAATGGCTCGACGTGCTCATCGGCGCCCGCTTCCCTTTGGAAGATGCCGGCGAGGCGCACCGGGCGCTCGAAGGCCGTAAGACGATCGGCAAAGTGCTCCTTGTCCCCTAGCGAGCGACGCAGGCCATGCATCCATACACGGCCTATTCTTTCGGTATGGACACCGTAGAACTGGGACCCTCCTGGTCGATCGTTCCGACGAAGTACTGGCACGAACTGTCCGATGGACGGATCCAATGTGACCTGTGCCCACGCGAGTGCAAACTCCATGAAGGGCAGCGTGGGCTTTGCTTCGTTCGGGCCAGGAAGGACAACCAGATCGTGCTCACCTCCTACGGGAGGAGCAGCGGGTTCTGGGTGGATCCAATCGAGAAGAAACCACTCAACCACTTCCTCCCCGGAACGTCGGTGCTGTCGTTCGGAACCGCCGGCTGCAACCTGGCGTGCCGGTTCTGTCAGAACTGGGACATCTCCAAGGCCAGACAGGACGACATCCTGGGCGAGCGAGCCATGCCCCAGGACATCGCTACAAGCGCCAAGCGGCTCGGCTGCCGGAGCGTCGCCTACACGTACAACGACCCGGTGATCTTCCATGAGTACGCCATCGACACCGCCAAGGCGTGCCGGGAACAGGGGATCTATTCGGTGGCGGTTACCGCCGGGTACGTGAATCCGGAGCCGCGGGCAGAGTTCTACCGGTACATGGACGCGGCCAACATCGATCTGAAGGCGTTCACCGACGAGTTCTATCACCGGTACTGCGCGGGCGCGCTCCAGCCGGTTCTCGACACGCTGCTCTACCTCAAACGGGAGACGACCGTCTGGTTCGAGTTGACCACCCTGCTCATCCCGGGTCTCAACGACTCCGACGAGGAGATCGACGAGATGACCACCTGGGTGGTGGAGAACCTCGGTCCCGACGTGCCCCACCACTTCACGGCGTTCCACCCGGCGTTCCGGATGATGGACCGCCCGTCGACGCCCTTCGACACCCTGGTTCGGGCCCGGGAGATCGCCATGCGCAACGGGGAACACTTCGCCTACACGGGCAACATTCCCGATGAGGAGACCCAGTCGACCTGGTGTCCGCACTGTGGTGCCAAGGTCATCGGACGCTCCGGCTACACCATCACCGCCTGGAACCTGACCGGGGGAGCGTGTGCCTCCTGCGGTACGAAGATTCCGGGCGTGTTCGAGGACGCACCTGGGACGTGGGGTCCACGCCGGCGCCACGCCGACATGTGAACGCCGTCGAACTGCTCGGTTATCTCGCCTCGGCACTCGTGGTGCTGTCGCTGGCCATGTCGTCGGTGGTGCGCCTCCGGGCGTTGAGCCTGATCGGCTCGGTCCTGTTCGGGATCTACGGGCTACTGATCGGGGCGATACCGATCGTCGTCACCAACGTCGTGATCATGGCGATCAACATCTATTTCCTGTGGCGCGCCTACACCGACACCGAGTTCTTCGACCTGCTCGAGGTTCGCCCCGACTCGAAATACGTCGAGGGTCTCGTCGACTTCTACCGGGACGACATCGCAAAGACACAGCCGGACTTCCGCTTCGACCCGAAACCTGGCCAGATCGCGCTGCTCGTTCTCCGAAACATGATTCCGGCCGGCCTGCTCATCGTCGAACCGGTCGACGACTCCACGCTGCGGGTGGTGCTCGACTATGCGACACCTCGATACCGGGACTTCAAGAACGGCCGCTACCTGTTTCGGGACCACCCCGAGGTGTTCCTGGATCGGGGCTACCGGACGCTCATCGCCGAAGACGGCACCGACGCCTACGAGAAGTACCTTCGTCGGATGGGGTTTCGCTCCGACAGCGGCTCGTATGTCTTAGAGCTCACAGATCGATGATCTCGGGCGGATGCCCAACCGCCTCCAGGAAGCGCACCAGGTCGGCAGAGGCGATGGCCGTCGTTCTCGTATTGACCAGCGGGTGGAAGTTCAGCGGGTCCTCTTCCAGCAACCCGCGATCGAGCACCACCTGTACGAGGCCATCCGGATCGTTCATGACCGCAAAGGGGGTCACGGCGCCGGGAATCACGCCGAGGTGGCGCATCAGACGTTCGGGGCTGCCGAACGACAGTCGGCCCGCCCCGATTCGGGTTCCGAGCTCCTTGAGATCGATCGGCCGGCTCTCTTCGCCGACGACGAGCCACATCGCGCCCTTCTTGTTCCGTAGGAACAAGCTCTTGCTGTGACCGCCCGGCAGCTCGCCACGCAGCGCCCTGGCCTCCTCGACGGTGTACACCGGTGGATGGTCGACCGT
>JANTGE010000203.1 GCA_024763085.1 Acidimicrobiia bacterium
TGCTGATCCGATACCTGCTGCACCGACTGACCGTGCCGGAGGCGGCGTGGAGGCTCGGCAGGTCTACCGGCCTGGCGATTGATCTGCTCGAAGTGCCTTGGCCGGAGCTCGGCCTCGATGTGGACATGCCTGAGCATCTTTCCGTGCTCGAAGACGCGTTGCACCTCAAGTAGTGGCCCTGCCGGTGCCGATAGGTCACATCATGGAGTCGCGCTCGTTCGACGCTGACACATTTCAGATGCAGCTGCTCTCGCAGATTGCCGGCACAGACCCGTCGGTGATGGCGACGATGCATCGACGCGTCCGTGAACTCGAGGAGTTGGTGCGGCTCACCTCCGTCATCGGGTCGGGCTTGCTCCTCGAAGAGGTGCTCGACCGGGTCTATGAGGGGTTCGACGGGATCATCCCGTTCGACCGCATCGGCTTCGCCCTTCTCGACGACGACGATGTGGTGGCTCGCTGGGAGCGGACCAGGCCTGGATTCGAACCGAAATTGACGCAGGGCTATCGACTCCCGGTCCGCGAGACGAGCCTCGGTGCTGTCCTCGAAGGCCGGCGGCCCCGCATCATCAACGACTTGGTTGCCTACCTCGAAGCGAAGCCGACTTCGACGTCGACCCGGCTCATCGTCGATGAAGGCATGCGGTCGTCCCTCACCTGTCCGCTCTCGGTAGACGGTCGACCGTTGGGGCTCATGTTCTTCACGTCGGCCACACCGGACGCCTACACCGGCGTGCACGCTGCCACGTTCATGCGGATCGCCGGTCAGCTCGCCGTCATGGTGGAACGGGCACGGCTTGCCAGCGAACTCGAGGAGAAACGGCGTGCCTTCGAGGCCCAGAACGAAGAACTGCTCCGTCTCGACCAGACGAAGGACCGATTCCTCGGCATGGCTGCGCACGACCTGCGCAACCCGACTTCGAGCATCCTGATGGCTGCCGAGTACCTCCAATCCACCCAGCTCGACCGAGACCAGCGACTCTTCGTGCAAGACATCGCCTCCCAGGCCCGGTACATGCTGACTCTCATCAACGACCTCCTCGATGTGTCGCAGATCGAGTCCGGTGCGCTCGTACTCAACCGCGAACCGATCGCCGCCGTCGACTTCCTTTCCGACGAGGTAGCTCGCCACAGCGCCTTCGCCGCACCAAAGGACATCAGGATCGTGTTCGAAACCGACGCGCAGCGCGGCATGGTGTTGGCCGACCGGGTCCGGATGCGGCAGGTGGTGGACAACATGCTCACCAACGCGGTGAAGTATTCGCCACCTGGGTCGACGGTCATCGTCCGGCTGCGCTACTACGAAGGGATGTGCCGCCTCGAAGTCGAAGACGAAGGGCCCGGGATCAGTCCGGAAGACCAGGAAAAGCTCTTCAGCTACTTCGGCAGGCTGTCCGCTGTGCCCACCGCCGGGGAGTCGAGCACCGGCCTTGGCATGGCGATCACCCGACGCATCGTCGAAGCACACGGCGGCACCATCGGCGTCGATTCGAAGGTTGGTGAGGGCAGCACCTTCTGGGTGATGCTGCCTCCGGCATCGGCCGAGGAGTAGCCTCCCGCCGGTGGAGGCACGCCGACGCGACGCATATCGGGCCGTCGTGGCGTTCGGACTGGTCAGCCTGTTCGCCGACGTCGTCTACGAAGGTGCCCGGTCGGTTCTGGGGCCTTTCCTGGCCACGTTGGGGGCCGGCGCCGCCACGGTCGGGCTGATTGCCGGCATCGGCGAGTTCGTCGGATACGGCCTCCGGACTGTCGCCGGGGTGGTGGCAGACCGGACCGGATGGCGGTGGGGTCTCACCATCGGCGGCTACACGATGGCGATGGTCGCCGTTCCGCTACTGGGTTGGGTCGGTCGCCTCGACCTGGCCCTTGGCCTGGTGATCGTCGAACGCCTCGGCAAGGCACTGCGAACCCCGGCCCGAGACACACTCCTGTCGGTGGCCACCGAACCGCTCGGACACGGCTGGGGGTTTGGTCTCCACGAGGCTCTCGACCAGACGGGAGCGATTCTGGGGCCGCTGCTGCTCGCCGCCGCGCTGGCGGCTCGCGGCGGTGACTACCGGTTCGCGTTCACGATCCTGGCGATCCCGGCGGTGTTCGTCGTCGTGTTGCTGGTGTGGGTGCGGGCCAAGGTGCCGGAACCGCCGCCTTCGCCCGACACCGCCATCCGGTTCGCTGCCGAGGGGACCCTCCGCCGCTACCTGACGTTCGCTGTGTTGACGGCTCTCGGCCTGGCGCCATTCCCGCTGGTCGCTTTTCACCTGACCTCGCGAGGCGTACTCACCGACGCGCAGGTGCCGCTGCTGTTCGCACTCGCGATGGGTGTAGACGCGCTGGTAGCTCTCGCTGCCGGAAAGTCCTACGACCGGTGGGGGTTCGTGACGCTCATGGCGGCTCCGCTCGGATTCGCCGCGGCTGCGGTCCTGTTCACCACCAATCTGACGCTCATCTGGCTCGGCGCGGTTCTATGGGGTGCAGGCATGGGCGTGGCCGAGTCCAGTCTGCGGGCCGCCGTCGCCGACATGTCGAAGGCCGAGCGGCGGGCCACCGCCTACGGGGTATTCACCACCGCCTACGGCATCGCGCTGCTCGCCGGGGCGGCGGCACTTGGCCGGCTCTACGAAGTGTCGCTTCCCCTGGT
>JANTGE010000204.1 GCA_024763085.1 Acidimicrobiia bacterium
GGCGATGCCGATCGCGGCCGCGATCCTGCCGATGTTGTCGCCAACGACCGTTTGGAAGTGCGCGTCGTGGCCCTCTTCGGCGAGGCGGCGGCCAAGGTGGGCCGCGTTTCCGTTGACGATCTGTCCGAGCAGTAGTTCCGTGCCTACGGCTATGACTTCGACGATCATGCCACCACCTCGGCCTGCAAGTCGGACCCGTAGCTGCCGACCACGCGGGCCCGGACGATCTCGCCCGGCATGCCGGCGTCGAGGGTGATCATGCCGTCGATCTCGGGCGCCTCGCGGTACGACCTTCCCACGGGAACGCCGTCCTCGATCTGATCGACGAGCACCTGCAGCTCGCGACCTACCTGCTGGGCGTTGCGGGCCGACGTGATGTCGTCCTGGATCTGCTGCAGATAGCGGGCGCGATCGGCGATGTCGGTCGGGTCCACCCGACCGGGCAGCAGCGCCGCGGGGGTGCCGTCCTCCGGGGAGTAGGGGAAGAAGCCCGCCCAGTCGAGCTGCACCTCCCGAAGAAACTCGCCGAGCGTCTCGACATGCCCCTCGGTTTCGCCGGGAAACCCGACAATGAAGGACGAGCGCAGCGCCGCCAAGGGGTCGGCCTGCCGGATTTGTTCGATGAGGTCTCGGTAGCGGTCGATACCCCCGACCCGGCCCATGGCCCGCAGCAGTTCGGAGTCGGCGTGCTGGAGCGACAGGTCGAAGTAGGACGCCACCGATTCGTAGCCGGCAATCCGCTCGATGAGCGGCCGGCGGATCTCCGACGGGTACAGGTAGAGCAGCCGTACCCGTTCGAGATCGTCGACGGCAACTACGGCATCGAGCAGGTCGCTGATCGTCACCCGTGGTGCCAGGTCCCGCCCATAGGCGGCGAGGTCCTGGGCGACGAGCACGAGCTCCCGTACCCCGTCGGCCACCAGGTGGCGTGCCTCGGCAACGATCTCGCCGATCGGCCGTGACCGCTGTCTGCCCCTGATCCCGGGGATGGCACAGAAGGTGCACTGCTTGTCGCATCCTTCGGCCACTTTGAGATAGGCATACGGGAGCGTCGGGGTCGCCCTGCGAACGTCGTGGAGGATGTCCATGGCGGAGCGCCGGAGCGGCACCGGCTGCCACCCGGCCAGCGACGAGACGGTCTCCAAGAGATGCGGATAGTGGTCGATGCCGACGACGGCGTCGACTTCGGGGATCGCGGAGCGGATCTCCTCTCCGAATCGCTGGGCCAGGCATCCAACGACGACCAGTTTGGCTTCCGGGTTTCGGCTCTGGTCTGCTTCGAGGATCGTCTCGACGGATTCCTGCCGGGCGGCGTCGATGAACGCGCACGTGTTCACGAGCACGACGTCGGCCTCTTCGGCGCTCTCGGCACCGTGATACCCGGCCAGTTCGAGCAGGCCGACGATCTTCTCGGAGTCGACCTGATTCTTGGCACATCCGAGCGTCGTCATCCAGAAGGTGGGGCTGGTCACGGGTCAAGCGTACCCGGGGGCCAGGGCTTCACGTAGACTCACGTCGTGCACCGTATGGCTCTCATCACCGGCGGGACGAGCGGTATCGGACTCGAACTCGCCGAACGCCTCGCTTCGGCGGGCTACTGCATCATCATCGTCGCCAGGGACCAGGCTCGCCTCGAACTGGCCGCTGCCCAACTGTCGCTCGACCAGCCGTGTGAGGTGTTGCCGCTGTCGGTGGACCTGTCGAAGCGCGACGCCGCGTACGAGGTCGTAGACCTCGTGGAACAGCACGGCCGCCGTGTCGACGTCCTCGTCAACAGCGCCGGTGTCGGCCGTCGCTCGGCCTTCGTCGAGCAGGACGTCGAAGCGATGCTCGACATGATCCGCCTCAACGTCGCGTCGCTCACCGTCCTGACCCGGCTGCTGCTCCCCGGCATGCTCGAGCGTGGCTTCGGCAGGGTCCTCAACGTCGCGTCCGCGACCGCGTACGCCGCAGATCCGACGATGGCGGTACACAACGCCACCAAGGCCTATGTGCTTTCGTTCACCGAGTCGCTCGCCGAGGAGCTGCGGGGAACCGGGGTAACCGCTACCGCCCTGTGTCCTGGCCCGACCCGGACGAACTTCTATGACGACGCCGGGGCCCTACCGGCCATGACCACCGGCATGATGGAGGCCTACGAGGTGGCCGAAGCCGGATTCCGCGGCATGATGGAGGGCAAGACGGTGGTGGTTCCCGGTGCGTCAGGAAAGCTCCTCGCCGGCCTTGCCCGGCTCATACCGGGCACCGTGACCCAGCAGGTGGCGCGCCGTCTCGGTCGCCGGTAGATCCCGGACCTTCAGAGCAAGAAGCGAAGTGGCTCCCGGAGGTTGCGCAACAAGTCGTCGGTGAACCGCTGCCCGAGGGCGCCATCGATCACTCGATGGTCGTACGAAAGGGCAATCGGCATGACCTGGGCCACAACGATCCGGCCCTCCTGCACCACGGGCTTGTCGGCGGCTCGACCGAACGACACGATGGCAGTCGTCCCGTGTGGAATGATCGGTGTGCCGAAACCTCCGCCGACAGCTCCGACGTTGGAGATCGTGAACGTGGCCCCGGCGAGATCGTCGGGTGGCAACGATCGCCGTCGAGCCCCTTCGGCAAGCCGTTCGACCTCGGCTGCCAGGTCGGCCAGT
>JANTGE010000205.1 GCA_024763085.1 Acidimicrobiia bacterium
GGGTTGAGGCCGGGGACGTCGCCGCCGCCGGTGAGCACGCCGATCTTCATGTCAGGCGCCTTGCTCGTAGACGTCGATGAAGTGCCGGTAGTTGGCGGCGATCAGCGAAATGGCCTCGTCGCGTTCCATGGTTCCGTCTTTGAAGCCTTCGACGCCGTTCCACCAGATCGTGCGACCGATGGCAAACCCGACATAGCCGTCGACGCCGGCCGCTTCGGTGAGCCAGTGGTCCACGGCGGCGTCATCGGCACCGCGCCCCAACACGACGGCGGTGACGTGGTCCCGTCCTTCTCGCCGAGCAAGTCCGGCAACCAGCTCGCAGGAACGCCTCCGGTCGAGGCCTTCGATCTTCCAGATGTCCGGTTCGACACCGGCTTGCTGCAACTCGTCGATCGCCTGGAGCATCAAGTAGGGACGGACTTCGGTGTCGTAGGCCCGGGAGTCGCCACCGACGAGCGACAGCTGGTGATCGCTGGCGGGGACGAGCAACTCGAACAGGTAGGTGCGTCCGTGTTCATGGAGCCAGTCGCCGAGTCGCTTCAGCCGGGCGCCCTGGACGTTCTTTACCTCGGCCGGGTCTTCGGGATTCCACCGGACCAGTACTTTCGAAAAGTCCGGGTCGAACGCTTCGATGTGGTCGCCAAACTGGTCTCCATATTCGAAGTCGAAGATCTTCTGCCCCGACTTCTCGACCGGCATCGCAAGCTTCACCCCGGCAGCCTTCGCCTCTTTGGCGACCTGCGCCCCGAACTGCTCGTCGACGAGAACACCGACCGCATCGCGAGGTGCGCCTTCTTCGATGGCTCGTTGGACGCCTTCCCAGATGAGGTACTTGGCGTCAGAGATCCGGGTGTGCTCTTCGTCGGTCGGGGGTCGGCCGACGATGCCGAACATCTTGGAGAGGAAGCTGCCGCGGTGGTCGAACGCGAGGATGTAGAGGTTGGCCATTGCTGCTCCTTACGAGGTGAGGATGGTCCTCATGTTACCGCTCACCCAACCCTCGTCACCCGGGAACGTGGCCGTGGACCGGCTGGTAAGGTTCGAGTTTCAGCGATGTAATTCATGGACGCCTTCGCACACCTGCATCTGCACACAGAATTCTCCATGCTCGACGGGGCGGCACGGGTCCGCGACGTGGTGCGCGCCGCCAAGGCCGACGGACAGCCGGCGGTGGCGATCACAGACCACGGCGTGCTCTACGGGGTCGTGGACTTCTACCGCGCCGCCGTCGACGAAGGCGTCAAGCCGATCATCGGGGTCGAAGCGTATGTAACGCCGGGATCCCGGTTCGACCGGCCTCCGCGCAGCCAGAACATCCGCTATCACCTCACGTTGCTGGCCGAGAACCAAACCGGCTACCAGAACCTGTTGAAACTGGTGAGCCGGGCCTACCTCGAGGGGTATTACTACAAGCCGAGGATGGACGCGGAACTGCTCGCCGAACACGCCGAAGGCATCATCGCGGCGTCCGGATGCCTCGGTGGGCATGTTCCACAGTTGCTCGCCCCTGATGCTTCCCGGGAGGAGGGCAACCAGGGTCAGGCGCGAGACTTCGACGGCGCTCTGCAGGCGGCGGCGATGTATCAGGAGATCTTCGGCCGCGACAACTTCTACATCGAGCTGCAGGACCACGGCATCGAGGCGCAGCGCCGGGTGTTGCCGGATCTCGTCGAGATCGGCCGACGGATCGGTGCCCCGCTCCTTGCCACCAACGACTCGCACTACACCCGCAAGGAAGAAGCGAAGGCACACGATGTCCTGTTGTGCATCCAGACCGGCGCAACGATCTCGGACCCGAACCGGTTCCGTTTTGAAACCGAGGAGTTCTACCTGAAGTCGGCGCGCGAGATGCGGACGCTGTTTCCCGAGGACCTGTACCCGGGTGCCGCCGACAACACGCTGCTCATAGCGGAACGGGCCGACGTGAAGCTGGAGTTCGGCCAAATCCTGCTGCCCCAGTTTCCGGTTCCCGAAGGGGAGACCGAAGCGTCGTACCTCGAACGTCTGGTGCTCGACGGCGCCAAGCGGCGATACGGCGATCCTCTGCCCCCCGAGGTTGTCGAGCGGCTCGAACACGAGCTCAGGATCATCGGCGAGATGGGGTTCCCTGCCTACTTCCTCATCGTGTGGGACCTCATCCGGTTCGCCAAAGAGCACGGTATCCGTGTGGGGCCAGGACGGGGGAGCGCGGCCGGGTCGATCGTCTCCTACACCCTCGGCATCACCGACCTCGACCCGCTCGAATATGGGCTCATCTTCGAGCGGTTCCTGAACCCGGGTCGCCGCGAAATGCCCGACATCGACATGGACTTCGACGAACGCTACCGGTCCGAAGTCATCCGCTATGCCGCCGAGAAGTACGGCAGCGACCATGTCGCCCAGATCGTGACGTTTTCGACCATCAAAGGCCGGCAGGCGCTTCGAGACTCGGCGCGAGTCTTGGGGTTCTCATACGGGCTCGGCGATCGGATCGCCAAGATGATGCCGCCGGCGATCCTGGGCCATGAGGCCTCGCTGGATCAGTGCCTCACCGACCCTGGGCCGGGCGTCGATCAGGAGATCAGGGACTTCTACGCCAACGCCGCTCCACTCCGCGAGGCCTA
>JANTGE010000206.1 GCA_024763085.1 Acidimicrobiia bacterium
ATGGATCGGGAGGTGCCGCTGGTCGTCGTCGACGTGAACGACGAGGCCGCGTATGCACACCAGGGCATCATCGCCAACCCGAACTGCACGACGATGGCCCTGATGATGGCGGCGGCGCCGTTGCATCGTGCCGCCGGGTTGCGCTCGATGGTGGCGACGTCCTATCAGGCGGTGTCCGGGTCGGGCCAGCAGGGTGTCGAAGAGTTGCTGCGGCAGACCGATGCGCTTCGTCCTCAGCCTGAGGCTCTCGCGCAGGGGACGTGGGAGGACCCGGGGAGTTCGGTGTATGTGCGGCCGATCGGGTTCAACGTGCTGCCGTTCGCCGGCAACCTGGCCGACGCCGGCTACACCGACGAGGAGTGGAAGCTGGTGAACGAGAGCCGCAAGATCCTCGACATCCCAGAACTGCTCGTCGAACCGACCTGTGTGCGAGTGCCGACGCTGGTCGGCCACGGCATCGCGGCCACCATGCGGTTCGGAAGATCGATGACCGCCGACGAAGCCGCGTCGATCCTCAGGGAGGCTCCTGGCGTGGAGGTGTGGGACGAGACGGTCCCGACGCCGCTCGACGCCGCAGGCAGGGACGAGACGCTGGTTGGTCGCATCCGTGACACCGTAGGGATCCCGGGGGGCTTGAACCTGTGGGTCGTGTCGGACAACCTGCGCAAGGGCGCCGCACTCAACACCGTGCAGATCGCCGAGCTGCTGCTTCAGTAGACGTCGGGGCAGGCCGTTGCGATCCGGTCCGGATCGGTGACGACGTCGTGGACTTCCTCGCCGAAGCAGACGGTCAACGGCTTGGGGAGCAGCCGCACGATCTGCATGCGAAGCTCCGGATGGAGCGGCCGTTGGATGGTTGGCTTCGGCGCCGGTGCCTTTCGTGCCGTCGCGTTCACGGCCTGGCCCGGTGCAGAGGCCGCCGTGGTGGTGGTCTGCTTTGGTGGGGGTGGCGGTGGTGTCGTGTCCCCGCCGGCGCCTTTGCAGAACACGACCGACACGTAGAACGTGCCGTTCTCGTCGGTTGCCTGGCCGGTCCCCATCGATGTCCAGTCGGGCAGGGTGATGATGCGCCAGTGGTCGGGTGAACGGCGGAACGCCTCGAAGATGGCGTCGATCGACGGGCCGACACCGACGACTTCTCCGGCGGCGCTGCACGAACCGGACAGTCCGGAGAGGCTTGTGTGGAACGGCTTGTGGGCCGCTGCCTGGGCCTGGGCGGACGACTGGGCGATCGAGTCGGCAACCGAGTAGATCGGGAGCGGGTTGGATCGTGAGGCGTTCACCTTCGAAGCGAGCGCGTCGGCAAATGCCGGGTACGCCAAGGCCCCGACCAGGGCGACGGCGAAGAGGATGGCTATGAGGCGACGAGGACCGCGCATGAGGCGGCAGCATAGGCCGTTAGACCTAGGCTTTCTAGCTCACGGAGCGTGGTTGTCGGTTTTTTCCTCCCTGTCCGCCAGGGAAACCGGAAGCAGTGTCGGGAAAACGCCTGCATCGGGAAAATTCACCGTCCACGAAAGCCGAACGGTGGTGTAGGTTGAACGACAGCGGAGCGTTCCCGTTCGCCTTGGGGAGATTGCCGCGGGGGCGGTTGGCACCCTGTGGGCCGGCGGCGGGACGCTCTTCTCGCGTGTTGGGAGGCCGGTCGAACAACCAGGAGCCGCCCCGAAGGGCGGCTCTTGAGTCGGGACGGCCGGATTTGAACCGGCGGCCTCAGCGTCCCGAAACAGAAACGGATCGCTGCGGACAGCTACGGACCAAAACCCCAGGTCAGAGCGTTGCGCTGACGGGCTCGGACTGCTGCGAGCGGCGGCGCAGCGAGATGGATCGACGTCGAGTTCGGTCAGGCAACCTCGAGGAATCGGCGGATTGCCTCGCGGATGATCTCGCTGGTGGTGGTGTGATCGGCCTTGGCGCGGGCCTCGATCGCGGCCCGCAGCTCAGGGTCGATACGGACCGGTACCACTTCGGCGGGACCTGATCCCATTGGTGGCCGACCCCGGCGCCGAGTCTTGAGATCTTCAACGTCGTAATCGGTCTCGGCGACCTCGGCCGAGAGGGCCTCGATCTCTTCGTCGCTGAGGACGCGCCCGCTGCGAGTGCGATGGGTCGGTTTGGTCATGGCATGTCCTCCATGGTCTGGGGGAGTAGGTCGTAGAAGGTCGGTCGGAGAGGCATGGCGTGTATCACCAGATTGATGCCGTCGGCGAGCTCGAGCCAGATGATCTCCAGCAGATTGCCGGCCGGGTCAGGTCCGATCGCAAGAACCTTGGGTGGGTCGGTTTCGGGCTCGAGGTCGATGACGGTGATGGCATGGTCGAACGCGTGGCGGATGACAGCGTCGTCGATGCCGTGCTTGCGTGCTGATGCGTGGATCTCCACATCTCATTATCGTAATACGTAATACCGGGACATGGAAGCAGCTCGGTAATCGCCCGGTGACATCACCGAAGCCACAAACCAGAGGCCGCCCCGAAGGGCGGCCCTCATCTGAGTCGGGACGGCCGGATTTGAACCGGCGACCTCAGCGTCCCGAACGCTGCGCGCTGCCAAACTGCGCCACGTCCCGTATGCGGCGATGATACCA
>JANTGE010000207.1 GCA_024763085.1 Acidimicrobiia bacterium
GCTACAGCCGGAGCCCCAAGTCGCTCCGCCGGCTCTTCCTCGACGAGTTCGCCGCCGACCCCGACATGGGCATCACCGGCATCGCCGAACAGCTACGTGGCGAAGACCCTCTCGTCGACCTTCGCAGAGCCGAACGGCTCTACGACCGGGTGTTCTTCGAGTTTGGCGACGATTCGGTAGCGCAGCTCGGTGGCGCACATCTCGCCTGCGAGCAGGCGTCGAACCTGCTCACGAAAGTCCTCGAATGGGGCCGCCTCGCCGCCTACCTGGAACAGAGCACCCGCTACATCTACTACGACACGAAACCGCACGGCGCCTACCAGTATCTGACGCCGACGGAGATCGAGGGCGGTCCGGTCGAATCGGCCTACCGGAAGACCATGGACCAACTCTTCGACACCTACTCGCGGGTGGTGCGGACGATGACCGACGTCTACGCGGACCGGTTCCCCCGCGAGGACGGGGACTCTCTCGGCGTGTGGAAGGCCACGATACGTGCCAAGGCCTGTGACACCGCCCGGGGGCTGCTGCCGGCGTCGACCCGGTCGAACGTCGGTATCTACGCCACCGGCCAGGCCTACGAAGCGGCCCTGATCCGCATGCAGGCCCACCCGCTGCAAGAGGTGCGGGAGTATGGCCAGATGATGCTGACCGAACTCCGCAAAGTGATCCCTTCGTTTCTGCGAAGGGTCGATTTGGAAGATCGGGGCATGGCGTGGAGCCGCTATCTGCAGGAGTTGTCGGCGGACCTCGAGGAGATAGCCGACCGTCTCGACCCCGTACCTGCCCCTCGACCGTCGGTGACGCTCACCGACTGGGATCCGGATGCCGAGGCGAAAGTCGCCGCTGCTGCTCTCTACGCGGTGTCGACCCTCCCCGACGACCAGCTCCTCGCGGTCGTCCGTTCGATGACCGCCGAAGAGCGGGCGCGGGTCATCGCCGCGATGGTCGGCGACCGGCAGAACCGGCGACACAAGCCTGGCCGTTCCGCAGAACGGGTCGCGTACCGCTTTGACGTGGTCTCCGACTACGGAGCGTTCCGGGACCTGCAACGCCACCGTATGCTGACCATCGAGTGGCAGCGTCTCTCCCCCCGACTCGGCTTCACCCGTCCTGAAGTCCTCGACGAGGTCGGCCTGGCCCCCGACTGGGACGAAGCCATGACCGCAGCGGCCAACTTGTATGAAGTGCTGGTCGCCGAACACGGTCGCGACGTAGCCCAGTATGCGGTGCCGTTCGGATACCGGATCCGGTATGTGATGCAGTTCAACGCCCGTGAGGCGTTCCATCTCCTCGAATTGCGCAGCCAGCCTTCAGGACATCCTGACTATCGGTCGATCGTCCAGGAGATGCACCGGCAGATCCGAGACGTCGCCGGCCATCGGCTCCTGGCCGACGCCATGAAGTTCGTGGACTACTCGCAGCCGGACCTGGAGCGTCTCGAGGCCGAGCGACGCTCGGAGCGCCGCCGGCGCTGAGGCCTCTCAGGCTTTTCGGAGCGGGATCCGCAGCACGAGTGCGTCGTCTTCCAGAGCCCAGGACGAGTCGGCAATCAGCATGAAGTCTGCGTAGTCTCTCTCTGCTTGCTCAATGAGGCGGCGGCGTTCTTCACCGGCTACCGGCGGTAGCCCCCGATCACGGATCGCTTCGGCACGCTCGCGAAACCGTCGGAGAAACTCGTCGACGTCGAACTCGGCCATGCCATTTCCTCCTGTTCGTGGTTCTCCGCCATCGTACTGGCGGTAGCCTGACAGGTGATGTTGAGCCGTCGACTTCTCATCGTGACCGGCAAAGGCGGCGTCGGAAAGTCCGCCGTCACCGCAGCCTTGGCGCTTCGGGCAGCTTCGCGGGGCAAGCGAGTCCTCGCAGTCGCCGCGATGGACGACGCCGGGCTGGCTACCCACTTCGGGATCGACCAGCTCACCTATCGGCCTCGAGAGGTGGCACCCGGTATCGACGCGATGCGGATCGAGCGACCGGCCGCCCTCAACGAGTATCTGCGTGTCCAGATTGGTGTACCGGTGATCACGCATCTCGGTCCTGTCGCGAGGGCCTTCGACGCGCTCGCTTCGACGGCTCCTGGCATCCGTGAGGTCATCACGATCGGCAAGATCCTCTACGACGTTCGAGAAGGCGGCTGGGACCTCGTCGTCGTCGACGCCCCGCCGACCGGACAGATAGCGTCACTTCTCGATGCTCCGGCGACGGTCGCCAATCTGGTCGGCGTTGGCCGTATCCGCAGACAAACCGGATGGATGATCGACCTGCTCGCCAACCCCTCCGCCACCGGACTGGTGGTCGTCACCCTCCCGGAGGAGCTGCCGGTCACCGAAACCCTGGAGACACTTGCCTGGCTGGAGGAGCATCCGATCGCGGACGTAGCCGCGGTCATCGCCAACCGTACCCTCGATCCGCTCGACGTCGATCCGGACGAGGTGCCTGCGGGACCCGCCCGAGATGCGGCGCTTCTGCATCGCTCTCTGTGGGCCGAGCAACAGGAGTGGCTCGAGGTTGCTCCCATCTCCCAGACCCTTCCTTACCTCTTCGGTCTTCTGACCCCCATGGAGGTCGCCGCCCGGTT
>JANTGE010000208.1 GCA_024763085.1 Acidimicrobiia bacterium
AGCGTCTTGGTGTCGACGTTCTTGAGAATCTCTTGGATTGCGCGGTCGTCGAGGGTGGCGATGTCTTCGAAGACGAACATGAGGGCGCGAACACTGTTGGCGAGTTGCTCGTCCATGGCCGCGAGTTGGTCGAGAATCGTCTCTTCGATGTCAGGGCTGGTGTTGTTCAGGATCCCGGCCAGTTCTTTGACGCCCCCCCGCTCCTGGGTGACGCGGCCGGCAGCCAGGGCACCGAGCTGCTCTTCGAGGTCCCGTTCGACGGTTTCGATGATGTCCGGACTGGGTGTCGTCATGGTGGCGATCCTCAGAGCGAGATCGGCCTGGGTACGTTCATCGAACTTCCCGAGTATGCCGGCGGCGAACGACGCCGGTTGATAGGAGAGAATGAGGGCGACCGCCTGGGGGTGTTCCCGCCTGAAATACTGCAGCAGAAGGTCCTGGTCGACGTCTTTGACGATGTGAAATGCTCCGATGTTCTCCGGATCCATGCCTTTCAGCGCCAGCAGGCTTCTGGCCTGCTCGGGCCCTCCATAGGCCGGCGCCGGACCACCGACGCTCTTCAGCGCTTCTTCGAATACCGCTTCGCGGCTCTCCGGCGGGATCTCACCGAGACCGGCAATCTCCTCCGAAAGCATCGCCACTTCTCGCTCGCTGAGGTGTTCGAGAAGGAGCGTCGCCTGCTCACGGCCGAGGGCGAGGATCAGTGCGGCAGCCTTCTGTTTGGACTTCACCCTCAGCTCCTACGATCGGCGAGCCACGAGCGAAGCAGCGTGGCGATCTCATCTGGCTGTCGCTCTACGAGGGCCATGACGTCGTCCTGGAGGGACCGGCCTCCGACCCCGACGGGAATGCGCGGCTGGCCTTCTGACTGCGGAAGCTCGGGCTGTGGGGCCACAGCTGCTGCTTTGTCCTTCTTCGATGTGCGGGACATGAGCAGGAGCGCGACGGCCACGATCAGGAGAACGGCTGCTCCTGCGGCTTGCGGGATCAGGTCGGAGGGAGACGAGGCTGCGGACTCGACGGGTCCGGCACCGGCCGCGGCTTCCTCCACAGGGAACGGAACCAGCGACACCTCGATCGTGTCGCCCCTGTCGGTCTGCAGCCCGAGCGCGGCTGCCACCAACCCTGAGAGCTCTTGTTCGGTCGGTACGGTGGCTCCGGTGAGCGATCCGTCGTCGGCAACAACGGCGACGGACAGCCGTTCGACCTGTCCTGGTGCCTTGACGGTCTGTTCGACGGTCCGGTCGATGCCGTACTCCCGAGTCACCTCGTTGCGCTGATAGGCATAGTCTCCATTCGAGTCGACCGGCAGGGCCTCACCATCGACGCCAACGGTTCCTTGCGGCACCTGTCCGGTTCCCGAATAGGTTTCGTCGATCACCTGTTCCTTGAGCGTCGTGGCGGACTCTTTGTCGTACTGTTCGGACTCGGTGGTGTGCTGGTCGAAGTCGAGTACGGCTCGAACCACGACGGACGCACGGTTCGGTCCGACAATGGAGGCCAGAAGGTTGTTGACGTCTCCGGCGAGTGCGGCTTCGTACTCGCGTGTCATGCGGAGCTGTTTGCTTCCGACCGCGCCGGCCGAGGCGTCTTCGCCTGCGGCACTCAGCACCTGTCCGGACACGTCGGCAACGGTCACATTGCCCGGTTCGAGTCCTTCAACGGCGGAAGAGATCACGTAGGTGATCGTTTCCACTTCAGACTGTGTGAGGTCCCTGTTGGAGGAAACCAGCACGGAGGCGGTGACTGGTTGCTGGTTTTCGGCGAACAGCGACTCTTCGGGGATGACGAGGTGAACGGTGGCATAGCTGATGGCATCCATGGCGAGCAGCGTTTTGGCCATTTCGCCTTCGAGAGCCCGCTGATAGTCGACTCGCTGGCGAAAGTCCGACACGCTCAGACCCTGGGCGTCGAGCAGTTCATAGCCTTTCGGAACGACCCCGCCTTGGATGCCGGCTGCAGCGAGGGCTGCCCGTTCCTTGTAGACCTGTGATTGCGGCACGAGGATGCGGGAGCCGCCCCCTTCGAGCTTGTAGGGGACGTTGTCGGTTTCGAGCTGTGCAATGACCTGTGAAAGCTGTGCATCGTCCAGGTCGGTGAAAAGTACCGTGTAGGACGGCGTGCTGACCCACTGCACGAACGCGACCGATGCCAGCACCAAGACGATGAGCGCCACACCAGCGACGATCTTGTGGGCGATCGGGAGTTCCTCGAAGGCGTTGACAAGTGATGTCTTCATCTCAGACCTGCATCCTCATGATCTCCTGGTACGCCTCGAGCGCACGGTTTCGCACTTGCACGAGCAGTTCGACGCCTAGCGTCGCCTTGGCGCTCGCGACCATCAGTTCCTGGATAGAGGCGTCGCCTCCGGTGGCGATCGCTTCGGCGACCTGGTCGGTCTCGTGTTCGAGCGCCGACACCGACTCGAGCGCCTTGCCGATCGACTCGCTGAAACCCGGGGCCGCCGTCTCGGTCCGAATGCTCTTGATGGGGTTGGCCGCTACGGGTCCGATGGGGGGGATGACGCTCATGTCCGTCCGATCCTCAAGGCGTCTTCGTAGGCTTCACG
>JANTGE010000209.1 GCA_024763085.1 Acidimicrobiia bacterium
CGGGCGACGGTGACGAGCGCCTGATCATCGGCCGTGTACGCCTCGGCGGCGGATATGGAGCGGAGGTGACCGACGAGGACTTCGATCGGCACCTGGCGGAAGTCGAAGCGCTGTGCCCGGCTGCGAATCGTGTCGAGCAGTTTGTAGGGCTCTGTGGTGGCGAGCACGAAGTGAACATGCTCGGGCGGCTCTTCGAGGGTCTTCAACAGCGCGTTGCCGGCGGCTTTCGACAGCATGTGGGCCTCGTCGAGGATGAACACCCGCTTGGCGCCGCCAACCGAGGCGACCGTCGACACGCTCACCCGCATGTCCCGAATGTCCTCGACCGAGTTGTGGGAGGCGGCGTCCATCTCGATGACGTCGAGCGACGACCCGTCGGTGATGGCGACACACGACGGACACTCGTTGCACGGTTCACCGTCGTCGCTCCGGTTGGGACAGTTCAACGACTTGGCGAGAATCCTGGCGGTTGTCGTCTTCCCGGTACCGCGGGGTCCTGCGAACAGGTAGGCGTGGGCTACCCGCCCCTCCTCGATCTCCCGCCGCAGCGTGTCGGTCACATGGTCTTGGCCGACCACTTCGGCGAAACGCTGCGGCCGGTACTTGCGATAGAGAGCCTGATACTCCACGAGGCCGATGGTAGCGGGACCCCGGGACAGGAACCCAGGCCGGCAGCCAGCACCCAGCAGCCAGCAGCCAGCTCCCAGCAGCCAGCAGCGGGCGAAGCGTTTTGCACCCGCGACGCTACGGCGCTCTCGCTGGTCGCCTTGGGTTCTGAGTTTCGGGTTCTGAGTTTTGGGTTCTGAGTTTTGGGTTGACAGCCGGAACACGGCCAGCTCTTGCTCAGAACGCACATCCCTACCGCCGGGGCTCGCTGCGCTCGCCCGTACCTCGTATCGAGTATCGGGTACCGCGACCTGGGATCAGAGAAGCGACCGCGGGGCGGGCGTCGCGTCCGACCCCAACACGACCTGGACGCACATGCGCGAATGCTTCCCCCTGCCATGAAGTGGCCGAGGCGAAGCCGAGGTCGATGGGGGTGTCTCGCAGATGAGTTCTGAGTTTTGAGTTCTGAGTTTTGGGTTCTGAGTCATGAGTTGACGACCGCAACTGCGGCAGGCCCCCCTGCCCCCGTCGATGCGCTCCGGCGAGTTCTTGCTGGTCGCTGGTAGCCGGCCGCTGAGGGTTGTGGACGGCGAAGCCTGTCCACAAATCTCACAAGTCCGTAGCCTTGGCAACCGATAGCGAGAAAGACACGAACGGGGACAGGGTGCAGACAGACACGACACCGGCCGTCTGGGCGCGAGGGCTGGTCAGGAAGTTCGGCAAAAAGACCGCGGTCGACCATGTCGACCTGACGGTCTACCCCGGCGAGTTCTACGGCCTCCTCGGACCGAACGGGGCCGGCAAAACGACCACGATCAAGATGATCGTCGGGCTACTGCGTCCCACTGAAGGCAGCGCCGGCATCGACCAGTTCGACACCTGGAAGCAGCCGATCGAGGTGAAGAAACGCGTCGGGGTTCTGCCCGAAGAGTTCAACCTGTACGACCGCCTAACCGGCGCCGAACTCCTCGACTTCACCGCGGCGATGCATCGGCTGCCACGCGACGACGCCCGAGAGCGGCGCAACGAGCTGCTGCATCTCCTGGATCTCGAAGATGCCGCTTCGTCGCTTATTGCCGACTACTCCCGGGGCATGCGCAAGAAGCTTGCACTCGCCGCCGCAGTGATCCATGCCCCACCGGTGCTGTTCCTCGACGAACCGTTCGAAGGCGTCGACCCGGTGAGCGCCCGCCTGATCCGCCGCCTCCTCCAGCGGTACACCCGGCAGGGTGCCACGATCGTGTTCTCGTCCCATGTGATGGAGCTGGTCGAACGACTCTGTTCCCGGGTCGGGGTGATGATGCACGGCAAACTCGTCGGAGAAGCCACCCCGGAGGAACTGAGAGCCTCCCACGGCTCCGTCGAAGCGGCGTTCCTCGACCTCGTCGGCGCCCAAGACCTTGGAGACGGACTGGCATGGCTCGGCACCTCGTCTGGCTGAAGTGGCGGCTCCTCGTCAACGGCCTCAAAGCCGACCGGCAGCGTGCCGTCGGCTTCCCGCTGGTCATCCTCCTCGTCGTCGGTATCGCTTCGTGGCTGTCCGGCATGTTCACCTCCACGACGTCGTTCCTTCCTGAGGCAGCGAGATCAGAGTTCACGTTGTGGACGGCACTCATCGCCTGGATCGTCTGGGCCACCCTCCCGGTGCTGCTGTTCCCTCTCGACGAGACACTCGACCCGGGACGGTTCTCCCTCGCGCCAATCGCGCCTCTGAAGCTGATGGCCGGGCTCACCGCTGCCGCGATGGTCACCCCCACCCTGATCATTCCGCTGGTGCTCCTCTACGACGACGTTGCCTTGTTCGGCCACAGCCCGGCAGCAGTCCTCGCTTCGGTTGTCTCCGCCGTCCTGCTCCTGCTCATGCTCCTCATCGGCAGCCGGGCCTTCTCGAGCCTCATCTCGCTCATACTCAGAGGACGCCGCGGGCGGGACCTCGCCATGCTCATCGTCGCCGGGATCGG
>JANTGE010000210.1 GCA_024763085.1 Acidimicrobiia bacterium
AGGTGGAGCTCGGAGAAGACCGGTAGGTCCACATCGACGAGGCGGCCGACGTTGGCGAGGAATGGGCCGGCGGCGTTGACGAACACGTCGCAGGGAAGGTGTTCACCGTCGACATGGACACCGGCGACCCGTCCACCTGAGATGTCGACGCCGTCGACCGATCCGTGGACCAGTCGACCGCCAGAGCCGCGGACTTCGTCGAGCATCCACATGCCGTACTGCTGGGCGGACAGCCAGCCGGCGTCACGGACGTGAAGGCCGCCGATGGCTTCCTCGGTCAGGAGGGGGAAGGCGTCGTGGAGGGCTTCGGTGGTGGCGAAGAGGTCGTAGCCGTCTGTCGGGCCCTGGTCGAGAGCGCCGTACGGATTGGCGACGTAGGTGCCCAGTTCGGTGTGGCGCCGGACCGGTCCGCCGCCGAACCGGGAAGCGGCATCTGCCTGCCGTTCCAAGTCGGCGAGCCGTTCCGAGTCGGCGGTGACGTACAGGTAGCCGCGGCGGTTCATGGCGAAGACGTTGCCGGTTTCGGAGGCGAAGCGTTCGAGCAGGCGAACCGACCGGTCCATCAGTCGGAACATCGGTTCGGTCGGCCAGAAGACCCGGTAGCACTCGGTCGACTTGTCGGAAGTGACGGTGAGCGGCGGGCGAGGATCGACGAGGGCGATGTCGTCGATGCCCGCACGAGCGAGATGGAAGGCGGCGGCGATGCCGGCGATGCCGGCCCCGGCGATGACGACGCGAGCCATGGCGGGAGGGTAGCGGCGTGGTCATCTGCAGGCCCGCCTACCCCGGAGCTGCGCGCCGGTTTTGAGTTTCGAGTATTGAGTTTTGAGTTGTGGGTTTTGGGTGACACCGGGGCCATTCACGGTGGTGGGCACGCGCATCCCCCGGCCAAAGAGCCCGTCTTCGCTCCTGCGAAGCACCCTCCTCACCTCGCTCCGGCAGTTCTCCTCAGAGTGTTACCCATGTCCCCGCACAAGCGCTCGCTTTGCTCGCTAGGGGGGACCAGGGAAATCGCAACAATTCCTCAACAACCCCCGAATCGCTAGGCGTTACCTGCGGTTTCCCATACGCTAGGCCTCATGAAAGTTAGGAATGCCCTTGCCGGTGTGGTCGCTGCCGTGGTCGCCCTCGGCGTCGGCGAGCTCCTCGCCGGCATCTTCGACGGTGTCCCGTCGCTGGTTGAGGCGATAGCCGGCGGCGTCGTCGACCTGGCCCCACCGTTCCTCAAAGACTTCGCCGTATCGACGCTGGGCACCGCCGACAAGCCGGCGCTCATCGTCGGCATCGTGGTGGTGGTGGTCGGGGCCGGTGCACTGTTCGGGTCGGCGTCGACGGTATCTGCCGGGTCGGTCGGGTTCGCCATCCTGGCGACGATCGGAGCGCTGGCCGCCTCGCGGGACGGACAACGCGTCGGCGCCTGGATCGGCGCTGGAGTGATGACTCTCGCCGCAGCCGGCACACTGGCGTTGCTCAAACGCAAAGAGGCGGAGGCTGTCGAAGGCCGCCGCGACTTTCTTCGGTTGGCCGGTGCGTTCGCCGCCGCCGGCGGCCTCGCCGCTTTCGCCGGCAGGTCGATGATGCAGGCCGTGGCGACGGCAGGGGCACGCCTCGGACTGGTGCTTCCCGAGCCGGTTGAGGCCGCGGGTCCGCAGCCTGCTTCACTGGACGTAGACGGGGTGACGTCGCTCTACGTTCCGAACGAGTCGTTCTACCGGATCGACACCGCTTTCACGCCGCCGAGCGTGAACGTCGACACGTGGACGCTGCGGGTGGCCGGGCTCGTCGACAAGCCACTGGAACTCACCTACGAGGATCTGCTTGCCATGCCGATGGTCGAGCGGGACGTCACGCTGGCCTGTGTCTCCAACGACGTCGGCGGCCGTTACGTCGGCAACGCCCGGTGGCTCGGCGTGCCGCTGTCGGATCTGTTCGAACGAGCCGGCGTGCAGGGGGGCGCCACGCAGGTCGTCGGCAGGTCGGTCGACGACTTCACCGTCGGCTTTCCGACCGAAGCAGTGTTCGATGGGCGCACCGCCATGGTGGCGGTGGGTATGAACGGCGAGCCGCTGCCGACGGCCCACGGGTTTCCGGCACGGCTGGTCGTGGCCGGCCTCTACGGCTACGTGTCGGCCACCAAGTGGCTGGCCGAGATCGAACTCACGACCTGGGAGGCGTTCGACGCCTACTGGATACCCCGCGGTTGGGCCAAGGAGGCACCGATCAAGCTCCAGTCGCGGATCGACGTTCCCCGCAAGAACCAAGAGGTCGGCGCTGGAACCGTGCCGATTGCAGGCGTTGCCTGGGCACCACCGATCGGCGTTGCCGCGGTCGAGATCAAGATCGACGATGCCCCCTGGGTGGAAGCAGAACTCGGCCCGTCGGCGGGTTCCGAGGCTTGGCGCCAATGGCGGTATGCCTGGGAGGCGACGCCCGGCAGCCACGTGATCTCCGTGCGGGCAACCGACGGTGACGGCAACGTTCAGCCTCCGGACCGCCGACCCCCACGGCCGGACGGGGCTACCGGGTATCACAC
>JANTGE010000211.1 GCA_024763085.1 Acidimicrobiia bacterium
CTGTCGGCGTGTCCCCCAGGGTGGAAGATCGGTGCGGACGAGTCGATCGAGGTGATGCGCCGGGCGGTCAACAGCCACGTGTTTCCCCTCTACGAGGTGCGCGACGGCCGGGAGACGACGATCACCCACTGGCCGGATCCGGAGATCCCGGTCGAGGACTACTTCTCGATGCAGGGGCGCTTCAAACCGCTGATGCACGACGAGGCGATGCTGACCCACGTGAAGGGGCACGTCGCCGAGCGGTGGGAGGCCCTGGTGGAACGCCACGAGCGGTCCCATCGTGGCGAAGTCCCGGCCGGGGTGTAGGCGCCCGTCCCGTCAATGAACACAGACCCGGCGACCTCACATTGGTGACACTGCGTCCCACTTCCCTCGCAATCTTCCAGCTACGGCAGTGACAGAAGCGACGGTTCACCGGGGCGCAATGACCTCGATCCCCAACGCCCGGGCACCATCGGCAAGGCGTTCGTCGTAGGTCACCACACCTTCGAGGTCGTCTCCAACTTCGAGCGCGGCTGCCAGATGGAGGGCGTCGAGGCTCCGGAGAACCTCGGGGTCGAGCCTGGCGGCCCGCTCGCACACCTCCGTCGACACGGCGATGAGGGTTACGGCGTCGAGCACCGCGCGTGCCTGAACCATCTGCTCAGGGGCGGCGCGTCGAGTCACCCGCAGCAACTCGGTTCGCAGCAGATCGCTCGAGAAGATCCAGTCGTCTCGTGACGCCAGCCATCGGCGTAGCGCGGTGGAGCCCCGCTCGGCGACCACGAGCTTCACCGCAGCCGAGGTGTCCAGGTAGAACACAGCGCCTCAGTCCCGTTCGGCCTGTCGCATCCGGGCCAGTTCCTCGGAGAGAGCAGGCTCGCCAGGCTTGCGGCGCTTCGGCACCGGCAGATCACCGAGCCGGCGGCGAGCCCGTCTTGCTCGGCCGGCGGCAACCAGCGCCTCGATTCGGCTGGATGGGATCGGCCCCATCTGAACGACCGGGCGTCCGCGGTCGGTGACGACGACCACCTCGCCGGCGGCCGCTTTGGCCACCACCGCAGAGGCATTCTGCTTCAACGCACGGATCCCAACTTCAGCCATGTTCTACATTGTAGCACATTTACCTCCACGGGCGTCGCGACCAGAGAAGGTCGAACGTGCACAACCTATCGTGCGGACCCTCGCGTAACCACCCCCTTGGCGAGGTCTGCTGCCAAGCCAGCTGCGCGCCGCCCGATACACTCCCGACGTGGGCAAATTCGGACGATTCGCCGCAGCCGCCATCGTCGCCATCCTGATGGTGACTGGCTTCGACATGGTGTCACGCGAGGCACCCAGCCCGCCTACGACGCTGCCCGTCGCCGCCACCATCGCCGCTCCCCCGTCGACAGCATCCACGATGGCGGCTCCCTCCTCGACACCGACGACCTCCACGACCACGGTCCCTTCGACGACGACCAGCTTGGCGCTGTGGGGTGTGCCGTCGACGGTCCTGCCGGAAGAGCCGCCGGAACCATGGATCGACCCGGCGTTCGCCGGCCTGGGTACGGTCACCATCGCCCGGGGTGGAGCGGACCTTGCCGACTCCCCCGGTGGTACGTCAACGATGAAGGTTCGCGAGGGCCTCACGTTTGCCGCGTTGTCGTGGGACGGCGAGTGGATCGAAGTGTTCACCACCTGCAGCAGCACCGGCTACGTCCATCGTTCCCAGGTCCGGGCCGAAGCCGCGGCACCGGACGTGACGATCGGGCCCGGGTTCGACTTCTCGCAAGCAGTGGTCGTCATCGATCCTGGGCACGGCGGACCACGCAACATCGGCGGCGTCGGGCCCGAAGGGACGTTGGAGAAAGAGATCGTGCTCGACATCGCCCGCCGGGTGCGGGATCTGCTCACCAGCGCCCATCAGGTCGACTGGGATACCGGAGACATCTATGCCGGCGGTCCGATCCCGCCTGCCGGGCGCGTCATCCTGACCCGCACCGGGACCGACGCCGACTATGAGGTGCAGCTCGACGCGCGGGCGGCGATCGCCAACGCGGCCAACGCCCAGGCGCTGGTGTCGATCCACGCCAACGCCGGCTGGGTGATCGAACTCGACACGCCCGGCAGCGACGTCTACTACCAGTCGCAGCCGGAGGTGCTGGCCGAGTCGCAACGGCTCGCCCGGCTGCTCGTCGAGGAGTTCCAGCGTTCGTTCGACCAGTTCGACGCCAACTGGACCGGCGACACGTTCAACGGGGCGAAGTCCCGCATGTCGCGAATCTATGGCGGGCGCCAGTTCTATGGCATCCTGCGGCACAGCGAGGTGCCTGCGGTGATTGCCGAAGGTGTCTACATCGACAGCGCCACCCAGGAACAGTTGCTGCTGACCCCCGAATTCCGACAGGCGTATGCCGACGCCGTCTACCGCACCCTGGTCCGGTTCCTCACCACCGACGAGCCGGGCGATGGTCCGGCGTCGGACCCGGTCCTCTACTCGGATAGCCGCAAGCCGGCCACTCCGGCCGGGTGTGTGATCCCGAGCCAGCCGTAGGACATGGCACG